>QHZO01000218.1:0-1303 GCA_003224695.1 Acidobacteriota bacterium
CGCTGGCGGGGGAAGTCCACGGGCCCGCCGAAACTCGCGCCGCAAGCCTTCACCGGCTGGTCGGTCTTTTCGACAAGGTCTCGGGCGCGGCTGCGGATTTGCTCGAGCATCCATTCCCGCCCGCCGTCGCGCAAGGTGTCGCCCTCGGAGACGAGCAGCCGCCGCCCCGCTTCGTCGAACAATCCCACGCGGAAATGCGTTCCGCCGATATCCACCGCCAGCACGTTGTTCACGCTTCAACCCTCACGATTTCCCTACGTCGCGGTGCGAGACCTTGGTTTTATATCCCTCGCGGGCCAAGGTCTCCCCGATTTCCTCCACCAGCGCCACCGAGCGGTGCCGGCCGCCCGTGCAGCCGATGCCGATGGTCAAATAATTTTTTCCCTCGCGAATATAGTGCGGCAACAGATAAAGCAACAAGTCCGTCAAGCGCTGGATGAATTCCTTGGTCTGAGGATAGGAATCAATGAACCGTCGCACCGGCCGGTCCCGGCCGGTCTTGTTCTTGAGGCGAGGGATGTAATTGGGGTTGGGCAGGAAACGGACGTCGAAGACCAGTTCGGCATCCTGCGGAACCCCAAATCGGAATCCGAAGGAAATGACCGAGATGAGCAGAGTCCGCCGCGCCGCAAGACCCCCGAACCGCATTTCAACAAATTCACGCAGCTCGTGGACGTTCATGCGGGTGGTATCAATCACCGCGTTGGCAAGTTTGCGCATGGGGCGAAGCAGCGCGCGCTCCAGGCGAATCCCTTCCCGCACGGGGAGGTCCCGGCCGAGCGGGTGCGGCCGCCGCGTCTCGACAAAACGGCGGATCAAGGCGGGGTCGGAGGCTTCGAGGAAGACCAGCGAGATCTTCACCCCGTCCCGAGGCAGGCTTTGGTACATCGCCGGAAGCTGGCTGATGGCTTCCCCTTCTCGGCTATCCACCACCACGGCGGCGCGCTCGATGCGGCTGTCGGGCAAGCGGCAAAGGTCGGCAAATTTCGGGATCAAGTCTATCGGCAGGTTGTCCACGCAATAGTAGCCCAGGTCTTCGAACGCTTTGAGGGCAGAGCCTTTCCCGGAGCCGCTGAGGCCCGTAATGATGACAAACTGTTTCGCGGCCCTCTTGGCTGCCGGGGGTTTCATGGAGTGTGGATTGTCGATTTCCGATTGGAGATTGCCGATTGAAAAGCCTTTCAATCGAAGATCGGCAATCGGCAATCAACAATTCACTGGCCGGGTTCGATCAGACTCAGGTTGCCGTCGGGCCGGCGGTAGAGCACGTTCACGCGCCCCGTTTCGGGATTGCGGAAGACCA
>QHZO01000218.1:1310-2337 GCA_003224695.1 Acidobacteriota bacterium
AGAACTCGCTCGGTCTTCAACACCTGGCGCGCCCGATGGTTTTGCCTCGCCCGCGCCAGAACGTGCAGGGGGATGGAAGATGACGGCCGTTGACGGCGCTTTTGGCTCCTCCGCTTCTCAAAGAATCGCAAGGCCTGCTTCTCAAGCTTGACCAGGGCCCGCCCGACGGATTCCTGAGCCTCCAGCGTCTCTTCCACCGCCACCAGCACGTGATCGCGGAATTTGAGCGTGATTTCCGTGATGCAGCGATGCTTTTCCGCCCTCGCCACCACGTGCACGTCAAGCCGGTCGCCAAGCAGGCGGGAAAGTTTTTGGAGACGTTTTTCCGTAAAGGCACGCAGCGCGGGTGTGATATCCATTTGCCGACCGGTGTAGCGGATTTGCATGGTTTCCGTTTCTTGCTCCAGAGGCCCGAAAGGACTCCGGCCCCCTCAGGCCTGCCTGCCGCAGTCAGGCTTTCACGCGGCGCTGGTGGCTGCTGGGGATGCGCATGTCCTCGCGGTACTTGGCGACACTTCGCCGGGTCACGTTGATCCCGTCTTCCCGAAGTTTGCACGTAATTTGATCGTCCGTGAGGGGGCGCCTTCAGGTTAACCAGCGATGTCCCTCCGCCCGACGGTCCCTGGACAGCTTCGGAGAAGAAGGCGCGCAGCTCGATCACGCCCTGGGGCGTATGTGCGTACTTGTGCGAAACCGCCCGGCTGACCGTCGAGGGATGCACACCCACCTCTTCCGCCACTTCCTTGATCATCATCGGCTTCAGATAGTCCATGCCCTTTTCAAGGAACTCGCGCTGCCGGCGGATGATCACGTCACAGACACGGGCGATGGTCTGCTTGCGCTGCTCGATGTTCTTGAGGAGTTGGAGCGCGGCTGTAAAGCGCTCTTTGACGTACGTCCGGACTTCGCGGGTGGCGTTGTTCGCTTCGAGCATCCGCCGGTACTGGGGGCTCAAGCGGAGCTGCGGGAGGCCGTCCTCGTTGATGCGGACCTCGTAGCCGTCGCTGGTTTTGGCGAAGGCCACGTC
>QHZO01000032.1 GCA_003224695.1 Acidobacteriota bacterium
AGGGGACCTTGGCGAAGCGCGGATCGGCGTTGTAGCGGCGCAGGTCGGCGTAGGCGAGCTTCTGCGCCTCCATTTTGACGTGCCAGGCGCGCGCATCTGCGAAGCCCCATTCGCCGAGCGAAAATTTCTCCATGATGTTGAGCATTTCGAGCGCCGCCATCCCTTGGCCGTTCGGCGGCAGCTCGTAAACCGTCCAGCCGCGATAAGTGGTCGAAATCGGCTCGACCCATTCGGCTTGAAACTCCGCGAGATCATCGGCGGTCATCACGCCGCCCAACCGGTTCGAAGTCTTGAGAATGGACCGCGCGATCTCGCCCTTGTAAAAGGCGTCGCGGCCTTGGGCGGCGATGCGCTCGAGCGCGCGACCGTATTCCGGGTTGCGCCAGATTTCACCGACGTTCGGCGGCCCTCCGTCTATCAGAAATAAACGCCGCGCGTTCGGATCCTCCGCGAGTTTCCGCGCGTCTCCCTTCCAGTAAGCGTCAATCCACTCGGTCACCGGAAATCCGTTCTGGGCGTAATAAATTGCCGGCTTGAAAAGCTCCGCCCAGGGCAGGCGGCCGAATTTTTGGTGGAGCTTCGCCCAGCCCTCGACGCATCCCGGCACGGTGACGGAATAAATGCCTGTCGGGGGCATGTGCTGGATGCCCTTTGAGCGCAGAAAATCCGGAGTGAGCTTTTGCGGCGCCCAGCCACTCGAGTTGAGCCCGGCCAGCTTCCCGGTTTTCGCCTCCCAGACAATGGCAAACAGATCGCCGCCGATGCCGCTATTCATCGGCTCCACGACGCCGAGGACGGCATTCGCGGCAATCGCGGCGTCCACGGCCGAGCCGCCTCGCGCAAGAACTTGGGCCCCGGCTTGCGAGGCAAGCGTCTGACTGGTCGCGACGATGCCTCGCCTCGTGATGACCATCGAGCGCGCCTGGGTGCGGTCGAGCGAGTTGTCGCGGACTTGCGGAAATAGGGGCATAAACGGCGCCGCTATTGTAAGGCCAAGAAGACCTAGAAGAAGATTTCGCATGGTGCGGGAGTTTATGGAGTCCGACCCGCGCTTGGCAAGCAGAAAAGTCTGTTTGACGGTTTCGAAGCGCGCCTGCTACGATGGGAGTTTACGTCGGACAATCGAGCGCAATAAGAACCGAGCTGTTAGGTACTTGGTGTTAGGTTTGAGGTTCGTTTGTTCTGTCTTCTGTTTTCTGACTTCTGATTTGCCGCCGTCCCCGTCGTCTAGCCCGGCCTAGGACACCGCCCTTTCACGGCGGTAACACGGGTTCAAATCCCGTCGGGGACGCCAACTTTTCAAGCCATTACAGCAACCGCTATCCGTCGAAGCATTCGGTTCACCTCACAACTTCCGATTTAGGGTGAAATCGCCCGCCGCCTCGGGATTGCACCCAATTGACGCCTGGACGGAATTAGGTCTAACTTGCATATGTACTTAGAAAGGGAACTTCACACACAATCAAAGCACTTTGGTTCGAAATGCCAGAGGCGGCAGTCGGGAAACCGAAGAGGGAGACTAATGTGAAGGACTTGGGGTTTGCACTGATTCTCCGTGGAGAATTTGACTTGGTGGATTCGGTGAAACCGGCGCTTCACGCGATGGGAATATCCACGTGGAATTGCCGGAGTTGCGAGGAGTTAGCCTCCCTTCTTGAGCAGACAGAGCCACAACTCGTCTTTACAGACTCCGATCTGCCTGACGGGACGTGGCTCCGCGTGATGAGGGTAATTCAAAATGCGAAGTGTCGTGTGAACGTGTTTGTTGTTGGTAAAGAACCGAACACGCGGATGGAAGACTTGGTTCGCGAATGCGGCGGTTATAGGTACCTGACAACACAATTTGAACGGGAGCTGTTTCAAGCAGAGGTTCGTTGCGCTGTAGAAGAGGTTTACGAACACCGGGGAGCAACCGCGATGGACGCGGCGTAAGCCGCGCACGCGGGGTTGTCGAGACCGGATCAACCGGCCGGCAGGTTCAAGAGATTTCGCCGATGGCGCAATAAGCGTCGGCATTCGGTCTTCAGGCCTCCACGACCAACTCAGACCACACTCAAGAGGGTGGGGGAAGCATCCCGCCCTCTCCCTCCTCCAAAAATGAATAGGAATTCCCACCGGGGAAAACCGGTTGCCAGCTTACTTGTGGAGATAGGATTCTCACCGGCTGGTTGATGTGGCATTTTACCCAGGCAGTCTAGGGAAATCACTCTGCACGAGTGGTACCTCGTTTGCTCTGTAATTGTCGCAAGTTTGGCGGAGTGGCCGGAGCGGAACGAACAGAAACTGCGGAGGACGACTTGAGCGATCACGAATTGATGCGATTTATCGCGGACCGTTGGGGGAAGGCCATCTGGACGGCCTGTCGAAGCTCTTCGGTACCCCCAGAATTCATGGCGGCTCTCATTGCCAATGAATCTTCAGCCGATGCGGAGAAGAAGCAATTCCGCGAGGAAGTGTACGAGCGGTTAATTTGCGTGCGCGGCGGCAAAAACTTTCATTCGCTGAGTGTGACGCCGCAGCAATTGCGCGCTATGAACGAGGACCAAATGGTCGAGCTCGCGACGGCATGGGGTCTCACGCAAGTTATGGGCTACCATGTTCTCGGAAACGGCTCGCTCCCGCGCCACCTGCTTGTCCCGGAATACAATTTGATCTCAGCGCTTCAACGCCTTGCCGTATTTTCCGAGCAATGCGGAATTGATTTGCGTGCGGAGTTTGAGGATTTGTTCCGCTGCTGGGCTGCGGGCCGGCCTGACGGCACTCCCGCCGACCGTGCGTACGTCGAAACAGGGATGAGGCGGTTGGGTTTGTATCGCGAAATAGTCTGGAATGAGTTCGCGCCGTTAGAAGCAGCAGCCTAAGCTTTGTCGAGGCTTCGTGACAACGGTTCGCGAGTGAGATCTCTCTCCGATGTAAATGGGTACTGAGAAACCCCTCAAACTGCCATCCTGAGGATTCCTTGTCGGCTGACGAGGACATCCGAGAGCGTGCCCTAAGCGAAGGGATGTACCTGCCGGCGGTTTGACAATGCTCGCCGCCCTGTCAGGACATCAAGTGTTTGCCGATCGTCCGTGTGAAGGCTATGGGGGCGGGCGGCGGCGCAGCAACGCGCCGCGCGCGTTTTAGGCAGCGTGGGGCGTGGACTGGGCATCTGTCTGGTCAATGCCGTATTCCCGGATTTTGTATTGCAACGCCCTCAGACTGATCTTGAGCATCGCTGCTGCTTCTTTCCGGCTTCCTCGGGTTTGCTCGAGCGCGTGTAGTATGACCTCTTTCTCCGCTCCTTGTTTCAATCCTCGCACTAGGGATTTCAAGTCGCTGCAATCGCTGGGAACCGCTTGCCGCAAAGTTTCGAACTGAAATGCTTTTCCGTTTGAATGCGCGCCAAGTTTGCTCAAGGCGCGTTCCTCATCACCCAGCACCAAATAGCCCTTCACAAAGTTTTCGAGCTCGCGCACATTTCCGGGCCAGGAGTATCCCATGCAAGCGTCCAACATTCGTTCCGACATGGGCAAAGGGGGCCTTCCAAAGCGCTCGGCCCAGGACGTGTTGAAATGATCCAGAAGCATGGGGATGTCCGCCTTGCGGGCTCGTAAGGGAGGCAGTTGGATGGTAAAAGCATTCAAACGGTAATAGAGATCATTGCGCAGGCGCCGAGACTCCAAAGCCTGGGAGATATCCAAATTCGTCGCCGCCAGCACCCGCACGTCCACGCGCGTAGTCGTCGAACTGCCCAGCCGGGAAAACTCGCCATCCTGAAGCACGTGCAGGAGCTTCGCCTGCGGCGGAATAGGCATCTCTGCGATTTCGTCCAGCAGAATCGTCCCTTTGTGGCAGATTTCAAATTTTCCCAGTTTGGTTTGCCGTGCGCCCGTAAACGCGCCAGCTTCGTACCCGAACAATTCGCTCTCGAGCAGCTCGACGGGAAGAGCCGTGCAGTTGACCTTCATGAAGGTCCGCTCCGATCGCAAGGAATGCTTGTGAATCAGCCTCGCAATCACTTCCTTGCCCGTCCCGCTCTCGCCGAGCAGCAGCACCGGAACGTCAACCTTGGCCACCAAGCGCACCTGCTCGCGGACCTCGCGCATCGCCGGGCTGGCCGCCACATAAAACCAATTGCCCGGCAGCTCTTCTGTATCGTGCTCATCCGCAGGCTGACCCCCCGCGGCTATTTTTGCTGGTTCAGGCGAAGCGTGTGGGAATTGCATGGGCTTGTTTTCACCCTGCGCACCCATCTGAAAAGCGTTCGCCAAAGGCTCATTCGGTTTGTCCACAATCATCCTCCGCTTCCTGCGCCACCCGGTTTTACAATCGCAATGTCCGAATTCTACGACATAACGATTGCGCACACAATCGGGCAAGTTCCTGATAACAAGGACAAAAGATTACTTAACACTAAAGTTGCATGTTGAACTAAAACCATTTCTTCTGAAATCCGAACTGTGATCGCAAGATTCACCTGTGTCCTTCGCGCCACACTTAGCCATGAGGCTGTTGCCCTTGAGAAGTCCGAATGTCCACCATCGGCTTCGTGAAAGAAACATCCACTCATAAAGCTCATGCGACGCGCCGCTCCGCGAGCTCGACTTCCTCCGAGAGCCGAGCCGCCACGCCCACTGTTGCGCCAGTTCTCAGCGAGGTCCCCTCTTGCGGCGTGGTGCGCAACGTTTGTGCCATGAATCGAAATGCCACGTCGCCGCGGTGCGTGATTTCATCCGGCAATACGAGTTCGAGGCCGATGGACTGCTGGATCTCCAACTCCGCGGGAATATCGAAAAGCACGCCGGACCTGGAAACATCTCGGCAAAATCCGCGGGCCACCTGCGGGTGCCCGTCGGGAGTCCGCCAGATCAGCCGGACGGGAACTTCCAAACGATAGCGACGCTCCCTGCGGCGCTCGGTGCTCACGGCGGGCCAGGCCTTCAACAAATCACCTTTCGGCAGTTGGATCTCATTCCCTTCGGCGGCCGCGAAGACGCTGGGGAATTCCTGGCGCGCCCTTTCGACAAACCGGTCAACGGTGTGGTCGTCGCTTCCGGGATCGTGGTGGAAGAGCATTAGCTTTTTCACCCCGCACTCGCGCGCGATGCGCGTCCCTTCAAGCCACGAGCTGTGTCCCCACCCCTTCTTTTCTCCGCTCAACTGATGGGGGCTGTACTGGGCGTCGTAGATCAAAACGTCCGCGTTATTCGCGAGGTTTCTCACCCAGCGATCGTGGAAGGCGGAGCCGGGCTCCGTATCCGTAGCGAAAACGACGGCGCTCCCGTCGGCTTCGATCCGGAAACCCGCACAGCCCTGGGGGTGGTTTAGAGGGGCGGACTTAACAACGGCGCCATTTAAATTAACGGGTTGCCAAAGTAAGTCATGGTAGTGCCGCTGCGATTTGGTGCGGCTCGCATCCATCGGGAAATAGGGGTAGGCCATTTGGCCTTCAATGAGTTCTCTTATTTTCAATCCATTGACAGCAGAAGAATAAAAATAGAGGCTGTTCTCCGGCTGATAAAGCGGATCAAAATATGGAAGACCCTGAATATGATCCCAGTGAAAATGGGTCAGAAAAATCGAAGCTCGAATGCCGGAGCCCGCAAATTCGCGGGTCAGGCGCCGCCCAAGGCCTATAAGTCCGCTCCCGCAATCCAAAATAATAAGCGTGCCGTTGGCCAGCCGGACTTCCACACATGGCGTGTTACCGCCGTAGCGTAAGTTCCGCAAATCCGGAGTGGGAGTTACGCCCCGGACGCCCCAAAAGGTGATTTTCATCGTGCTCCACCCTCCTTTAATTCCCTTGGGCAATCACGGGAAAGCTACCGTCTCGCTAAAGCGTTGGCAATCAGGCGGTCGCTTGATTTGCTAAAAAGATATACCCGACCTCTGGAGAGGCCGTATGAGGGAGGCTCTCCCCTCTCTCCCCCACCTCCTTCAGGTTTTTCGCGGAGCGGGCGGCAACGTCTACATGGGCAATAATCTTGCAGTCCGGCTTGAGCCGGGGGGGTCGAGATCCGTCGGCTGACGGGTCAAGGTTGGATGAGGCCGCGGCGGATCGCATAACGGACCAGCCCCGCCACACCGTGAGTATCGAGCTTGCTCATAATCTTGGTGCGATGGGAGTCGGCGGTCTTGGCGCTGATGCCGAGGACGGTGGCAATTTCCTTCGTCGTCTTGCCCTCGGCGATCAGTTGGAGCACCTGCCGCTCGCGAGGCGTGAGCTGGTCCGGCAAGATGTTTCGCTTTTCCAGATACGCCTGGACGATGGCACGGGAGACTTTCGAGCTCAGGTAAGTCGCGCCGCGCGAAACTTCCTGGAGAGCGTGAATCAGGTCGCTGCCGGCTTCGGTTTTGACCACATATCCGGTGACGCCGGCCTGGAGCGCGTCCAGGACATAATGCTCGTCCGTGTGCATGGTGAGCAGGATTACTTTCACCTTGGGTTGTTCGCGGAGGATTTCCCGCGCGGCATTGATGCCGTTAATCAGGGGCATGGCCAGGTCGAGGATCGCCACCTCAGGATGAGTTTCTTTGGCCAGCCGTATGGCGTCCGGCCCGTCCGCAGCCTCGGCAACCACCGTGAAGCCTTGCTTCTCGAGCAACGCCTTCAATCCCTCGCGGACAATTTCATGGTCGTCGGCCAATAGTATTTTCACATGACCCTCATTCTCAAGCGGGGATGGTGAAGCGCAGTGTCGTCCCTTGGCGGGGCTTGGAACTAATGAAGAACGTCCCGCCCAGAGCCTCGATGCGGGCTTGAACGCCATGGAGCCCGAACCCGCGCCTGCCTTTGCGCAGCACGGCTGCTGTGTCGAACCCCCGCCCATTGTCTTTGATCGAACCGGTAATCATCTCTGCCTCGGACTGAATTTGAATATTCACTTGGGACGCTTTCGCGTGGCGTGCGACATTGGTGAGGGCCTCCTGCGAAATGCGGTAGAGGGCCGCTTCGACGGGGGGCGCGAATCTTCCATCTTTCGAACACTCGACGGTGACCGCCATGCCCGTGCGTTTGGAAACGCTTTGCGCCAGGAACTCGAGCGCCGGCACCAGGCCCAGATGCTTCACCTTTTGAAACCGGGCGCGAGCCCCCGCCGGCATCTGGCCGGCGACTTCTTCCAGAGCGATATGGACCGAAGCCAGAAGCTGGCCGGATTCATCGTGCAGCGCATGGGCGATTCGCGTGGTCTGCTGATCCAGGGCTTCGTTCATCCTCTGCAACGCTTCCTCTTGGCGGCGCCGCTCCGTCATGTCGCGGGTAACTTTGGCGTAGCCGCGCAGCCGCCCGCTGGGATCGCGGAGCGCCGTCATCACAACGTGGGCCCAGAAGCGCGTGCCCTCCTTACGGAGCCGCCAGCCTTCGTCTTCCACCCGGCCTTCGGTCTCCGCCATGCGCAGAAGCTGCTCGGGCCGGTTGGCTTTTGCGTCTTTGGGGAGAAAGAAATTCGCGAAGCTCCGGCCCAGGCTTTCCTCGTCCGTGTAGCCGTAAATCCGGCGCGCGCCCGGGTTCCAACCGGTAATGCGGCCTGCGGTGTCGAGCGTGACGATTGCGTAGTCTCGAATGTTCTCAAAAATCAGGCGGAAGCGCTCCTTGCTTTCCCTCTCGATCTCCTCCGCGCGTTTGCGAACGCTGATGTCACGCCCGATCGCTTGGACTCCGACGGGCCTTCCGTGTTCGTAGATCAGCCGCGTGCTGACCTCGAAGGGGACCAGGCGGCCGTCCCGGGTCGCCATTTCGAGCTCATAGGTGATCGGCCCTCCCTCGCCCGGTTTGGTTTCGCGCATTTTCTGGAATAACTCCAATGACTCGGCGGAGAGGATATCCGCGAAGTTCATTTTCAGCGCTTCGGAACGTTTATAGCCGCTGACCTCCTCACCCGCCCGGTTGATGGAGGTGAAATTGTCCTCCATGTCCAGCGTAAAGACGATGTCTTTCGCGTTCTCGAAGAGTTCTCGGTAGCGTTCCTCGCTGACCTTGAGGGCCGAGTATGCGGCCTTGAAAGAGCGATGCGTGATCTCGAAGGGCGAAAGGGACTCCGCGGAAAACGCCGCCGCCGCTTTCGCCACGCTGGCCGCATCCGCCGCGCTCTCGGCCCCGAGCAGGGCCTTGTTCAGAACCTGCTGATGGATCGCGGCCATGTCGAGGATGCCCGCCCCTTCGTCCATGGCTTGTCGCCCCAGCTCATAGGCGCGTTGCAGGGCCGCTTCACCGGCCCCTTCCAGGTAATCCTGAAAAGCCATCAAGTATTCGTCGAGGAGTTCGATTTGGGCGTTGGTCACGACGTCGCCCTCCGGTAACGGGCCACCAGAGCCAGCGCGTCGTCCGTTCCCTTGACATGGCGCGCGATAATTCGGTCGGCGATGCTTTGAGGGGAAGCGCTCAGGGAAAGGGCCAAATCCGCGCTCAGGGCGAAGTCGCTGTGGACGCCGTCGGTCGAGAATATCAGCGTGTCGCCGGGTGAAATGGCGAGGAGGGAGGCCATGGGCTCCAGGCCGCCGGCCCGGTACAAAACACCTTGAACGTTGCCCACCCCGAGCCAGGTCAAGGTATTCTCCCGGCTATTCAGAAAAGCCACGTTCATCACCGCGCCGCGCGTGGCGCGCAGGTTTTCGTGGCATCGGTTCAACAGCGAAATGATGGGTTCATCCGCGTATTCCAAAAGCGCTCGAACCGCCACCTTCGCCGCTGCGGCGGCAGCGTCGCCATGGCCCAGGCCGTCCACGACGCCCACCATCGCCTTGGCGGCGGAGGTCTTAACCACGTGAAGGTCGCCGGATTCGCTTTGACCAGGCAGCGTAAAGGTTCGAACCCCCCAGTCAAGCGGGAAGTGGTCTAGGTCTTCCATTTTCTGACTTTCACGGTCGTTCCCCGGCCAACTTCCGATACAATTTCGAACTCATCCATCAGCCGCTTGACGCCCGGCAAGCCCAAGCCTAGGCCGCCCGAGGTCGAAAAACCGTCTTGCATGGCCTGGGTGACATTCGCGATCCCCGGGCCCTCGTCGTGGGCGACGATTTCAATGGAAACCCTCCCATTCGAATTGGTCGGCTTCAGCACGATTTCGCCGCGCTTCGCGTAGCTGACGATGTTGCGCGCCAGCTCGGAGATCGCCATCGAAACGACCGTGGAAACACTGGGGCCAAAACCCATTTGCGCGGCCAAGGCGCGGCCCATTTGCCGGGCCGTGACAATATCCACGTCGGTTTCGATCTTGACCCGAGTGCCGTTGGAAGCGGCAGGCGGTTTCCGGGCCGGGTCGTCATCTGCCACGAGAGGCAACTCCCTTTCGAATTTCTTTCGTCCTCCGGCTCAGGTAGGCGATCCCCTCCTCAAGGTCCAGAGCCGTCGCGACGTCTTCCAGGGTCAGTCCCAGTTGCACCATTGAAAAAGCCACGTCGGGCTGGATTCCCACGATCACCGTCTCCGCTCCCCGCAGGCGGATCATGTGGGCAATGTCGCGGAGAGTCCGTGTGGCGAAGGAATCCATCACATCGAGCACCGTCACGTCAATGATGACCCCGCTCGAGCGGAAGTGGCCGACTTTGGTCACCACGGCATCGCGCAGCGCCATCAGGTCCGCATCCGTCAGCGCGGACTGGATAGAGGCGATGAGAAAGTCGCCTTGTTTTAGGATGGGAACTTCCATGGCTTGTACCCTCCTGACCTCCCGAGGAGTCCGCCAGTCCGTCCGCCGTGTGGGGCAACCCTGAGCGAAGCCCTCTGTCCGTCAGCCGACGGATGGCAACATCCGTCAGCCGACGGATCAAAATGACAGCTTAAAACGCTTCTTCATCCCCTCTACGCTTCCAGCTCGGTCCCGGCAGCGGCCAACGAGTGAACCACATTATAGCCGAGCAACCGCTCGGCTTCTTCGATGCCGCCCTGGAGGCCAGCTACGGTGTTCATCTTGCCCAGGTCCACGCCGATGTTGACCAGGGTCTGGGCAATTTCCGGCGAAAGTCCGGTCACGATGACCGTGGCTCCGAGCAACCGGGAAGCCTCGACGGTCTGCACCAGGTGGTTGGCGACGGTGGCGTCCATCGCCGCCACGCCGGTGATATCAATCACCACCACCTTCGCGCGGTTGGCGCGAATACCGCGCAGCAATTGCTCCGTCAATTGCCGGGCGCGTTGCGGATCAATCACGCCGATCATCGGCAAAATGAGCAGCCGCTCGCGAACCTGCAGCACCGGGGTGGAGAGTTCGCGAATGGCCTCCTGCTGCTCGCGGATGATGCGTTCGCGCTCTTCCACGAAGCCCAGCGCCACGGTGTTGGCGACGCGGTTCGCCGCGGGTTCGTAGGCGTCAAACATCCGGTTACACTTTTCGACATCCACATGGTATTGGGAAAACAGTGACCGCGCGAGAACGTCGCGCAACTGCAGCACGATCCCCAGGATTTCGTGCGTTTCCACTCCGCGCGGAATGATGCGCTCGGAGAGGTTCCGCGCATAGGCTTGCAGTGTTTCGAAGGTCTGTGTCTCTAGTGCTTCGATATAGTTGTCGTAAATGGATGTGGCTTCGGCGAAGATCTCTTCCTCGCTCATCGCCGTCAGCAGCTTGTCGGCGCTAATGCGCCGCGCCCACTCTTCCCGGAGCTGGGACCGGTTCTGCCGTAAGTGGTCCACCAGTTCGCGAAGCAGCGTGCCCGACACTTCATAGAACGTTTCGTTATTGGTCATTCGTCCTTGAGCAGCCTTGCCCCCCATAAGTCCTCCTCCCAGGGATCGCTCCCCTCTGGCCCCTGCGCATTCATCCGAATTAACACAAATGCCTCATTTCTTTCAAGCATAGCATGAAATTTCAAGGATTTAGGAGGGTGAAGAAAAAACTCCGCAAGGGCCATCCTGAGGAGTCCTCGTCGGCAGTTCGGACCGTCAGCCGGCGGATCAGAAACGCGGTGTGAAAGGCCTTATTTATCAGCCGACCGGGGCACTCGCTTTTGGAGGGGCGAGATCGTGGTACCCGGCTGGTACCCCGATGAATCGGGGCGCTACAAGTGCGATGATCTTCGACCGACCAGGCTAGTGCTTCAGGAGGGCCTCGGTGAGCTCTCTTTTGGCGAGGCTGCGTTTATCCGACAGCCCCCCTGAAGCAAACTGAAATCGTTCCGTCGGCTGACGGACTCTTAGGCCAAGCTCTCTTCCGCCTTCATTCCCATCTCTGCCTGCTTCTGCTTCTTGAGCCGGCGGAGTTTGGACTCGGCGGAGTGCACGGTGGTAAAAAGGATCTCGTAGAAGCGCACGGCGGCGAGTGAAAGCACGGCGAAAGCTCCCACGGCGGATACCGCCAACCCTACAACGGTTACAAATGAATCGGCTGCTGATAGCATGAATTCACCTCAAAGAGAATTTTACTTCTTGAAATTAATTCCGACCGAAATCACAACGTTCATACTACCTAAAGTGGGCGATGGCCCGAACCAACCGGCGGTGTGGAATCTCTGCGCCTTACCGCTCGTCGTATTTTTCCTCATAGGCATGATCGCCCTACCCGGTAACCCCAACGGCGACACAGTCATCGAGGGGAAGCGAAGCGGGTGTCGCCTCCGGAAGGCCGGGCTTTTCGGCGCGTTGCGCCGCCATCCGGACCGCCAGAGCGAGCGGCGCAAGCTCGAACGGCGGCGCGATGAAATCAAATCCGCCCTGCTCGATCACCGAGGCGTGAAGTTTGGTGTCAGCCGCCGTTCCCACCACAATAACATTGACCGGTGCCTTGGGCCCCTTGGAGCGTTTGACGATGTCCACCCAACCGCCGTCGGGCAAGGAGGCGTCCGTGAAAACGATGTCGGGCTGGACGAGGAATAAGACGCTCTCCGCGTCGCTGCATTTCGAGACGGGATAAACCGACACCGAAAGATACTCGAGGGCGCGCTTCAACGAGGCCATGGGTTCCTGGTCAGCGTGAATCAACAGCGCAAAAACTGAATCTCTTACCATCTTAAATGTCCTCCACTGCTGGCCCGTTACCTTGCCAAGCTCGACATACTCCCGCTTTTGCCACCCTGTCGCGGGAAATGTCGCGCGAAGCTTTGGCCCTAATTCCAACTCACTCTTGTTTGAACGTCCTCAACTACTCCAACTTCAAATCACCCTGACTGCTGAAACTTATTGTGCACTCGGGTTGCCAAACTTTATTGGCTGTACCGCGCCTTATTCCATCAATCGTCTGCGGGATTTTTTCCGTGTATGTTCCTGGCTTATTGGAACTTCAATCTGCATTGTGATTACGGGCAGATTGTGGTGTGCAATAAGTTTCTTCGGACTGCGCAATAAATGTGCATGCACTACTTTGCATGTGCAAATATTCTCGCCGTGCAATTTGTTTGTCGGCTGGAGATTCTCATGATAGATGAATTTGTTGTACCCTTTTAACTAGATTGTAAACTACTTAAGGAAACGAAGTACCGATTGGCGAACGCAATTGCAGGTTCGCAAAGATCTAACGTCCAAGCCGGCTGATTTTATAGGTGCCAATTAAGGCTCCGCCAAACCATAATTAAGCCTTTTATAACAAGTTACTTAGCTAGCCAAGCGGGCTCGTAAATATGGGAATAAGAAAGTGCGCATCGGGAGGTGGCAATCAGATTGCGAAAGGATTGGACAGCCTCTCGCGGACTACAAGTGTCGCCCATAGGTGAGGCAAAAGTGATGATTGAGTCCAGAGAAGAGGGGCCTCTCCCGGAGGCAGTCCTCTTCGGAAGTTCATCGGCGCTTGAGGATTTGCGGCAAACAACCAACCAGGTTTCTGCCACAACCATCCCTTTAATGATTACCGGCGAGACCGGAACAGGGAAAGAAGTCCTTGCCCGCTATATTCATTCGATATCCCCTTGGCGGGAGGGGCCCTTCCTGAAGATCAATTGTCCAATCGTTCGAGGCTGGCCCGGGTACGATGACCCATTAAGCCTGGCGATCATTTCTCTGATCACGTCCTCCCTCGGCGAGCCGGCGGGAAAGCCGGCGATGGGTTACGGGACATTGCTTCTCAATGAGGTCGCGCTCTTGGAGTCGAGTCTCCAACTTCGGCTGCTCGAAAAGCTTCGTGACGGCCCCCTGCTCGGGATGGCGCTTCCTCACGGTGGGCATCTCGGCTGCCGATTAATTTGTACGACGAGCCGCCGTATGGAAGAGGAAATCGAGGCTGGAACTTTTCTTCGGAAGCTCTATCAAATGCTCGACGTGATCACCCTGGAGCTTCCCCCGCTGCGCAATCGGGCCGGGGATATTCCACGACTGGTGGATTATTTCTTGGGCGACTACAACCGAAAATTCCAGGCGTCTGTTCCGCTTCCCAGCCGGGCGGTCCTCAACAGGTTGAACGAATATCGATGGCCGGGTAACATCCGCGAGTTGGAAAACCTGATGATCCGCTACGTTATCAAAGGCACAGAGGAAGCTTTTTCAGGGGAGCTGGGTGCGCGCCCTCCTCGCCCGTCTCCCGCTGTGATGTCGGCCAAAGAGCCTCTTCCATTGAAAATGGCTGCGCGACAAGTGGTCCAAGAGTACGAGCGAAAAATCATCCGCAAGGTCCTTGAGGAGCATCACTGGAACCGGCGGGAAACGGCTCGCGCCCTGAAAATCAGCTATCGTGCCCTCCTTTACAAGATAAAAGATGCCGGTGTGCCGCCGAAGAGAAACGTTTCGAGGGGATGGGCGGGCGGGATTCAGGCAAGCGTGGCTGATACCCATGGTTCGCCGAAAGCCGACAGCCCATCGTCTTGAAATGCCTCCGGGCTGAAGCCTGAAAAATCGGAAGGAAGGTGCGCCGTTCTCCGGATTTCAAGGAGACGGTTTTGAAGTGCCCAAACAGAAGAACTCTCGCCCTTTCACGGTCTGCCTGCTCTCTCCCCACCCAGGGTTATTAGCCGAGTTGCAGCGTCTGCTTCCGAATCCGCAATTCAAAGTCAAGCCCATGCGCCTCAAGTTCGGTCCTGGGCTGGATCCTGGGGACGTGCGCTTGCCCCGCGCTTCAATGTTTGTGATTGACGCAAGCCCTGCTCGCGCGACGGCGGAACGTTTGCTCGATAGCATTCGCAAGCGCTCCCCGAAAAGTCACGTAATTATCCTGAAAGAGGACATGACGGACCAAGCGGTTTTCCCCTTCCTCCGATTGGGCTCCAAGGGCGTGTTGCGATACGAGGATGCCCGGAGGGAATTAGCTCGGGCAGTCAAGGCGGTTGCTGGCGGGGGAATCTGGATTGCACGACCCCAACTCTCGCGATTTATGGATTCGGTCCTTAGGAAGTCTCCGAAAGGGCAGGAACTCCATGAGCGTGGCGACCTTAGTCCGCGCGAGCGAGAGGTTTTATTTGTGGTACTTAAGGGGCTCTCGAATAAAGAAATTGCCTCCAAACTGAATATCTCGGAACGGACCGTCAAATTCCATGTTTCACACCTGCTGCAAAAGTTCGGCGTGCAACGCCGCGCGGACCTGATCCTTCAAAATTTGCAAGCTTGGCCGGCGAATTCCTCAGACTAAGTTTTTATAGGTAGAGTCACTGATCCCGTCCCCACTGAAGAAAACTTCTTGCGCGAAGAAATACCTTGCATGTTTCGGGGAGTTAAATTTTTGAAGCCTGCGAGTGCCTCGCGTATTCCCAAACTTCCAAATAGCTGCAAGTCATTGACGGTGCTTGAGTTTGTCGAGCCAACTTACACTAGCTGAATTCGCAACCCGAGATCCTTTGCAGGATGAGATTGGCAGCAGGATTGCTCGCATTGACATCTGCGACGGGAACGAGTAGCAAGCGCGGGATGCACGAATCGTCTTATTTCTAAGTTGGTTAGCGATTGGAGCTCAAAGTGGTTGGCGTGATTGACATCTGCAAGTTGTCCAGCGAAGAAAAAACGGACGAGCGGTTCGACCTAGGGGAGGCGGCCAGGTTCAGAGGGTTCAGCCCCTTTTGGTATGCGGTTTATACGCGCCATCAGCACGAGAAGGTGACAGCGCGCCTTCTGGCCTATAAAGGGTTTGAAGTTTTTCTCCCCCTTTACAACTCCGCGCATCGCTGGAAGGATCGCACGAAAAAGCTCTCCCTGCCGCTGTTCCCTTGTTACTTATTCCTCCGGGGGGGACTCGAACGGCAGTTCGAAATCTTGAACACCCCGGGGGTTTACTCCATGGTACGAAGTGGCGATCGCACCGCCGTTATCCCTGAGCTGGAAATTCAGGCGGTGCGGCGAGTCATCGAGACCAGTGCTAAGGCCGAACCGCATCCCTTTCTGGAATGCGGTGACCGTGTCCGAGTGAGGTCCGGTCCCTTGACGGGCGTTGAAGGGATATTGCTTCGCAAGCGCGACCTGTTCCGGCTGGTGCTGACCGTTGACCTTCTCCACCGAAGCATTGCCGTGGAGGTGGACGTGGATGACGTTGAATCGGTTCGCAAGCCGGGAATCCCGACCGAACTGAGAAAGATCTCTTCCATCGGTACGGAATACAGATTGGGAGTCGCTTAAATCGCTGTTCGGCCGTCAAGCTGAAATCGGGCGATCTGTAGGGGGCAGTTTAAGAAAGCAAGGGTTATCTGGCCGGCGCGATGTCCTCCCGCATGGGCCAGATCTGGAGAGCGGGGCAGCCACCCTCCCCCGCTCTCTCCTTTTATCTGCCGAGGCTCCGTCGAAGAGCAGAGCCCGGCATCCGTCTTGATTCGAGCCTGCGATTCGCTCCGTTTCCA
>QHZO01000219.1:0-25345 GCA_003224695.1 Acidobacteriota bacterium
AGGCGCCGGTTTTGGCGTTGCCGCGCGTATCCGCCTGAGGTGTATTGACTCCCGCGACGATCTGGGCGAGGAAAGTGAAATTCCGCCCGTTCAGGGGCAGGTTGTTGATCGTCTGGCCGCCCACCTCCTGGCCCACGGCGGCAGTTTGCGATTGCAGGAGCGGCACGGCCCCCGTCACTTCTATGGTCTGCGTCGTCGCTCCCGGCCTGAGTGTAAAGTCCGCCACAACCTGCTGTTGAATATTCACCGTGATGTGGGCTTGGAGGATTTTCTCAAAGCCTTGCGCCTCGACCGTTACGGTGTAAGTCCCGATTTTTACGGGAGTAAACTCGTACGAGCCGTCAGCGCCCGAGGTGGTGGTTATAGATAAGCTCGTCCCCTCGTTCGTCAGCGTGACCTTTGCGCCGGGGACCACCGCTCCGCTTTGGTCCTTGACCGTGCCGAGAACCGCGCCAGTGTCAACCTGAGCGAAAAGGTGAGTGGAAACAAGAAGGGTTAGTCCCGAATAAATGGCACAAACCCTGAGGATACGCCAGCCCGCCCGCTGTGTAAGCATCGCGCCCTCCTGTTCGGATTGTTTTACAAGGTTGCTTTTACTTTCATTTTGTGCCGCTGTCAAGCCCCACCCCTGGCCGCGGCCGCAGAAAGCAAAATTCCAGTCTCGTCGCGGCTTGACACTTCGTGGCCTGTTCCCTGACTATCCCTCCGGCCGCTGAATGTCCGTTGCTGCGGCACAGGGGGCTGGCACTGATCCGCCCGAGACACGGTCGAATGCGCGTGTTCGCTCTTGCGGCTTCAGCGGCGTTCGTCGGCCTCGTTATTAGCGGCGGAGCCGGCCTTCTGTCGAGTGCCTCTGTCGCCGCTCGCGTGGCGCCACTCGGAGCATCAAACGAAGGAAACTCCATGAGCCCACCGTTGAAATACACGAGCCGCGCCCAAATCCGCTCGAAGTTCATTCAACAAGATTTCTCTCCCGACGGCGACTTGACCAAGCCCGCGTGGAAGAAGGCCGAGTGGCGCAAATTCGATCACGACATGTCGGGCAAAGTCCGATATCCCCAAGCCGAGACGCGCGTCGCAAGCCTGGGGTCCGCGCGCTTCGTTTATTTTGCCTTTCATTGCCGTTACACGACGCTAAACGTCTACGAAGGCGAGGACCAGGCCAAAGAGCGGTGGGAGCTATGGGAACGCGACGTGGTGGAAGTGTTCGTTAACCCGGAGCCTGCGCGAGTGAATCACTATTATGAATTTGAAGTCGCGCCGAACAACCAATGGATTGATCTGGAGATTGACAAAGACAAGACACCGTTTAACGACGCAAAATGGAACTCCGGCTTCGATCACGCGACGCGCGTGGACTCTGAGCATCACGTCTGGACCTGTGAGATGCGCATTCCGGTGGCCGCGATGGGCGACGAGCGGCTTACCGCGGGCGCCGTCTGGCGAGCGAACTTCTTCCGCGCCGACGGCCCGGGTGGCGATGCCCAGCGCCGCTTCATGTCCTGGAGCGCCATTCCCGAGGGCAAATCGTTTCACGTCCCCACACGCTTCGGCCGCCTGCGCTTTGTGCGGTAGCGGCAAGCTCTGATCGGCGGCACCGAGTTGTAGCGGCGAGCTGTGCCTCGCCGCAATGCTCGAATTCGAAGCGGCGAGTCCGTCAGCTGACGGATCGCCGCTACAGCGCGTCACCGCGCCGCGCTTTTGTAGCAGCCGAGCACGCGCAAGAGGTTGGCAATTTCACCGAGATGGGCGAGAGCGTTCTTCGAGCGCTCTTCGCGGACGTGGCCCTTGAAGTCAAGGTAGAAGAAATATTCCCACGGCCGGCCGCGCAGCGGGCGCGACTCGAGCTTTGTCAAGTCTATATCACGAAGCGCGAAGACGCTCAGGCACTTGAATAGAGCGCCGGGAACGTTGCGCGTCGAAAACACCACGGAAACTTTATTCGCCGCGGGCCGAACTCGGGCGTCTTTCGAAAGCAGCAGAAAGCGCGTGAAATTTTCGTGGTGGTCTTCGAGGTGGGTTTTGAGAATCCGCGCGCGATAAACCGCTGCGGCAGTTCGGCTGGCGATGGCCGCGGCTCCGCGGCCCGCACCGCGGGACCGCTCGGCGAGCATCTTGACGCTCCCCGCCGTGTCGTAGAACGGGATTTTCTCGACCTGTGGATGCCTGGCAAAAAACCGGCTGCACTGCGCCAGCGCCACCGGGTGGGAATAGACCTGGCGAAGATTCGCGAGCGTTGTCTCGCGGAAAGCCATCAAGTTGTGGACCACGCGCAAGTTCACTTCCGCGATGATGTGCAGCTTGTTTTCGAGCAGCAAGTCGTAATTCTCGTAAACCGATCCGGCTAGAGTATTCTCGATCGGCACCAGGCAGTAGCGAGCTTTACCGGAAACCACCGCCTCGAAGGTAGCCGCAAAAGAGTCTTCGGGCAGGATGCGGATGCGCCGGCCGAGGAGCTTGTACGCCGCCTCCTCGCTGAACGCGCCACGCTCGCCCTGAAAGGCTACGGTCGGGATTGGCATCAGTTGAGGTTTCTCCCTTGAACTAAAACCCTCATCCTAGCACGCCGTGGCGCGCGCGAACAGCCGCGACCAGAACGGGTCGCGGTGCACATTCCCGTAGGGGCAAGGTATCCTCGCCAAAATTGATCGCCTCGATTCATCGGGATGGCGACAGACGCCTCCAGCCGGCCGATACTGGGGAAGGCTTTTGACGCCCTGACAAGTCCGGGCATAGAGCTTCGGCGAGCCTGCTTGCCCTGCTCCGGCTAGTAAGGCCCGCGCAGGCAATTACACCTCGCCCCCGGAAGTGGCAAAACTGCCCGACCACCCTCGGACGCCCGCTCCCCTGACCGCTGATTCGTCCTATTCATATTGTGCATATCCTAACTAGGGAATAATACGTCTTGACAAAGAGGGAAGCCCAAGACCACAGTAGAGTTTGATGTATGGAAATTGGGTCGAGACCATATTCGGCCCGAAGTGGCGGGCACGGCGTGCGAGTTGAAAACCTCCCATCGAAGGGGAGTTGTCCCTCCTCGCGGCGCGCTGACGGTTGCGATTGAAGCGATCCAGCCTGCCGAATATCCTAATACACATCAGGAACAACTCCTGAAAGGAGAAGGTATGGTGTCTTCTTCACTGCGAAAGGCCTTCCCGGTTGTAGCGCTCGCGCTGTCTTTCATCGGGTTCATTACACCCTTGCAGGCCCAATGGCAAGTGGGCGACGTCTTTGTGGGCGTTGGGAAAGGCAGCTATCTCGTTTATCGCTTTAACGGGACCAACTACGCCCTTGTCCAGACGATCGGGGTCGCAGGTTTTGGCTCGTCTGACCAAACCTCGGGTTGTGCTTTCGACTCTCAGCTCAATTTTTACGCCACGGACGCGACCAGCGGGAAGGTGTCTGAGCTGAACAACAGTGGCCTGTCGGCAGTTCCCTTTCAAACCCTTACGACGGGCGCGGGCACCACTTCGGTCATGTTCGACTCGAGCGGCAATCTGTACGTGGGCCTGGGCAGCGTGAAAGGCGTCCCGCCCGGTAAAGGACTCCTCAAGTACGTCCCGAACTTGCCGCCGAATACTTCCACGGGAAATATTAGTTACCCGGGGAGCGCCACAGGCACATTCAACCCGAGCGAAAGCAGCGATTGGATTGACTTGGCCAACGACCAGAAGACGCTTTATCTGACCAACGAAACAACCTCGGTCGAGAAAGAGAACCTGAGCGCCACCACGCCCAGCCCTGCGATTTTCAGCACCCCGGGCGTCAACCAAAATGCCTTCGCGGTCCGGATTCTTTCCCCGTTCGACGGCAGCGGCGGTTTCTTGGTGGCGGACTCCAACCATGTCGTGAAATTAGACAGCACAGGAACAATCCCGACATTTTACACCTTCGGAAATTCCTCCAACTTGCGTGCCCTCACTTTGGACCCGAACGGCACGTCAGCTTGGGTTGCGGACTTCAAGACCGGAAATGTTTTTCGATTCAATATCGCAAGCGGCGGCGTCGAGTTCACGATCGCTACCCCCGGCGGATCGACTCCCAACGGGCTTTGCACAAAAGGCGGGCCGGAGCTCAACGTCGTGCCACTCGTCTACAAGGTGGGGACGAACGTTACGGCCGTAGCCGGTTTCGGCGCGCCCGGAACTAAGAACTTCCACACGTGGCAGGCAACCTTTGATCAGATCTTGGCGAATTTTGTGCTCGTGGTGACGGCTACGGAGGGAATCGACTTGAGTCGGTTTAACGAGTATTTCCCCGGCCAAGCCGGGTCGACGCTTATACCGATTCCTTACGCCGATCAGGTTGATTTCGGTGGAAATCCGATTAAAGGCCACCCGGTTGTCTACAGGGCTGCCAACCCGCCCCCCACCACGTCTTACAGCCGCAACATCTTCATCTCTGACGCCATCGACTATCCTCCCACCGCCGGAACGGGCGCGTACACCCCACCGACCTGCCTGAGCGCTTCCGGTACATTGTTGCCGGATCCGCGGCTGTTCCGCGCTCCGAGTAGCCCGCCGCCCCCGGATGCTGGCAATCTCCAATTTGCGTTCGACTTCACCGTCTTTACCAACCTGCCGGACAGCGGTACCGGAGGGGTCACACTCAAACTTAACGACTACAACATCGCCGACCGGTGCCCAACGGATGTGGGGGGCTTTATGACGTTCTTGAGCCCGTTGCAAGGCACGATCACCAACGTCAACCTCGGCAAGTCGCTTTCCCTTAGCATTAGCGCGGTGGATGCCTCTGGCGCCGCCATCACCAATTTGGTGGTGCCTCCCAACGATTTGTCCCTCTCCATCACCCAATTCGGTGTTCCGTTGACGGTTTTTGGAGTTGAGGGCAACTCCCCCGATCTCTTTAAGATCACCTCGAACAACAAGTATAAGGCGAACCTGGATACGGGCTCGGTCACGGGCTTGCAACTTGGCTTGGCGACGTTGTGCGTGACCTCGATCAACACGAATTTCACAAGCGGGGTCGGCACCTCGACCGCCACAGCCACAGTTCCACCGGCCTGTACCGTGATTAACCTGCAGTAAGCACTTGGGGAGATTCTTCTGAAAGGAGCCGGGCCCGCTGGCCCGGCTCTTTTTGCTTTAACACCCTGATGAAAAGGTCCCGAAAGTGCCATCCTGAGGAGACCCGCTTTGCGGGACGAGGAAGAGCCTGCCCTGAGCGAAGCGAACGGGATCCGGCAGTTTCTTGATACCGAACAGCCGGGATTTTTCGCCAAGTTTACGCTGAGCGGGCCGAGCGAGATCCTTCGTCCGTCGGCTGAGGGACTCAGGATGACGGCGGAGGGCCTGCCCTGAGTGGAACGAAGGGGCTCAGGGTGACAGCCTACGAAGCTTATTCATCGGCCTGTGAATTCCGGTGCGCGGGTTGGTTCTCAAGAGGGTTGCTGCACAATCGGGGCGAAATCGCTTCGCTTGATGACGCTGTCGCCGGCTTCCTTGCGGATGTCGCTCAAGATTTGTCGCGCCTTTTCGAGCTCACGCCCGGATTGCTCGGCATGGCCAGCCAGCCGGAGCGCGGTGGCCATCAGAAAATGGCCGCGGGCGAGCAGCCCTCGCAGGCCCATCTTTTCGCTCCTGGCCAGAGCCCGCTCAAGCTCCGTTCTGGCCTGAGCATCATTATGAATCGCGATGAGAGCCTCGGCCAGGTAAAGAGACGCATCGACGGACAAATATTTCATGCCCAAAGAGTCCGCCTCCTCGCCCAGGCTTTTGAGCGGGCCGATGGCTGAAGAGGCCTGCCCCTTCCGCACCGCCAGCTTCGCGCGGTTGAGTTGGGTCTGGAGAATGAGGCGGCGGTCGGAGGTTCGGGAGGCTGTCCTCAAAGCTTCCTCGTACGATCGGCCGGCCGCTTCGAAATCGCCGACATAACAGAACCGGTCTCCTTGAAAGTTCAGGGTCTGCGCAATCACGTCTTGGTTCCCGATCTCGCGGGCAAGCCGCATGGCCTCATCCAGAACCTTCTGCGCGTCCTGCGGTCGTCCCACCTCGTTCAGCGCCCTGCCTTCATCGCTCATGATTTCGGCAATCCAGAAGCCGCCCTCATGCGCTTGGCGCAGGGCATTGAGGGCATCCTCCTCTGCCTTGAGAGCCCCTCCGTACTGCCCCTGATAACTAAAGAGGATCGCCAGGCTGTCGGAATCCTCCGCCTCGCCCTCCTGGTCGCCGGCAGTGCGTCGGAGTTCCAAGGCGCGCAGATAGTAATTCGACGCTTGGTCATACTCGCCCAAATTCAAGGAGGTCTCACCGAGATTGTGGAGCGTGGCGGCAATGTCGTTCGGAACTTTCAATTCCTGGCGGAGCCGGAGGGCCTTTTCAAAATAGGTTCGGGCGTCCTCGTACTGACCCTTCGCGAGATAGGCATTGCCGATGTCGTTGAGCGCCAAGGCTTCGTTGGTCTTATTGCCGACCTCATGCTCGATCTCAAGAGCCTCCTTCGTCTTCTTTAAGACCTCATCGTATTGGCCGAGACGGCTGTACACATCGCCCAAATCGATCAAACTGTCCCCAAGCCCTTTCTTGTCGCCAATCTCTCGTCTGATCTGGATGGCTTCGAGATGGGTTTTCAATGCCAGGGCCATCTGTCCTTTCGAAGCCTGCACTTGCGCGATGCCTCCCAGGCTGTCGGCAATACCGAGCTTGTCATTCAGGCGCCGCTTCACCTCGAGTGATTGTTGGAAGTAACCGAGCGCATCATCCGGCTTGTTTAGGAGCTGGTAGGCAACCGCGAGGACTTGCAAAGTCAGGCCGCGTTGCTCCTGGTTCTCGAGTTGGATGGCAAGTGTCAAGGCTCGGTTCAGGTTGTCAAGCGCGCCCTGCGGGTTCCCGCTCCTGATTTCCACCCGTCCCATGGACAGAAGAGCCCGGGCATTTTGGGGCTCGGCTTTTAACACATTTGCAAAGTGCTCCCGCGCTTTATCGAGCAAACTGGAGTCCTCGTACAACCCCGCCAGGGTAAACTGGATGTCGGTGTCGCCCGGCATGGCCTTGGCCAAATTCTCGTAAGCCTCGATCGCCTTGGGATAGTCCTTCATGATTCGCGCGTGGATGGCGAGGATCAAGTACCTTTCCTGGGTGGGAAGCTTTTCGGAGAGTTCCACGGCTTGGCGCGAGGCCGCTTCGGCATCGCTGTCGTACCCCAGGTTGGCCTCCACTTGGCCCAGCCGCGAGTATGCCAGCGCGAATTGCGGATCATCTTGCGTCGAGGCTTGAAGTTTCTTCAGCGCCTCAAGATTCTTACCCCGACGCGCGAGCTCAAGCCCCTCGTTGTAATCGCGCAAGGCCTGGAGGGAATTGGTCGAAGGCTTCCAGGCTTGCGCTTGAAGCTCCTTCATAATGTCGGGGGATAAGGAAAGATCTTTCTGGATGGCCTGAGCCAATTGGGCGATGGCCGAGGGGAGCTCTTTTTCGCTAGGGGATTCGACCTGAAGCGGAACGTTGCGTTCGTGGGCGGGGTCTCGAAGGGTGGCGTCGATCCGGATGCGATCTCCAAGCTTCGAAACCTGCCCCCAGACCAGCTTGTCGGCGTTGGTGAATTCCGCCACGCGACGGAACGTGCCCGGATCAAGAGCTGATCCCGGCGTCACACGGAGATCGTGCAATGCCTGGGCCACCGTGTCGGAGGAAACCGTGTGAAGATGTGCCGATTGTCCCATGTCCGTCTTCAGCATGTCTGGCAGGCCGGTCTCCAGCCAGTCAAGGCTCGCATCACCGGAAGCATTGTGAAAGGGGAGAATCGCGACCGAGACCACAGGCCCGGCCGGCCCGGATTTGCCGGAGCGCTCGAAAATCCTTCCTCGAAATACAATCACGAAGATCACGAGCATGAGGGCGGCGAGCCCTGGACCGAGCCACTTTGTGGGAACCTCTTCCACGGTTCGGAACCGCGGCATGCGGAGCGTCAGAGGGCCGGCGCGGGGCGCGTGATGAGCTTCCAAATCCGCCGCAATTTCCGAAGCTTTCTGGTAGCGATCCTTCCGGTCAATCTCCAGGCATTTCACCACCACGTCGTTGAGATATTTCGGGATGGCCGGGTCGAGCTTCACGGGCGGCGTGGCTCGCTCCTGGGTGCGCTTGACCAGCATCGCAACGGCGGTCGGCGCATGATAGGGCGTCTTGCCGGTCAGCAGCTCGTAGAAGATGATGCCGAGCGAAAAAAGGTCGGACCGCGCGTCGGTCTCCTCGCCCTTCGCCTGTTCCGGAGACATGTATTCCGGGGTTCCGATGATCGCCCCGGTTTGAGTCATGCCAGGCTGTTCCATCGAGCGCGCGATGCCGAAATCCATCACCGTGACTTTGCCGAGCTTGTCCACCATGATGTTCTGAGGCTTCAAGTCTCGATGCACGACCCCTTCGGAGTGCGCCGCTTCGAGGGCATCCGAGACCTGGCGAATGGTTTCGGCCGCCTCTTCGGGAGGGAATTTCCCCCGCTCGGTCAGCGCCGTGCGGAGGTCCTTTCCCTCGATGTATTCCATGGAGATGAACTTGATGCCTTCGGCCTCGCCCAGGTCAAAAATCCGGATGACGTTCTTGTGGGTAATCTGGCGCGCCAAGATCAGTTCCTGCTTGAAGCGCTGGAGGATTTCCGGGTTGCCTGCGAGCTCCGGCCGGATGACTTTCAGCACCACCAGCCGGTCCACTTCGCGGTCTCTGGCCTTGTAGACCGCGCCCATTCCTCCCACACCCAGCAACCCAAGAATTTCGTATCGCGCCCCAAGCACGCTTCCCGGCTTCAAGACCGTGAGCGACGCCGCGGCCGGTTCCGCCACCCCGACCGTCACCGGTGTGGCGCGGCTCTCCGGCATGCCGTCGAGCGTCTGGGCCTCGTCGGCGCCGAGAGGGGCGTGGCACTTGATGCAGGAAGCCGCCCCCGGAGGATTACTCGCATTGCAATTGGAGCAATTCATGGACTCTGCCGCCTCTGTCAACCCGTGCATGCGTGCGCCCAGGCTCGCGGAATGGTGGAGGTCATCGAGCGCCGGAACTTGATTTCAAAAGAACCTGCAATGGCCCGCCGAGCCTACCCGCGGATGCCTTATGGTGCCCTTCATTCCGCGCCGATGTCAAGGCACGCGGGAGGGCATGGGCCCCGCTCGTCCGCGCCGAGCCACGATTCCCGAGTCAGGCTTTTCGCCCTGACAGCTTCGCGCGAGAGAACTTATGAAGTGGATTTCAGTTGCCCGGCACTAGCGCAGATTTTCGTCCACGCTGATCTTGAGCTCGCGCAAGAATTGCGCGTCCTCCGAGGTCAGGTGGAATTCCGTCGTCCCGTGCTCGTCGGGTGAGATTTTCTGGCGGTGAACCAGGTTGGTTGATCCCCGCTTGTTGAAACCGATGGTGACTTAGAGTACCAGGAACAAGTCGTAGCCCGCCCCCTTAATTCGGCCCATGACGTCGGAAATTTTTTCCGATTCCGCTAGCGGCTCGTTGATGGCGTTTCCCAGTTCCTTGATCATTTGCTTGAAGTTGTCGTCAAGTTCCACAGGCCACCTGCGCACGCGACCTTCCGCCCACTTTGCGATTCTACGGCCCGGCTCCGAGGCCTGTCAAGGTGAAAGCCGGTTCCCGCTTCACGGATTCACGGTCAGATTTGCTGTGGCGGTTTGAGTGAGGCCGGCTTGCGGGTCGGTGGCCGTGAGCGTGATCGTGTAGGTGCCCGCGGGCGTTCCCGGCGTGTGCGTGACGACTGCGCCCCCGCCACACGCCGCCCAGGCCAGCAGCACCAGGAGCGTCACTGCGAGCGCGATGCGGCTTAACTGTAGCGGCGAGCTGCGCCTCGCCGCTGAGATCCATTTCGGCGAGGCGCAGCTCGCCGCTACAGCCAAGAGCCCGCCGAGCGCCAGCAGCCAGAGCATTTGTAGGGGCGCATGGCGATGCGCCCAGGGTTCGGCGCCGAATAGCCCCGGCATGCCATCGGGCCGCTGACGCGACTGTGGCATGACCATTGTCGGCGCGGTCGTCGTTATCGTCACCAAGGCGGTCGAGGCCGTTGCGCCGCTCGGCGTGACGGAGCTGGGCGTGACCGCGCAAGTTGCATGTGTCATCGTCGCGGGAAGCGCGCAGCTCAAATTAACCGTTTGGTTAAATCCGCCCTGCGACGCAACTGAAAGCGTGAACGTGGCCGTGCCACCGGCCTTGACCGTGGCCGATTGCTGGCCGGTCGTCGTGACCGCGAAGTCCTCGCCGGTGCCCGAGAGCGCGACCATATGCGGGCTGCCCGGCGACGTGTCGGTGATGACCAGGCTGCCCGTGCGCGTCCCGCCTGCGGTGGGCTTAAAGGTCACCATGGGTGAGCAGCTTCCACCCGGCGACAGCGTCCCGCATGTATTCGACGCCACGGCAAAATCGCCCGTGGCGCTCAGTCCTGAAATCGTGACCGCGGACGCGCTGGCATTTGTCAGCGTAATGGTCTGCGGGGCGCTGGTGGTCCCTGCGACCTGCGGCGCCGAGAAGCTGACCGAGGTCGAGCCGGTCAAGCCGACGATCTGCGGGCTACCCTGTCCATCGTCGCTGATGGTAACCGACCCGTAGGTGGTCCCGACCACGCCCGCCGTGAAGGTCACGCTGATGATACAGCTTGCCGAGGCGGCCAAAGTGGAGGCGCTAACCGGACACGTCGTCGTATCGGCGAAGGGCGTGATGGCCGCAAGGCTCGAGATCGTAAGCGCGCCATTGCCTGTATTCGTGAGCGTGACCGTCTGAGATGAAGTCGTCACACCGAGACTGCCCGAGAAGCTAAGGGCGGAAGCGGAGAGGCTCACTTGTCCTTCGAGCCCGGTTCCGGTCAGGCTCACGGTTTGCGGGCTTGCCGTTGCGTTGTCGTTGATCGTCAGCGTTCCCTTGCGGTTTCCCGACGCCGTGGGAGTGAAGGTGACGGTCAGGATGCAGGAGCCGCCGGCGGCGAGCGACGCCGGCGATACAGGACAGTTGTTCGTCTGGCCAAAGTCGCCGCTCGCCGAGATAATTGAAAAAGTCAGCGGGCCAGATCCCTCGTTCGTCAGCGTTGCGCCTTGCGACGCGCTCGACGTCCCGACCTTTTGGGCGGCAAAAGTCAAGCTCGTCGCTGACAATGCCACCGTTGATGAAGTGCCGGTCCCAGTGAGGGCGATCACCTGAGGACTGCCCGAGGCATTGTCCGTGATGCTGATCGAGCCCGTGCGCGTCCCGCTTGCCGTGGGCTTGAACGTCACGCTCAACGTGCAACTGCTCCCCGGGGTCAGCGTCAGCGGCGAAACCGGGCAAAGGTTCGCGACGCTGAAATCTCCGCTGAAGGTCATCTTTGAAATCAGAAACTGAACGGAGCCGGAGTTTGTCACCGTGATATTTTGCGGGGCGCTGGTCGTCCCAATCGGCTGGCTGCCGAAGGTCAGGCTGGTGGCCGAAAGCGTGAGCGTAGCGAAAACTCCGGTCCCCGAAAGAGCCACGACCTGCGGGCTGCTCGCGGCATTGTCCGTGATCGTCAGGGAGCCCGAGCGCACCCCGCTTGTCGTTGGATTGAACGTCACTTTAATCGTGCAGCTTGAGCCTGCCGCAATGCCGCTCCCGCAGTTGTTGGTTTGAGCGAAATCTCCTGTTGACTTCACGCTCGAAATGGAAAGGTTGCCAACCCCGTTGTTGCTGAGGGTTAATGTCTGAGTTGAACTCGTAAAACCGACCGTCTGAGTTCCGAAATCCAAACTCGATGAGGAGAGCGCCGCCATAGGATTAATGGCCACACCTTGAAGACTCACGGCCTGGGGCGAACCCGGGCCGTCGTCAACGAAGGTGAGTGTAGCGGTAAAGGTACCTGTGACTGCAGAAGTGAAGGTGACGTTCGCCGAGCAACTTGCTCCGATGGATAAGCTTGCAGGGCAGTCGTTGGTTTGGGCGAATTCCGTGCTATTCGTCCCAGTGATGGAGATGCTTGAAATGTTTATCGGGCCCGCCCCGTTGTTTTTCAGAGTAACGGTCTGAGGCGCACTCGTTGCGCCAACTAACTGACCGCAGCAAAAAGATAGGCCCGCCGAACTTAGCGAAAGCACTGGCGGCTGTGCGAGCAGTAGAAACCGGCCATGCCCGGAGTCATCAGCGGCAGCCAAATCAATCCTCCCATCCTGATTGAAATCGCCTACAGCGATTTGGGTGACGATGGAGGAGGTGCCGCTCCCAGGCGGCGTCGCCTGAAAGTCCAAGCGGGGTTGGAATGTTCCGTCGCCATTTCCGAGGAGGACCGAAACTATGGACGCGTGGCCAGCCTGTGCCTGGCTATCAACGGCAATATCGGGTTTTCCGTCGCCATTGAAATCCGCCACAACTGCCTGGACTGGAGCCATGCCTGCCGCCAAGGGGTAATCGGTGGCGGACGCGAACGTTCCGTCGCCGTTCCCACGAAGGATGGAAATTATGGCACCGACGGGCGCCGCTCCACCCGTCACTGCCAAATCGAGCTTGCCATCGCCGTTGAAGTCAGCGACGGCGATACCCTGCGGGGGCTCATTCGTGGCAATCGGCGCCGGGGAAGAAAAGGTACCGTCTCCGTGACCAAAGAGCACGTAGACGTTGTCAGAAAATGGCCCACCGACGACCAAATCAAGGTTGCCGTCCTCGTTGAGGTCGCCGACAGAGAGGGCCAGTAGACCATCGAAGGCGCCCGCAACGAAAAGTTCCGGGCCTTCTTGAAACCTGCCATCACCGTTCCCCCAAAATATAGAGATCGTACCACTACCATTGGCGACCGCGAGGTCAAGCTTTCCGTCGTTGTTGAGGTCCGCTGCAAGCAGCGAGGTCGGACTGGATCCGGCAGCGAAGCTGGTTGGGGCCCCGAAGGTACCATCGCCGTTCCCGAGAAGAATTTGGACAGCCGAGGAGCCGATAAAGCCTGCATCAGTCGCGAGGATTGCTAAGTCTATTTTCCCATCCCCGTTGAAATCTCCCGATGCGATATAAATAGCGCCGGGTACGAGGAGGTTGTAATTTGTGGGGCCAGAAAATTGGAATGATTCTTCGCTCCCTGAGTTCAAAAAAATTGAGAGTTGGTTTGGGGCCACGGTTGTGTCGGGATAATTAAGTCCGAAGGCCAGGTCCGGTTTGCCGTCACCATTGAAGTCAGCGGCAGCAACGGGGAAGTTAAACGGCGGAGCAAGGGGAGCAAGGACGTCGAACCCCACGCTTGGGGTGGGAAATGTCACTGGGAGCAAGACCCCATTCGACGTTCCGCCGCCGGGGGCTGGTGTGGTAACAGTGATCGTGGCTGTTCCACCGACGGCAATGTCCGTTGAAGGAATCGCCGCCGTCAGTTGGTCCACGTTAACGAAGGTGGTTGGCCGCGGACTTCCGTTCCAGTTCACCGATGAATTCGGCTCGAACTCCGCGCCATTAACGGTGAGCGTGAATCCCGCGCCGTGAGGCACCACGGCGGAGGGAACGAGCGGTTGGCTGACAAACGGTACAGGATTGTTCGTCGAGCCCGTACCTAGGAGGGGGAAGGCTTGTGGACTGGCGGGAGCGTTATCCGTGAGAAGGATCTCGGCCGTGCGTGAGCCAACAGCCGTCGCGGTGAAAGTAGCGCTGATCGTGCAAGTTGCTCCGGAAGGGATGGTCGCCCCGGAGCATGCGTCCGCCGTAATTGCGAAATCGCCGGGGTCCGTTCCACTTAGCGCCATACCCGTAACTGTCAGCGCCGTGGCTCCGGAGTTTGTTACGGTTACGGTCTGCGAAGGGTAGGAGGTGCCAATTGTGTGAGAGCCGAACGCGAGACCTGAAGGGATTAGCCCCACCGCAGGCATACCCGCCGCCGCTACTCCCGCCCCGCTGAGCCCAACTTCCTCCGGACTATCTGGAGCATTATCGCTTAAAGTCATCGTCGCATTGAGCGCCCCCGTTACCTGGGGTGAGAACACCACATTGATCTTGCAACTGCCTCCTATAGGGACCGAGCTTGGGCAGTCGTTCGTTTGGCTGAAGTCTGAGGCACCCAATCCGGTGAAGCCCAAGCTTTGGAAATCCAAGCTCNNGAGGACTGGATGTCCCGACCGCCGCGCTCCCGAAGCCCAATGACGCAGGAGCAACAGTCACGGCAGGGACTTGAAGGAATGTGCACAAGCCGCCGGGCGAGCGGGAGACGGTCATGAAGTCCGTGCGGCCGTCCATGTTAAAATCGCCGACGGCGCTCACAAATCCGCATGTCCCGGAATTGACACTAATCGCAGCCTGCAATGTCCCGTCCCCATTCCCCAACAGGATCACTGAACCGTTACCCGAAACGGCCACGTCGAGCTTGCCGTCTCCGTTGAAGTCACCCATGAATAAGGACAGTGGGGAAATGCCTATAACGAAGCTCATCCCGGCCTGGAACGTCCCGTCCCCATTTCCGAGATATATGGTCACGGTGTTCGCGGCGAGGTCTGCGATTGCCAGATCCTGCCTGCCGTCGGCGTTGAAGTCCCCGCTGACCATGGAAATTGGCCCAGTTCCGACTGTAAAGGTCTTTGCCGTCTGAAAGGTCCCATCACCGTTCCCGAGCAGCACCGAGACGACCCCGGCAGTGCCGGAAGGGCCAGAAATTAACGCCGCCAAGTCCGGTTTTCCGTCCTGATTAAAATCCGCTTGGACCATTGACACGAACCTCGTGTCATTCGAGCCTGTGCTGTAAGTCACAGGCGACGCAAAAGTTCCGTCGCCGTTTCCGAGGGACACCCCCACGTCCGCGAACTGCCCCTTGAAGCCGACATCCCAGAGCCCGGCGATATCAAGCTTTCCGTCGCCGTTGAAATCGCCCACCGCCATGGGAGAAGGCACGTTGAAAAGGGACAATGTTTAAACCGTGCCGTCGCCGTTCCCCAGGAAAACGGAACACGCCGCCACGTCTTCATTCCCGTCCGCGTTGAAATCGCCCGTGACGATGAGGTTCGAAGAGTTGAATGAACAATACGTGTTGGAGAGCTGCTTGGTTTGAAATGTTCCATCGCCGGTGCCCAGGCCCACATAAACTTGACCGGTGCCCCCGCTGGTGAGGAAATCCAACTTGCCGTCATTATTGAAGTCGCCGATCACTGTCCCAACTGCCTCGGGTATAAACGACGAGGCTGTATTAGCCAACGAAATCGAAGAGGTGGGAACTGTAACCGTGGAAAATGCCCGATTAGACTTACCGCCTCAAGAGCCTGGGTTGACGACGGTAACCAACGCCGTCGTATTGACGGCCGTGTTCGCAGCCGGGACGGTGGCCGTCAGTTGCGAGCTGCTAACGAAAGTGGTCGCGAGCGGCGTGCCGTTCCAGTTGACTGTCGCGCCAGAGACAAAGCCCGTGCCGTTGACGGTCAGCGTAAAGTCCGGCCCGCCCGGCGCGACCGCCGACGGAACGAGCGGCTGATTGACGAATGGGACGGGATTATTCTGGCCAAGTGCAGGAATTGCAGTGAAGGCCAGCAGCAGGCAGACGCAGGCCGCCAGCGACGCGAATTTTATCAAGCGTGACGCGCGGCAAGAGGCAGCCATACGCCTCAAAACCTCGGGGAAGAATCGGCCTCAGTCGCGACCGCCCGGAATGCGGTTTAGCTGTTCCACGTCCTTCAGGCTTCTTATCAGTCTATGCTGTCGTTAACAAAGATGCAAGCAACGAACCCGAAGGGCGCCGCGGGGGTAGTGACTCGGTTTGATCTTTTTGCAGCGGCGGTTTATCCCTCGGCGGGCTCGGGACGGTCCTTCGGCAGGCTCAGGACGCTGAGTCCGTCGGCCGACGGATCGAACCGTGATCGCCGTCCTTGAATTCTCGGCATTTGCGGCGCTCCCCGCTGAGCGGGGCGGGCGCCGAAATGCGGCTAGAGCGCACTGAAACACTGCCGGCGCAGGGCAACCGTTGACCCTGGTCGCGGTTCTTCCTTAAGATAGGCGAGAAGAGACCCGGTCGAGGATGCGCAAGCAGGGGCGCGTGGCGAATGGGGCGCGGGCCCTTTTCAATCGGCTTTGGAGAGGCAATGGAAAGGCTCCGGGAAATCGGCGTCCGAGGGTACCGCTTGGCGCGGCGGCTCGGTCATACGCTTATTGCATTTACTTTTTTCGTCATGGCGGCGGTGGGCGTTTTTGTGTCGCTGGAAGAGTGGACGTCCCATCGGCAAGCGCCTGCGGACGACTGGCTGCGGCTCAGTGTTTTTGGCGGATTCACGGTATTTCTGACTATCATGGGATTGCTTTCGCTCTTGAAAGCGCGAAGCGTCCGTTAGCGGACGCGGTGGGCGGCGAGACAGGCGCGCGTCATGGAAAATTCCAAGCCGGAGAAGCCGAAGTTTCGGACGCCCTCGGAAATCGAACTCGAAACCTTCTACCGGCCCTCCGAATCTTCGGGCGATCATGCCCAGGATCAACAGAGTTACCCCGGCGAATATCCATTTACCCGCGGCATTTATCCTACGCAGTATCGCAGCCGCCTTTGGACGATGCGGCAATACGCCGGTTACGGGACGGCGGTGGAGACGAACGCGCGCTTTCGCTATCTGCTCTCCCAGGGACAGACCGGCCTTTCCGTGGCCTTTGACCTGCCCACCCAAATCGGCCTCGATTCCGACCACGAACTGGCGCGGGGCGAAGTCGGGCGGACGGGCGTGGCCATTGATTCACTCGACGACATGGAAGCGCTTTTCGACGGCATACCGCTCGCCCGCGTCACCACCTCGATGACCATCAACGCCACAGCCGCGATTCTCACCGCGCTCTATTTCGCCGTGGCCGAGAAGCAGGGCGCAGACCTGCGGAAGATTTCCGGGACCGTGCAGAACGATATCCTGAAGGAATACATCGCGCGCGGGACCTACATCTATCCGCTCGTGCCGGCGATGCGCCTGGCGACCGACCTCGTCGCCTTTTCCGTGGAGCGCGCGCCCGATTGGAATTTCATCTCCGTCAGCGGCTACCACATCCGCGAGGCGGGCTCGACCGCCGTCCAGGAAGTGGCGTTTACGCTCTCGAACGCCATCGCGTACGTCGAGGCGGCCCGCGCGCGCGGTCTGGCGGTGGACGAGTTCGCGCCGCGTCTTTCGTTTTTCCTCGCCGCGCACAACGATCTCTTGGAAGAGGTGGCGAAGTTTCGCGCCGCGCGCCGGCTTTGGGCGCGCATCATGCGCGAGCGCTTCAAGGCTTCGAGTCCCCGCTCCTGGATGTTCCGCTTCCACACGCAGACGGCCGGCTCGACGCTGACCGCCGAGCAGCCAGACGTCAATTTGGTGCGCGTCACGCTCCAGGCGCTCGCGGCCGTGCTGGGCGGGACGCAATCGCTCCACACCAACGCCCGAGATGAAGCGCTCGCCCTGCCCACCGAGGCCTCGGCGCTCCTCGCGCTGCGCACCCAGCAGATCATCGCCTACGAAAGCGGTGTCCCAAACACCGTGGACCCGCTCGGCGGCTCTTATGCGATTGAGCGCTTGACGGATGAAATCGAGCAGGCGGCGGAGGCGCTCATCGCGAAGATTGACGCCCTAGGCGGAATGCTCCGCGCCATCGAGTCGGGCATCGTGCAGCGGGAAATCCAGCAGGCGGCTTACCAGGCGCAGAAAGAGATTGAGGCGGGCGAACGCGTCGTGGTGGGGGTCAACCGCTACGCGGCGCCCCGAGGCGAATCACCTTCCGTGCCGCTGCTGCGCATTGACCTGGAGAGTGAGCGCGCGCAGGTGGACCGCCTCGCGCGGCTGCGCGCCACGCGCGACGCCGGCAAAATATCAGCAGCTCTTGCGCGCGTCGAAGCCGTGGCTCGCGGCGACGAAAACCTGATGCCCGCGATTCTCGACGCCGTCAAGGCGCGCGCTACGGTCGGCGAAATTTCGAATGCCCTGCGCAAGGTCTTCGGCGAATATCGGGAATCGGTGGTGATATAAGAGAGTGGACAGTGACGAGTGATGAGTAAGGGGCGAAACCTTAAACAAGAAGAGGGGCGCTCTGGACGGAGCGCCAGACGGCGGCGCCTGCTTGCGGTTCTCAGCAAAGATGCTCCGGCATGGGATCCGGCGGGCCATCCCGGCATCGACGCGGCTGGCGGTGCCGCGGCGTGGGTCAAAAAAAAGAGGCGCGAAACCGACAAGGCGTCGAGGCGACTCGTCCGCCACTCGCTCGGTTAGCGCCCAAATTTCATGGCCACACTTCAATTTCTCGGCGCGGCGGGCACGGTGACCGGCTCAAAGTACCTGCTCGAGGCCGCCGGCGAACGCCTGATGATTGACTGCGGCCTGTTTCAAGGGCCGAAGGAATTGCGGCTTCGCAACTGGAATCCGCTGCCGGTTGCGCCTGCCTCCGTTCAATGGCTCGTCCTGACGCACGCGCACCTCGACCACGTCGGCTACATCCCGCGGCTGGTGAAGGACGGCTTCGCCGCTGAAATCCTGGCGACGCCGGCCACGGGTGAGCTCGCCCGCTTGACCTTGCCCGATTCCGGCCACCTTCAGGAAGAAGACGCCGATTACGCCAATTTAAAAAAGTTCAGCAAGCACGCGCCCGCCCTGCCGCTTTATACCGAAGTAGACGCGGTCAACTCGCTCAAGAAGCTCCGTGCGATTGACGAGACGAAGCCCGTCGAACTCTCGCCGCACTTTTCGCTGCGCTTCTTTCGCGCCGGGCACATTCTCGGCGCGCGGAGCATCGAAGTGACGGTGCGCGAAAACGGCTCGGCGCGCACGGTGCTGTTTTCCGGCGACCTCGGCCGCTACCACCAGTTGATCATCCGCGAGCCGGAAGCGGTCGAAGGCGGGGATTATCTGCTGGTTGAATCCACCTATGGCGACCGGCTCCACCCGACGGACGATTACCGCGCGCGCTTGGCGGCGCTTGTCGAGGCGACCCAGCGACGAGGCGGATCGGTCATCATCCCGTCGTTCGCCATTGGCCGCACTCAGGAACTGTTGTATCTATTTCGCGAGCTGGTGACGCGGGGCCAGATGCCGGCGACGCCCATCCACGTGGACAGCCCCATGGCGATTGACGTGACCGAAATCTACCTCCGCCATCACGAGGACCACAACCTTGAGACCACCGCGCTCGAAGACCACGGCGCCAGACCTTTCGCCCCGCCGGAAGTTCATTTTGACCGCACACGGGAGGAATCCATCGCCCTGAACGACGCGCGCGAGCCCATGGTCATCATCTCGGCGAGCGGCATGGCAACGGGCGGACGGGTGCTCCACCATCTCGAGCGTTGCTTGCCCGACGCGCGCAACACCGTCCTGTTTGTCGGTTACCAGGGAGAGGGAACGCGCGGAAAAACGATCCAATCCGGCGCAAAATTCGTCAAGATACACGGCCAGGCGGTTCCCATCCGCGCGCACGTCGAGACGATCGAAAACTTGAGCGCGCACGGCGATTACTCGGAAATCCTCCATTGGCTCGGGCGCTTTCGGAAGGCTCCGAAACAAACTTTTATCGTTCACGGCGAACCGGGGCCGGCCGAATCTCTTCGGCAGAAAATCTCGCAGCAGCTCCGCTGGAGCGCGCGCGCGCCCGCTTACCTCGAAAAAGTTTCACTGGATCCCTGAAACGCGGCCGCTCGGTCGAGTTTCGCCTGACCGGCTTTTGGGCTCAGGGAGCCGCGGGGCTGACGGGCGGGACGGGCTCGAGCGCCAGTTCTCGGGCGATGGCCCGCATGGCCTCGATCGAGAAGGCAATGTGCTCGTCGAGCGGCACGCCCAATTCTTCCGCGCCCTTGAGGATGTCCTCGCGGCTCACCGAGCGGGCGAAGGCTTTGTCCTTCATCCGCTTGCGCACGGACTTCGCCTCGAGCGTCATGATCTTGTCGGGCCGCACCAGCGAGCAAGCGGTGATGAAGCCCGCCAGCTCATCCGAGGCGAACAAGGCTTTGGCCAGCCGCGTGTCGCGCGGAACACCGGTGTAGTCGGCATGACCCAGGATGGCGCGCCGCAAGTCTTCGGGGAGGCCTTTGGCTTTGAGAATCTCGCTGCCTTTCACCGGATGGTCGGGCGCGTTCGGATGGATCTCGTAATCGAAATCGTGAAGCAGCGCCACGACGCTCCACGTCTCTTCATCCTCGCCGAACTTTTTCGCGTACGCCTTGACGCAGGCTTCAACGGCGAGCGCGTGTCGGCGCAAATTTTCGTTCTTCACATACTCGCACAGCAGCTCCCAGGCAGCCGCTCGGTCCATCGCTCCTCCCATTTGGAATTATACCCCGAGCGCGCGGCCTTGCGGCGGGCTGCGCAAGCTTTCACGCCGCCGCTATAGCACGCCCGCGTTCTTGCCTCCAATGGCGAATTTCTGTTGCATAGGGTGGGGGCGCCGTCTGGTAGAATCTCCCCATTCCAGGTTCCAGCGCCCGCAGAGGAGGAGAAGATTTGAACGCCCCACGCCGCCGCCCGTCGCCTCGGATTTGCGAGTCTCGTAGCGCAGGGTTCGTTTCGAAAACCCTGCGGCTTTTCGATTTCCTTTGGAAAGGCCGCAACTTGGATGGCCGGGAGTCACGCTACAGGTCTGGATTCCTGATCCTTGCGCTCGCTCTTTCCGGCGGCGCTTTCGCCCAGCAGCCCCAGAGCTACTACGTACCGACGGCTAGGGCCGGACTTACGATCAACATCTCGTCCGGCACTTGGTACTGCGGCGGTGCGGCAGTTTCGTATGCAAGCGGTTCGCTCCCGATGTCGGCAAGCACGACCAATTATGTCTTCATGAGCGCGGCGCCCCGACAACTATCACCAATCCCACTTCGTTGGACACACGGTCCTGGCTACCAGGGCTGACCGTGTTTGATGTCACGTCTTTTCCGGGTACGGACGCCGCGCAAAAAATTAATGCCTGTATCGTGGCATTGCCCACAACCGGCGGCACCTGCGACGCGCGGGGTCTGACCGGGGCGCAGACGCTCAACTCGGACGTGTTTTCCGGCGTCGCCAGCGCGGGAAAGCCGGGGACACTCCTCCTCGGCGCGGCGACGTTCACCGTGGCCACCACACAGAATCCGCCCCCCTCGTGGCGAATCAGCGGCGCCGTAGGCGGCGCGCCGCCTGCCGGCCTTTCCGCTGCCACGTGGGGGACGAAGTTTGTGGCCGGTACGGGCGTATCGCCGGTTTTCAAATTCAACGACGTTTTCACAAGCAAATTCGAAGGCATTCAGATTGATTGCAATTCCCATTCGGGTTCGGTCGGCATTTGGTACACTGCGGATAACCAAGCGCCGGCCTACGCTTCGTCGCAGAACGAGTTCACGAATTTCGGCATTTACAACTGCCAGTATGCTTTTCAGATCGGTCTTCCGGTAACCCAGACCGGCAACGCGTACCAGATGGACCAGCTCACGGTGCGCCGCTTTCAGATCGTCTCTGCGGTGTCCGGGGCGGAAGGGATTACATTTAACGCCAGCAACGCGGCCCAGATTGCGATTTTTGAAGAAGGCTCGATCCAGAAGGTCAACCTCGGATTCGATGTGAAATACTATGGCGGGCTGGCGCAGTGGAAGCGGATCGCTTTTGGGGGTCTGGCGAATCAGTCCACCCCGGTTAGCATTTCGGCCGCTTCCAACACCTCTCCCATCGTAATCACTACCACATCGGCGCACGCATACGTGACGGGCCAGCGCGTGCAGATTGCGAGCGTGGGCGGAAACACGGCGGCGAACGGCAATTGGTATATCACGGACGGAGTTCCCATCCTCGGCGCCAGCAACGCCAGTCCCATCGCGATCACGACATCTGCACCGCACGGCTACTCCAACGGCGACCAAGTGCAAATTAGCGGTGTGGGCGGGAACACGGCGGCGAATGGAACCTGGATTATTACGGCGATGGACTCCACGCACTTCTCCCTCAACAGCTCGACGGGCAATGGTTCGTACACCTCCGGGGGCACCTCGACTCGGCCCAGTAACGAACTGAACTTTTCGCTCAACGGAACGACGGGAAGTGGTCCATACACTTCCGGCGGCACCTCGACCCGACTCGCGACAGCTTACAGCCTGACTTCTCCGTCCGACTTCTGGATCGAGGAGGGCCAGTCGGAGAGCGGTGCTGTCGAGAGTGCGAAGAACATCTCCAACGTGACCGCCAGCGGGACGCAAATTAAGGTTACGATTACGGGACACGGCTATCAGTCAGGCGACGTCATCAAGATTACGGGCGTGGTGGGAACGGGTGGCCTGGATACTGCCACGAACGCCCAGTGGCAGATTACTCGGGTGGATGCAGACAATTTTACTCTCAATGAGTCAACCTTTGTCGGGGCATACACTTCCAATGGAACCGCCACCCGTGTGGACGTGAACTTTATCAGCGTGAACGGCATCCCGTACACGGGCGGCGCCATCACGCTTCTGCACAACAAATTCGACGAGCCCGTGGTAGTTAACCGCGCCGCGCAGATAACCAGCATAGATAATTACGGCGGTGCGCCGGCGGTGTGCTTGGCTGGCTCGAACTGTCGCGTGGTTTCGATCAACGACCGTTTCACTAACCCCGGCCCGCTCTCGGCCTGGGACACCTCCGCAAGCGGTCAGATGCTGCGGTTGGGGGGCGGCGATAGAGGCACCGACTACGTGACGATCACCTCGCCCGCGAGCATCACAGGCTCCGGGCTCTATTCCACCACCCGCATTGTGGCGGGCGTGAACAACACTAACACCTCAGGCGGGAGTGTGACCATTGACGCTTCAACGGGCAATACGGAAACTGTTACAATGAGCGGCACGAGCACAAACGTCACGATAAATGGCCTCTCAAACTGCCAGCAGGGGGAGTGGCTTACCGTTGATGTCATCGCCGGCGTCGCAAACAGGACGATCAGCTTTGCCTCTCCGCCGTTTCACGGCGGCGGAAGCGTCAGTTCCACCGGCCTGAATAACCACTACCGGCAGTTGTTCTACTGCGACACCGGCACAGACGCTTACGCGGTCTCCCCTCTGCAGACGGCACAATAGGAGTGGTTAGGGTGTGACATGAGACTCAAAACACGGAACGCAGTGACCTGGGGGGGGCTGCTTCTGGCAAGCCTTGTTCTTCCAGCCGACCCCATTGTCCGGTCAGGCGGCCAGACTCGCGGACTTCCGACGAACGCCCTGAATTTCGGTGTCGGGTTGGAGAAGGCCCGTCTTCGGTCCCCGCATCCCGGCCCAGGGGCCCCGCTCCGGGGCATCCGAAGCAGCCCGCAGCCGGAGGTGGCATTTGAGCCGAATGTTGGGCAGGCGAGTCCGCGGACGAAGTTTCTGGCGCATAGTGGCAGCTCGGTCGTATTTCTCACTGGAAATGGCATTGCCCTCTCGCTGCCGAGCCGTCGGCTATCAGCTTTCACCAGTCAGACGTTAAGACGTCCTTGGTCCCTAGCCCCTGGTCTGTTGCAGAAAACATCGTTCGTGATTCCCCCGCTGCTTTCGCTAAGCAATCCCCAGTCCCTAGTCCCCAGTCCCCGATCCCTGCCCTCCGGCAACCTGCACCTGACACCTGAAACCATTCGCCTACTATTGGTCGGGGCCAACCCTCACCCGAAAATGATCGGCCTCGATAAGCTCAAGGGCATATCGAATTATTTTATCGGCAATGACCCAAAGAAATGGCGAACGAAAGTGCCGAACTACGGGCGGGTGCTTGTGAAGGACGTGTATCCGGGAATTGACATGCTTTTCTACGGGAAGGATTCAGGATCTAGGATTCAGGATTCAGGGGGACTCGAATACGATTTCATAGTTCACGCCGGCGCCGATCCAGGCGCGATCAAGTTGGCGCTAGACACCAACGGTTCCAAAATCCAAAATCTAAAATCAAAAATCGATTCAAGCGGCGACATCGTGATTCCCACGGACGCGGGCGAACTCCGCCTTGGCAGGCCAATGATGTATCAAGATACATGTATCACTATACAATACGACGCCCCTACCCGTTGCCTTCTCAGCGGCCAGTACAAATTGACCGCCGCCAATGAATTGACGTTCAACGTAGGGCACTATGACCCCCAGACGACACTGGTGATCGATCCCACCCTCAAGTTCATCGCCACCTTCGGTGGCAGCAACGGAGGGACCGGAAGCGGGATCGCCTTAGACTCCAACGGGAACGCCTATGTCGCGGGCCTGTCAAATTCAGCCGACCTCGTTACGACGCCCGGCGCTTTCCAGACGACGTACGGCGGGGACAATGACGCAATGGTGATGAAGTTTGATTCCTCAGGGACCGTCGTCTACTCGACATATCTCGGGGGAACGAACTTCGATTCCGGGTTTGCGATCGCGGTGGACTCGTCCGGTGACGCCTATGTCGCCGGCACAACAGCGTCCACCGATTTCCCGACGTTGAACGCCTTCCAGCCGGCACTAGCCGGCATGGAGGACATGTTTGTAGCGGAGCTTAACCCAACAGGAAGCGCCCTGGTGTACTCCTCCTTTCTGGGCGGTGCTGCCAGCAATACAAACCTGAACGATCAAGAGGGGCTGGGGATCGCCGTGGACGCGGTGGGGAGCGCCTACGTCACCGGTTTCACCGAGTCCTCGGATTTTCCCGTAACGCCGGGCGCCTTCCAGACTTCCTTCGCGGGGACGCAGTGCGGGATACCGGCCTTCCCTGCGACCTGCGATGACGCCTTCATTACTAAGGTGGTCCCGGGCGGTGGCGCACTAGTCTACTCGACATTCCTTGGCGGTTCGGACACAAACATCGGATTGGGGATAGCCGTTGACACCACGGGAGATGCGTACGTGGCAGGCGGGACCGGCTCCCTGGACTTCCCGCTCCACAACGCGTTTCAGTCCGCGTGCGACACCATCGTGGTGGACGGATCCACGGTATGCAACACCGGGTTCGTGACCGAGCTCGACCCGACCGGCTCGCACCTGGTCCTCTCAACCTTCCTGGGGGGAACGGGAAGCAATGAAGCCGACGGGATCGCGCTCGATGCGGCAGGAGACATTTACGTAGTTGGGGGGACAGACGCGGTCGACTTTCCGGTGGCGAACGCTTTCCAGCCCACGCTGCCGGGTCCGAACGCGGTGACCGTGACGGAGTTTAATTCGACGGTCAACCAGATCATCTATTCTACGTACCTCGGAGGCAGCGTCGGGCAGGCTGGCAGCGGTATTGCCGTTGATTCCCTCGGCGAGGCCTACGTTGCCGGTTTCACCTCTTCGCCGGACTTCCCCGTTGCAAACGCGCTGCTGGCGACCCTCGGCGGGGCATCCGTTGATGCGTTCGTCACCAGCTTTCAAGCGGGAGGAAGCGGTCTGATTTACTCCACATACCTCGGCGGGGGAGACATGACTTCCACCTTCGCACGGGGGATTGCCGTGGATGGTGCGGGCGACGCATGGGTCACCGGCGACACAAACGCCACAGCTTTCGTTGCAGCGATCAGCCGCCCCGAGGTAGTTCACCGGTACGGGC
>QHZO01000219.1:25389-27735 GCA_003224695.1 Acidobacteriota bacterium
AGGTAGGGGCGCAAGGCCTTGCGCCCCTACAGACGACCTCCACCGCGTCTGCTTTGGCGGGCGCGATTGCGCTCGATATGGCGCGGATGAACGCAACGCCCGCGAGCCTCAGCTTTGGGAGCGAAGTGGCGAACACCACGAGCGCACCTCAGACCGTCACCGTCTCGAATCCTGGCACTGCCCCGCTGACGTTTTCCGCCATCACGCCGAGCAATAGCTTCACCGTTGCCTCAGGCGGAACCTGCTCGACCTCGGCGCCCGTACCCGTGAAAGCGAGCTGCACGGTGAAGGTCGCCTTCGCGCCCACCATGGGCGGCGCGACCACCGGCACGCTGACTTTGACCGACAACGGCATCGGCAGCCCTCATACGGTGGCGCTTTCGGGCACGGGTGAGGACTTCACGTTGACGACCAATCAGCAGTCGGCCACCGTCAAGGTTGGCGGCACAGCGACGTTCACGCTCTCGATTGCGCCGGAAAGCGGCTTTAACCAAGCCGTCAGCTTCGGCTGCGCCGGCTTGCCGGCACATACCACTTGCGCGGCTTCGCCCGCCTCCATCACGCCCAGCAGCACCAGCGCCTCGACCGCCACGGTGACGATTACGACGACCGCGCCGAGCGAACTCGGGCCGCAATCGCGCCAGCGGCCCTTAGGCCCGCCGGGGCCGCTCCCCTGGGCGCATCGCTATGCGCCCCTACAAATGCTCTGGCCGCTGGCGCTCGCGGTGCTCGCTGTAGCGGCGAGCTGTGTCTCGCCGCTGAGATCCATTTCGGCGAGGCGCAGCTCGCCGCCACAATTAAACCGCGTCGCGCTGGCGCTGACGCTTTTATTGGTTCTTGCCTGGGCAGGTTGCGGCGGTACCGAGCCGATTCGCCTTGCCGGAACGCCGCCGGGCAATTACTCACTAACGCTCACGGCGGCTTCCGGGAATCTGAGCCACAGCACCACCGTCAAGCTGACCGTGAATCCGTAGCCGGATAGCCAATAATCGGACAAAAAGCACGGCAAAAAAAACGCGGCGGGAGAGTCGCCTCTCCCGCCGCGCCCCGATCTTACGGCTCGGGGCCTTGCCAACCTTCGCCCAACAATCCAGCTTCGCGCTATCTCGATTCTCGCCGAGTCTTCGCCCCGTCCCGTATCATGCGGTGCAGGGCCCCGTCCTGTGCCCGTCGGCTATCGGCTGCGGAACCCGGGCCCATCCCGCTCGGTCGGAACTTCTGATGGCCGGGCCCGCCGCGCTCTTCCAGGAATCAGTCCTCGCGGGCCAGGCCGGCTCCTCACTGACGGACAACTGCTTGCCCACATCGCGAGCGCGCGTTTAGTGGACAACCAGGTTGCCTCCGCCCAGCAGTGTCGCCAGTGCCCGGTGTGCCGTAGTCTGTCATGCTGAACTGCATGGAATCGCCGCCGTCAATTGAGATTGGCGCCACCGGGTTGGTGACATCTTGAATGTTGGCGCTGCCATTGAACTGCGCCTTGCAAGGATTCGTCGCAGTAGCGCCGTTCGGGCAGCCTGACACCCAGGTGCTGCCGCTCCAGGATTGCGCGGCCAGCGAGGTCATGGAGTTGCCTTTGATCTGGTACACGTGACCACCATTGCGCACAATGGTGTTGATGTTGCCCTGCAGGTTCGTGCCGCTCTTGTTGTACTTGACGTTGAAGCCGAAGTTGTTGATTGTGCCCTGGGTGCCCGCAAACGTTCCGGCGGAGTTCTTCATCACCAGGTATCCGCCGCCAGTAATCATTCCAGATCCCACCTGAGAGATGGTCACTCCGGTGTTGTCCCCCGCGGCGTTCCGAGTGTAATAGTTGCTTACCACGGTTCCCACCGTGTACTGCGTGCTGCCGGTGCTCCCAACGTATCCGGTAAACGTGCAGGTTACGCTCCCGGTCTTTAAGTCGGAACTGTTGATCAAAACGACCGGAGCGGTGCAGAGCGTGCCGCCCGCGGCGTATGTCCCAACTGCGTCGCGGGTTATAAAGGTCACTGTGGCGTTCTGAATGTCTCCGGGGTAGGGGTCATACGCTGTATCGCCCGTGGGCGGTGGTCCCGCGTTATATGGGCCAAGCGCGGTGATGTCTGCCACGGTTGCGCTCAGCGTGATCGTGCCTGAGCTCGCCGACAACGGAATACCGACGAACAGGTTGCCGCCGTAGGTAACCCGCGCGTCCTCCTGGGTGACGGTCAGCTTACCCGTACCACTGGAGTTTGTGAAGTTGGGGTCAGAGCTCGTGAATGCAGCGCTTACCCCGGCGGGGCTATTTGTGCCCAGATATGTGCCCGGGGCAGCCAACACGTGTCCGCTCACCGTCGTGAATGTTCCCAATGCTGTCCCGGTGCTCGG
>QHZO01000031.1 GCA_003224695.1 Acidobacteriota bacterium
GAATTGCGCCGGTTTGCCGCTGCCCGCATGCATGAAAGCCTTTTGAAATCCGGCGCCTATGGCGAAGTGGCGCGGCGTGATGACCGTTGGCCTGTTCTTTTCGTCGCGATGGAAGCCGAAGCTGACCACGTTGCGCGCCAATGCGGCCGCTAAGAGTTTGGGCACGAGCTCCTCAAACCTGGTGTCCTCGAGCGGCGGCACGATATAGCGGATCAACTCGAGTCCATCGTCTTTGAACCGCTCAGCGCTCCGGCTGAGATACTCGTTGTCGGGAGCATCCTGCGCGATCGCGTTGTCCGCCGCCGAGAAGAAGACATGCGGGGAGACCTCGGCAGCACCGCGAAGATGATTCGGCACGACGCAATACCATATCAATGGATTGCCGCCGAGAAACGCGAAGACCTTGAAGGTCAGGCCTGATCCTTCAGAGCGAATGGCGTAACGCTGGTAGCGGCCGTTCTCGCGATGGAGATGCGCCCACGCCTCACTAAGGTCGAGCATTGCGACATTTAGCACGATGCGGCCTGCCGCAAGCTTCGCGACATCGAGGAGCGGGTGTGTGGCAAGGTTGCTCACCCTCTGCCGCCTGAGCGCGTCTCGCCACCCGCCGGGCGCGAGAACGTAAGTTGCGGTGGCCACCGCTGTCGTCTGCACGGGAACTGGGATGAACGTCTGTTTGATTTCGAGGAGCTTAAAGCTTCGGGAGTCGAACGCGCGATCGACGCGATAAGCCATCTCGAGCCGCGTCAATCGTTGGGGTATCAGTTGAGACGTGAGATCGGCGCTGAACCCGTTGACCATCCGCTGCACGGGAACGTCGACGGTTTGGCCGTTCTGCATCGAGGCCTTCAGACTAAACGTGGCGCCCGTGAGCAGGAAATGCGTATGGTTCGTCCCGTCGGTCAGCCGCTTATAGACAAACTCGAGACGCACCGTCAGGCCTGCCTTCCGGTTTTGGCATCATACTTGACGGGCACCGGGACGACTTGGTCGGTCGGGAGCACCTCGATCCACTGGCTGCAAATCTCAAACGGCTCCTCGCTCTTGGCCTTGAAGCCGCCCTTGAGCGGATAAAAACCGTGCTCGAACACCTTCTCGATGGGGGTCGCCGAAACTCGATTATCGTCATTGATTTCGTCCTCGGGGTAGCGCCCCACCGTGTTCGAAAGCTCATGCTTCTCCGCGACCTTGATGCAGAGATTCCGGATCGCGTCGTCGATCATGACTTGCGCATGGTCCTTCACCGGATCGTCGGGGTCATGCGCGAGGAGATTCGAGCGAATTCCGTTGAGCTCGGATTCAGGCGCCGCGTAATTGGCATTTAGTCCATCCGAACCTTCGACCCCCACCATCTTGAGCCAATTGATTGCGGCGAGTTCCCTTCCAGGCCTGATCGGGATCACTGCCTTCACCCAAGGCGCCTTGAGAAAGGCGTTGCGCAGATCGTCGCCGTCGAGCTGCATAAGCCAGCCGAGCGAACTCCCAAGCGGGGCCGGGTCAGAGCCGTCGGTTATGAAATACTTCCCATATTCTTGGTCGTTGGCCCAGCGGACGATGGAGCCTCCAACCGAGTCCGCCACGGCTGCTCCCCCGATCGATAGCGAGGCGGCGATAGCGCGAGGCTTCCACCACTCCGGCGCGACGAAATAGAGCATCTTTTCCACGTCGAAAATGGCGTTGATCAATTCCGATAGAACGTGCCGGGATTGATAGCCGGTTGGCGTCTCCGGCAGGTGGTGATAAAGGGCCTCGGTCATCAGTGCCTTGATGAGATTGCGATAGACGATGGTGCGTTCCTCCTCGCGGAGGTCCTCGAACTTCCGTTTTGTGATCTTGCTCGCAAGCGTGACGCGGTCGCGGACGGAGTCGAAATAGGCCTGCTCGACCCTGCGATGGTTTTCGGCGTCCGCCGCGAGCTTGGCTGAGATAAGGGCGTCGTTTGCACTCGTAATTTCATCCTGCTTGGTTTCGAGCAGCTTGCAGGTAACGCCGCCGCTAACTTTGAAGCTGATGCGGTCGTTCCAAGCGATCCCTCCGCTCCCGGTGACGACGCCAACCATCACGCGCTTGCCGTCTGCAGTGATCATTCCCCGGAAAGCCCAGTTCGCCGCGTTCCAGGAATCGTCGTCCTCGGCGGCGATCACCTGCTTTTCGATCGGGATAAAAGGATGGGCTGGGTCAATGTCGAGTTCGTAATCCGCCGGGATGCCGGGAATATCGAGTGTCGCCAGAGGGACAAACTGCTGCTTGGTCTCGGGGTGATCCGAGTCTCTTTGCCGGGAGTTGTCGGGAAAGTTCCACACCGCCTCTCCGGTGAAGCTGAGCGGTGTCTTCAGCGGCGGCATCAATGTGAGCTTGGGGTTGGGGACCAGCACGAGGTCTGCCGGCTTGGCGATGTGAACAAGGTTTGCCAGGGAAAGTTGTCGGCCCGGTTCATCGACGAAGGTCTCCCAGCAGAGATAGGTACCGACGTCCTGAATCTGGACACCGACCTGACGCATCTTGCGGCG
>QHZO01000220.1 GCA_003224695.1 Acidobacteriota bacterium
CGAGCACGGTGATGAGGCGGGTCATTGTCTGGGACTGTTTGGCGTAGTAATCCACTTCGCGGCTCACGTCCACGTTCAGCCGCGGGTCCTTGGTGGCGGCGTCTTTGAACGCCTGAAAATCGTCCGGCGAAGACAGGTGGACCGTGGCGGATTGGAAAATGTTGCTCGGTCGCTTGTACACGTCGTCGAGGACCCGGGCATCGCACCAGGTCTCGGAATCGAAGGCGGAGCCGCCGGCGTCGAAAATTCCCGTCACCGTCCATTCGCCGCCGCCGAATCGGACTTTGTTGCCGACCGTCAGCCCTGAATAGCTGCTCGCGGCATTGCGGCCGACCACCAATTCGGCAAGGCCCGGACGGAACATGCGGCCCTCGATTATTTTGACGTTCCGGCGGATGGTGAGGACATTGGGAGAAACGCCGCGAACCTGCGCATTCGCATCGGTCCCCGTCGAGCGAAGGGGGAAGGGCGCGATGACGACGACTTCCGAGGTCACTAACGGCTCGCCGCCCCCGCGCGCCACGCCCGGTTTATCCTGAAGAATTTTGACGGTGTCGAGGTTGATACCGCTCATCATTTCGGAAGTGGCGCCGGAGCGCAGGACGATGGCATTGTCGGCGGAGCCGGAAGAGACCAGAGTGGCCCGGAAGCCGCGAGCCAAGGAGAGCATGGCAACAAAGACGCCGACGGTCCCGGCAATCCCCAGGACCGCGACGATAGCAGAGGTCCATCGTGCCTTCACACTGCGAAGATTATAGACGACGGGAATGGCCATGTTCATACCCTCCGAAGGGCGTTCACAACACGCAGCCGCATGGCGCCGATTCCCGGGAGCAGGCCGCTCGCCGCTCCCACCGCCAGGGCAAAGCCGATGGCGACCGCGAGCACGGATTTAGACAAGATGAGATTGGGCAGCAAACCGTTCAGGGCGGATCCGAGGACGGGAATGGCGATCAAGGCGAGACCGAGTCCCAAGATTCCTCCCACCAGCGCGATCGCCAGCGATTCCGCGAGCACGAAAAAAAGCACGGAGCGATTCTTGAACCCGATGGCCTTGAGGATGCCGAGTTCGCCGGTGCGCTCGCGCACGGAAATGGCCATGGTGTTGCCGGTCACCAGCAGCAGCGTGAAGAAGACGACGCTGCCGATAGACAGGATGAGGAATTCGATGTTTCCGAACTGTTTTACCCAGTTGGCGGCAAACTGGGATTCGGTGTCGGTTTTCGTTTCGTAAGGCGAATTGGCGAATTCGTTGTCAACCGCCGTGGCCACTCGAAGAGCCTCATCCGGCGAGTCAAGCTTAATGGCATACCACCCGATCAGCCCCTTGATCCGATCGGGGACGCGCTCCTCGAAATAATCCCACTGGAACCAGAACTGGCTTTCGTCGTCGTCGGCATGTTGGCCGTGATAGATGCCGTCGAGGTTGAACTCCCACGCGCCACCCGTGCCATAAATAGTCGTCGTGATCGGGATGCGATCGCCAATCTTCCAGCCGAAGCGCTTGGCTGTGGCAGCGCCCGCGATCGCGCCCTGGCGGTCCTTGAGGAAGTTCGCCCACTGGACGTCGGGGACCACCAGCTCGGGAATGACCTTGCGTTGATTCTCGGGGTCAATCACGAATTGCGGAAAAAAATTCTTCTCGTCCTGATAGGTGCCTCCGAACCAGTTGTAGTGCGTGACGGCTTGAACGCCTTTGATTCGGGCGATCTTATCGCGATAGGAGAGTGGAATGGGCTGAATGATCGAGACGCGGTTGATAGTGACCAGGCGGCCGGCGCTGGCGATTCCCCCCGTCCTGGTGAAGGCCCCTCTCACCACTGCGAGAAAGGCAAAGAGAAACATTGCCACCATGAAGGACCCGAGGGTGAGGAGCAGACGCACTTTTTTGCGGAACAAATTGGCCTTGATGAGCCGCCAGAACTTCATGCCCCACCTCCCACGACGACGCCGTGCTGGGACTTGGCCGCCTCCACCAGCACACCCTTTTCAAGATGCAGGACGGTCTGGGCGCGGGCTGCCACCAGGGGGTCGTGCGTGACCATCAGGACGGTCTTCGCGTGCTTCGCCACAAGTTCGGAAATGAGCGCCATGATTTCATCCGCGCTCTTGCGGTCGAGGTCGCCGGTCGGCTCGTCGCAGAGAAGAAACGTCGGGTCGGAGACGATGGCGCGGGCGATGGCCACTCGCTGCTCCTGTCCGCCGGAAAGCTGGCGGGGAAAATGGTTTGAGCGGCCCGCCAGACCGACAATGGAGAGCGCCGCTTCAACGTGCTGGCGACGTTCCGTTCCTGACAGTCGCGTCAGCAACAACGGCAGCTCGACGTTTTGATACGCCGTCAGCACCGGGATGAGATTGTACATCTGAAATACGAAGCCGACGTGGCGGGCGCGCCATTCGGTCAGCTTGCCGGAAGACATGTGAGTGATTTCGTCCCCGGCCACGGAAATCGTGCCGGCGGTCGGCACGTCGAGGCCGCCCATAAGATTCAACAGAGTGGTTTTCCCCGAGCCGCTCGGGCCCATGAATCCCACAAAGTCGCCCTTGTCCACGTCCAAATTGAGGCCTTGGAGGACCTGAATCTCCTCGCCGCCGCGGCGGTAGGTCTTGTTGAGACCGCGCACCTGGATTAACGCCGAGGATTGGCCGTTGTTGTTAACGCTTACCATGCATCGCTCCTATTCGCGGATTTCGACTTTCGCCCGCGATGATTTCGACATCGCTTCCGACCTGACGGCCCAGCGTGACCGCGCGCCGCTCGACTTTCCCATCGTGAACGGCGAACACATAAGACGTGCCGCCTTCGCCGCGCACGGCGCCCTTGGGAATGATCGCCTTCGCCGCCGGGCCCTGAGCAACCTTCCGGCCCTGGGTTTTTTTCGCGGACGTTTCCTCGCTGAGGAAGGCCACTTTCACGCCCATGTCCGGAAGGATTCGCGGATCGAGCTTGTCGAACGAAATCCGCACTTTCACCGTGGCCTTCTGCCGGTCGGCCGTGGGAATAATAGTGCGGACGTGCGAAGGGATTTGCCAATCGGGGTAAGCGTCGAGCGTGGCCATGACTTTCTGGCCGGGCAGGACGCGGGCGATGTACGCCTCGTTGACGTCCACCTCGATCTCATTCGAATTCATGTCCACGATGGTGGCAATGCCGGTGCGCGTGAATCCGCCGCCCGCGGACATCGGCGAGATGATCTCGCCCACTTGAGCGTCCTTCGAAACGATGATTCCACCGAAGGGCGCTCGAATGACGCAATTGTCCACGCTTTGCTGCGCCTCTTGAATTCGGGCGCCCGCCGCTTCCACTTGCACTTTGGCCAGCGCGATTTTAGCTTTGAGGCTGTCCACGTTGGTGCGGGCTGTGTCGAGAGCCTCCTGGCTCTCGACCTTCTCGTCGAAGAGGACTTGCGCGCGGTGGAGCTGAGTTTCCGCGTACTTCAACTGCACTTCGAGGTCGGCGATGGCCGCTTGGGAGGCATTGCGGTTGGCGACGGCGGTGTCTAGCCCGCGTTTGGCGTCCGAATCATCGAGCGTCGCCAAAAGCTGGCCTTCCTTGACGCGCATTCCCTCATCGAAAAAGACGCCTGTAACGCGGCCCGTAATTTTGGCGGCGACCGTCGCCCGCCGGCGGGGCGTGACGTAGCCGCTGGCGTTGAGCAGCGTCTGGGCCTGCGGGTCGTTCGCCCCCCGGGCCGAGGCGACTTCGACGGCAGGCATCTGCTTGCGCAAAGCGAAAACACCGCCGATGACCAGGACCAGGACTCCTAACGAGGCGGCAAAAATCCGCAGGATTTTGCCCCCGGGGCCGCCGGCGCGTGCGCCGTCCTTAATCCGCAGCGAATCCAGGTCAGGTGGTGGCATGCCGTTTTTTTGATGTCCCCTCTTGCCAAACGTTACGACCGAAAGCGCTATCCGGTTCCCCAGAGCTCACCTGGCAACGGGACTGTCCGTGGCCCGTTCGCGTTCATTTTGCTTTTGCAAAGCCGCGCGCATTCCGGCCAGCGCAAAATTCGAAACAAATTCCGCAATGCCGTCAATCACCTCGGGCGTGTAGCGAAGCTCCGGCACCAACCGCTCGGCGACGGTCCGCGAGGTCCGGTGCCAGAGGCATAGCCCTTGAATGGTGCCCGCGCACATGAGCACGCGCTTGTCGCCGGGCGGCAATTGGAGAACGTCGCCAACCAACTTATTGAGACGCTTCCCGGAGGGCTTGATCCCCTTTTCAATGATCAGATCCAGCGCCGGTGTCGGCTCCATCATTTCTCGGGCGATGAGCTGATCCATCCAGCTCTCTTCTTGGGGGTCGGAGTCGAGGAGCTGATGCAGAAAACCTCGAATGTAGGCTCGCAGTTGTTCCTCCGGTGGCCGGCCCGCGCCCGCGTCAAGAGCCGCGGTCTTGCCGCGGTGCATCCCCTCGGCGACCGTCCCGATTAACTCGCGGTAAAGGCCCAGCTTGTCGCGAAAATGATAGTTGACCGCCGCCACGTTCGTTGCCGCTTCCTTCGAGATTTCACGCACGCTGACATGATTGAAACCGCGCTCGCCAAACAGGCGAGCCGCCGTTTTCAGCAAGCGGTCTCGGGTTTCCAACACCGCGCGGCTATGGCGTGTCTCGTGCCAACGCCGCTCTGCCGCACTGAGCGGCCGGCTGGGAGCTTCGCGCTTGTGGCGAGAGGATTGGCTGGCCATGGCCCGTATCAAACATCTGTTCGAAACGCGAGTATTAAACATATGTTTTAAGCTTGTCAAGTGGAATCTTTTCGCGCCGTTCCTTTCTCGCTTTGCCCTGGCGGGTATTGGTGTCGTTTGCCAGACATGGGCGCTCCAACGCGCCGTCATTCCCGCGAAGGCGGGAATCCATTCCGTCGGCAGTGCATTTCCAAAGGCTTGCGAAGTAGATTCCCGCCTTCGCGGGAATGACTGGCGTTTCGAAATGGATCCCATCCCAACTGACACCAGCACGCCCTGGCGGATGACGATTGCGGAATGCCACGGCATGGGGGTTATAATTCCGTCCCATCGAGAGTCGGGGGAAGGCCATTTCGATTGCGGTCAAACGCGTCTACGAAAAAGCGGCCCCGAGTGACGGGCGCCGCATCCTCGTGGACGGCCTTTGGCCGCGAGGTTTCAAGAAAAGCCAGCTCAAAGTTGATCGATGGCTGCGTGAGATCGCGCCGTCGGCAGAGCTGCGGAAGTGGTATGGACATCGCCCCGAGAGGTGGCAGGAATTTCGACAGAGATACCGACGGGAGCTCGAAGCCGCGCCGCGAAAAGAAATGGTGGAGGACTTAGCGCGGCTCGTGCGCCGCGGTAAAGTGACACTGGTCTTTGCCGCGAAGGATGTCGAGCGTTGTAATGCTGCGGTTCTCGAAGAAGTTGTAAGCGCCGCGCTTTGATCGCGCCGAGCATTCGCTCGCCAACTTGGGGCGGGCAATTTCCAGGGCGGAGCGGCGAATTTGCCTCACCATCCGTCGGCTTTAAACTGTGTTAGAATCGAGCCTGTCCCGGGCCGTTAGCTCAATTGGTAGAGCAACTGACTCTTAATCAGTAGGTTGGGGGTTCGATTCCCTCACGGCTCACCATTCACATCCCAACCCGCAAAATTTCAATCAGTTAGCTCCCCCATTTTTTGTAGGGGCAGCCAATCTGGGAACATTTGGGAACAAAATCCCAGCTACTCGTGCGACTGCGCGACGCTGGGACTCGGAAATTCGGTGCGTGTAGATATTGAGTGTGGTTTTGAGGTCCTAGTGACCAAAGATTGCCTGCGCGGTCTTAAGCGATTCTGCCGCTTCGCTGAGCAACGTCGCGTGAGTGTGACGAAGGCTATGCCAGCTGACGGGAGGCAGGCGGAGTTTCTTGCAGGTCGGCTGAAGTACGCGCCGCAACAAATTCTTCGCGTTAACGGGAGTTTGTTACCGGCTTGCAAACAGCAGCGCTTCGGGTTTTTGGATGGGTTCGCTCATCGGCCACCTCCAGGTGCTGCCGTCCAGGCTCACCAAACGCCAGCGCCGGTACCAGGCGCCTTGCGTGTTTTTCACCGCCAGGGCCTCACGATCTCCTCGTGCAATTGCTGCATCACTTCCCAGCCCAGCCGCGTCCGCGCCTGCGAGATGCCCGACTTGCCGGTCACTTTGACGGCTTCGCCCGGCCCCAGCAACCACGCCAGGCCTTCCATCAAACAACCGAACACCTCGCGGTAGGAAACCTGCATGAACAGCGCCGGGCAGATCACATAATAGACCGCCACCTGCGCCGGCAACTTGCGCCGCCGCTCGCTCGCCTTGCCTCGCGCGGCCAGCCCGGTTTTCACTCGGCTCAACGGAAAGGTCGCGGTCAACACCCCGAGGCGAATGTCATCGGTAATACGAGTCCCTTCCGGAAGTTCAGCAACGGTACGGGCGATCTGCGGTCCTCCTCTCGCGTCCATGCGAGAAAAATACCGCAAATATGCTAAGTGAACAGTCTCCGGGCCAGGAGGCCGACGTCGTAAGCGGTGAAGCGGAAGCGCTGCGGGGCCGCTCAAGGCACACCGATTGAAGCCAGCGCTTTTGCCTTTCAGAGGCCGCGGCGCGCGAAGGGTTTCAATCCGGCTCTCAACTTTGGTCTTTCTTTGTCCGATGAATTAGGAGACGAACCACAAGCACCCTGACGCTCCTGAGCGTGAGAGGGGTATCTACGTATTCGTCCGAGGTGTAGGCCTTATGAGCAGCGCGCTGAAATTGGCCGGTTCTTATGATTACCGCCTGGTCGCGCTATCGGTTTTCATCGCCATGGTGGCCGCTTACGCCGCGCTCGACTTGGCGAGCCGCGTCACTGCGGCTCGGGGCCGCGCGCGGCTCCTGTGGCTGACGGGTGGGGCATCGGCGATGGGGCTGGGAATCTGGTCCATGCACTACATCGGCATGCTGGCCTTCAGTTTGCCCATCCCGGTGCTTTACGACGTGCCCACGGTGCTGCTCTCCCTTTTTGCCGCGATGGCCGCCTCCGGGATCGCGCTTTTTGTGGTAAGCCGGAAAAGCATGGGCGCGCTTCGCGCCGGTGTCGGCAGCTTGTTCATGGGCGGTGCCATCTCGGCCATGCACTACGTGGGTATGGCGGCCATGCGCCTGCGGGCCATGTGTCACTATGACCCAAGTCTGGTGACGCTCTCGGTTCTCCTGGCGGGGGTGATTTCGCTGGTGGCGCTGTGGCTGACCTTCCACCTCCGGCAGGAAGCCTCCGCAATCGGCTGGCGCAAGGTGGTAAGCGCCGTGGTCATGGGCGCCGCGATCCCGGTCATGCACTACACGGGCATGGCCGCGGCGAGCTTTTTCCCCTCCGGCGCCGCACCCGACTTGTCCCACGCGGTCAATGTTTCCTCCCTCGGCGTCGCCGGCATCGGGACCGTCACCTTGACGGTTCTCGCGCTGGCCGTGGTTACTTCGGTGGCGGATCGGCTCTTGGCCCAATCCAGGGAACTTGCGGCAAGCGAGCAGCGCTACCGGCAGTTGTTCGAGAGGAGCTTGGCGGGGGTTTACCGGACCACTTCGGACGGGCGCTTCCTGGAAGCCAACTCCGCCTGTGCGCGCATGTTTGGGTACGCCTCGCCCAAGGAGCGGCTGGCTCATCCCCCTACGGAGGACTATTTCGACGGCTCGGAACGCGAGGCATTCATTGTCCGACTGAAAGAGCAAAAAGTCATTACCAACGGTGAGCGTTGCTTGCGGCGCAAGGACGGCAGCCCGCTCTGGGTATTAGAAAATGCGACTTTGGTTGAAGGGAAACTCGGCGAGCCGGCGGCCATCGAAGGAACCCTGATCGACATCACGGAGCGAAAGCGGGCGGAGGCGGAGTTGACTGCGGAAAGGAACCTGCTCCACGCTCTGATGGACAATATTCCCGACCACATCTATTTCAAGGACCGCGACAGCCGATTTATCCGCATCAATAAGTCGCACGCTGAATCATTTGGGATAGACGACCCCATTCAGGCGGTAGGCAAGACGGACTTCGACTTCCACAGCTATGAGCATGCCAGGATTGCCTATGCCGAGGAGCAGGAAGTCATCCGAACCGGCCAGCCGATTTTGACCAAACAGGAGAAGGTGACTACACGTAACGGGGACGAGGCCTGGTTCTCGGTTATCAAAATGCCCCTGCGCGGCGCCCATGGGCAAATCGTGGGAACCTTCGGCATCTCCCGCGACACTACGGCCCGCAAGCGAGCAGAATTGGACCTTGAACAGGCGAAGGAAGCCGCGGAAGCAGGCAGCCGCGCGAAAAGCGAATTCCTCGCCAACATGAGCCACGAGATCCGCACGCCGATGAACGGCATTATCGGCATGACGGAACTCGCGCTTGACACCCCCCTGAGTTCCGAGCAGTGGGAGTACCTGAACATGGTCAAGGAGTCGGCCGACGCGCTGTTGACCCCCATCAATGGCATCCTCGACTTTTCCAAGATTGAGGCGGGCAGACTAAGCTTGGATCCCACGGAATTCAATCTTTTCGACCTCCTCGCAAACACCTTAAGGTCGCTTTCCGTGCGGGCCAGCCAGAAAGGGCTGGAAGTGGCTTGGAAGGCGGAGCTTGAGGTGCCTGAGCGGGTCTTTGGCGATGCCGGCCGGCTTCGGCAGATCATCGTCAATCTGGTCGGGAACGGGATCAAATTCACCGAGGGGGGCGAAGTGGTGGTCGGAATTGAGGTCGAATCCCGCCAACCGGAAGACCTGCTGCTGCATTTCACGGTTCGGGACACCGGGATCGGAATTGCCCCGGAAAAGCAACGGGCGATCTTCGAGGCCTTTACCCAGGCCGACGGCTCCATGACGCGGAAATTCGGAGGAACCGGTCTGGGCCTGACGATCTCGTCGCGGGTGGTTCAAGAGATGGGCGGAAAAATCTGGGTCGAAAGCCGGCCCGGCGAGGGAAGCACATTTCATTTTACGGTGCGCCTTGGGCTGCCGAGGTCTCGAACCGTGGCACCCCAGGACCGAGAGGCTATCAGCCTGTGCGGCCTGCCTGTTCTGGTCGTGGACGATAACGCCACCAACCGCAAAATCCTCGACGCCATGCTGAAACATTGGCTGGTGCGGCCCGAGCTGGCGAGGAGCGGTTCCGAGGGCTTGGCGGCGCTGGAACGCGCCGCTTCTGCGGACCGGCCTTTTCCCCTGGTTATTCTGGACGCCCAAATGCCGGAAATGGACGGCTTTTCATTGGCCGAGCGCATCAAGCACAACCCTCAACTCGCCGGCGCCACGATCATGATGTTGACCTCGGCCGGGCAGCGGGGCGACGCCGCCCGATGTCGTGAACTGGGGATCTCCGTCTATCTCATCAAGCCCCTCCGGCAGAGCGAACTGCTCGAGGCCATGCTGGCGGCCCTGGGAAAATCTCCAGCCCCGGGGAGCCGTGCGGCCGTGATCACGCGTCACACCCTGCGCGAAAACCGGCGCAAACTTAATGTTCTTCTGGCCGAGGACAACGCCGTCAATCAGCAATTGGCCGTACGCCTGCTTGAGAAATATGGGCACATCGTAACCGTCGCTTCGAATGGCCATTCAGCGCTCGACTTGCTGAAAAAGGCGAAGTTTGACTTGGTCTTGATGGACGTTCAAATGCCCGTCATGGACGGCTTTCAGGCCACCGCCGCCATCCGGCAGGAGGAGGCGTCCTCCGGAAAGCACCTGCCCATTGTCGCCATGACCGCGCATACGATGGCGGGGGACCGGGAGCGCTGCCTGCAAGCCGGAATGGACGCTTACATTTCCAAGCCGATCGGGGGAGACGAACTGAACGCACTGGTTGAACAAATCGTACAGTTGGGTTCGATTTCTCCGCCCCAGCCGCCGCAAAGTGCGGCCGCCGCGGTCTTGGACACGGGGGAAGCGCTGAACCGTCTGCAAGGAGATAAGGAGCTTCTGGCGGATTTGGCGGAAGTCTTCTTGAGGGATTATCCGGCGCAACTCGCCGACCTCCGCAATTCGCTCGATTGCGGGGACGCGAGAGGGCTCTCGCGGGCGGCTCACAGCCTGAAAGGGTCCGTCGCCAATTTTGGCGCTCGGCGCGTTTTCGAAGCAGCTCTCGAGCTGGAAAAAACCGCGAACGGCGGCGACCTGGCGGGATGCACTCGCCCTTACGCCGCGCTCCGAGCGGAACTCGATATGCTTTTGCCCGAGCTCGAGCGGCTGGGAAAAATCGAAGTATGAAAATCCTGGTTGCCGAGGATGATTCCGTCACCCGCCGCCTGCTCAAAATCTCGCTTGAGCGATGGCAATACCAGGTGGCGCTCGCCTCGAACGGAGCGGAAGCCTTGGACGTACTCATTGGGGAGGATGCCCCGAAGCTCGCTATCCTCGATTGGGTGATGCCAGGCATGGATGGCGTGGATGTATGCCGCGCGCTTCGCAAGCGCGAGACGGGATCTTACATTTACGCCCTGCTTCTCACTTCCAAAGCCGCCAAGGGGGACTTGCTGGAAGGCTTGAAAGCCGGCGCCGACGATTACCTGATCAAACCCTTCGACCTTCTGGAACTTCAAGCGCGCCTTTGGACCGGCCAACGCATCCTGGCTCTTCAAGACCAACTCATCGCGGCCCGCGAGGCGATGACGGAACGGGCCACGCACGACGCTCTGACGGGGGTTTGGAATCGCGCCGCCATTCTCGATATCCTCGCGCGAGAGTTCCATCGCTCGGGGCGCGAGGGCCGCCCGCTTAGTATCATGATGCTGGACCTCGACCATTTTAAGCACATCAACGATACGCGCGGACACCAGGCCGGCGATCGAGTGCTGAAGGAGGCGGCCGAAAGAGTCCTCTCCGTCTTGAGAGCCTACGATGCCTTGGGCCGTTACGGCGGTGAGGAGTTTCTAGTCATCGCTCCAGGCTGCGAGCCGGCTCCGGCCATGAATCTGGCGGAAAGAATTCGAGGCTCCGTCATCGACGCCTCGATTCAAACCTCAAGCGGTCCGATCCCCGTTACCTTGAGCCTCGGTCTCGTGAACCTCGCCGCAGACCGAGACCCGGAAGCTTTGCTGCGCCGCGCCGACCAGGCGCTCTATCGCGCCAAAAATGCGGGCAGGAATCGCTCCGAAGCAGGATAAGGATCTGCGTGGCTGGCCAGCCTGACGTTCAACCTTTGGCCAGGCTTCAAGTGAAATCGGTCATCACCTATCCTGCACTGGGAGTCGTCTTGCATCCGGGTACGGTAACGGTCCGCCTCGCCAAAGCCGGGGCGGAGTTGGGGGACTACGGCACCCCCGTTATTGAAGGTGGTCTCGCGCTCGGTGAGATGGTGTTGAGCCGACTGGAGAGGCTGCAGGTGTACCTTGGCGCCGTCGAACACCCCGGTGTCAATGCGATCGTCGAGCCGCATCGGAGATTCGTTGCCTTCTGAGCCGCGGGGGCATAGGCTTTAGATGTTTGCGGTCCGAGGTTAATTGAAGCGGGGCGAAAAATACATAAAGAGGAGCAGAGGGGAGCCTTCGCTTCGGTTCTTAAAGCGACGGTCTGCGACCGGACCTGCCGGCTGGATTCGCGGTGCAATGGAAAGAAGGCCGTGAAAGTCAAGGCCAAGCAACAGTCACTATGCGTAGTCGGCCTCGGTTGTCTCCTGGGCCTCCTTGCAATGACCGCGGTAAGAGCGCAGTCCGGAGGCGGAACTTCGAGTTGTGCCGACATTCGGGCTCAGCTTGCCGGGGCTGAGCAGCAGGTTCAGAAGAATAACCCTCAGGCGGCCATCCAGACCCTCCGTCAAGTATTTGAGGCCTGTCCTAAGAGTTCAGCCGCGGGCATTGAACTGACGAAAGCCTATCTTGCGGCTCGTGAGTTCCCGGAAGCGGAGCGAACTGCAAAACAGGTCCTTCAGGGCGACCCGGATTCGGAGGGCGCACAGTTCCTGCTCGCGTACAGTACCTTTATGCAGGAGCGGTTTCCCGAGACGGGAGACCTGCTGCGGTCGCTCTTGGCACGACACCCGGAAAACGCCGGCGCCCATAAACTGATGGGGTTGACCCTGTTTTTCTACAAGGAATACATCACGGCGGAGCGCGAACTCTCCCTTGCTATCCGTTATGATCCGAGCGACCGGCAAGCTCTCTATGAACTGGGCCGTGTCTATTACACGCAAAACAACTTTCCGCCCGCGGTTCAAGTTTTTAGCAAGCTCATTCGGACGGACCCGGACGATTACAAGGCCTCCGACAATCTCGCATTGTGCTATGAGGCCGTGGGCCGCAGTCAAGAGGCCGAAGCGATGTTCCGGAAGGCCCAGGAATCCGCGAAGAGGAAAAATGCCGCCTACGACTGGGCCTATGCCAATCTGGCGGAACTACTCATCAAGCAGGATCGAGCGGCTGAGGCTGTTCCCTACGCCACTCAAGCCCTGAAAATCGACTCGCATTCAGCCCGAAACAACTTTCTTTTGGGCAAAGCCCTTGCGGCGAAGGGGGAGGCGGAAGCGTCTGTTCCATATTTTCAACAGGCCATCCAGCTTGACTCGAACTACCCTGAGCCGCATTACGCCCTGGGGCAGGTTTACCAGAAGCTCGACGAATCTGAAAAAGCTCAGCGGGAGTTTGAATTGTTCGAAAAGATCCGAAAGCTTCAGCCTGCGAAGAAACGATAGCAGTGAAGCGTTCGGCGTCCCCCGCCTTTCGTTGCGACCTGCGTGAGGAGGTCTGGTGCGAGTGACCGTTCGGCGATGGAACTTAGTGAGCGCTGCATCCGCGAATTGCGTCGCGCACGTCGGGGAATAGGTGGCCGTAATCCGATTCGGCCGCCTTCCGCAAGAAGCGTTGAAAGTAGGGTACGGCCTGCGAACAATTTCCCGCCTTCTGGTATAAGACACCCAAGTTGAGCAAGGGCTCCACTTCATCCGGACCGAATTCGAGCGCTTTTTCAAAGTCGCGGCGGGCGGTATCGCCGTCGTTGCGCTGGACCGCCAGCAGCCCGAGGCCGTTCCACGCCGCCGCGTAATGATCATTCTGGACGGTGATGGCTTTGAACGCCTTGTCGGCATCATCCGCGCGGCCAAGCTGGAGGTAGGCCGTTCCGAGGTTGCGCAGGTTGTCGAGGTCGGTCGGATTGAGCTCGGCTGCGCGAAACTCGTCCTTGCCCAGCCGCGCGTAGACCTGGTCCGTGCGGACGTTCATTCGGATCGCTTCCTCATAAACCTCGATCGCCCGCTCAAACTGCCCTGTCCTTTCAAAGGCGATGGCGAGATAGAGATGGCCGAGCGGATTGGCGGGGTCGAGTTTCAGCCCGGGTTCCATCGCCCGCACTGCGGCGGGGTACTGCTTGGCGTTCAAAAGATCCTCCACGTGGGCGAGGACCTTGAGGATGGGCGCGCGGTCTTTCGGGTCTGGCCCGCCCGCGCCCAACTGGATTTCCCTCGTGGCGCCCGCGCTGAAGTAGCCGAGCGACCGCAAGAGCTCGCGGGTCTCAGGGTCAACCGGGCTGGTTAAGACTTTCTCCTGCTGCGCGCCGGAGCCTGCCGCCTCCCAGACTCTGGTCCGCAGGGTGTCTGCCACGGCTGGAAAACGCGAGATCAGGTTGCTGGTTTCTTGAGGGTCGCGCTCGAGGTTATAGAGTTCCGGCCGCGGAGCCACGATCAGCTTCCATTCGTCCGTGCGCATCGCGCGCAATTCGGACCAGCCCAGGTACGTGCGCGGATAGAGTGTCTCGAGATAGGCGAAGTTTGGTTGGATGCGCCGGTCTCCGCGGACGAGCGGCCAAAGGCTTATTCCCTGCGCCTCGGCGCCGGGCGAAAGGTGCAGGAACTCAGCGATCGTCGGCATCACGTCAATGGACCGCACTTGATCGTCCACAA
>QHZO01000223.1 GCA_003224695.1 Acidobacteriota bacterium
GAGAGGCGTGGGGACGCAAATGAGGATGGCGTCCATGTGGCGGAGCTCGTCGAAATCCGAAGTGGCTCGAAAGCGTCCGCGCTCGGCCTGACCTTGGATCTCCGCGGCGGGAATGTGCGTGATATAGGTTTCATGCCTTCGAAGCTTCTCAATTTTCGAGTCGTCAACGTCAAACCCGGTGGCGAAGAATCCCGCCCGGGCAAACAGCAAAGAAAGCGGCAGCCCCACATAACCGAGGCCGACCACACCCACCTGCGCGGTTTTCTCTCCGAGCTTTGTCCGAAGCTTCGCGGCTGATTCCGTATTGGTCATCGCTTCTCCTGGTCCAGATTCGAACGGCCATTCTAGCATCGTTATTCCCGCCACGGCGCTTTGCGGCCATGACGAAGCATCGGCCCGTGCGCCCGCTGCAAGCTGAGCTTTGCCATCTGCCAAGACTGCTTCCGTGAAGGTTCCATTGAGCGCCTCAAGCTTCCCGCCCGACCTGCCGATACACCGGCGAAGAGATTCTTGGGGGACCGAAGATGCGACAAGCCGTTTTGGAAGCGGGATTCGATTTATTGCCCATGGATATTTATCTCTCGCAAGCGCGAGTCGAGGGCTCCGTATTTTCAGCTCACCTGAACATTCAGTCCCACACCGGAGACGCCATTATCAAAGGGGGGCGAATACGCATTTGTCTGGAACGAGAATGTGTGGCGGACATCTCGTTGCGTCGTTCGGTGGGTTCAACCCTCCCGAAAGGCGAAGGCTTTCGGCTCCCCATCCATGTGAGAGTGCCGGCCACGGCCACCGCTGGCAAGCTGGCGTATTCGGCGGCGGGATACGTCCTTTACTCGAGCCCGCAGTCACACATCAACTATCGGTGTGTGCTTGGCCCGGGTGGCTCCATTCGACTCGGGCGCGTGACTGGGGCAAGGGTGAAACTGCTTCAATGGCTCGCCGCTTGGCGGGACTTCATAAGCGCGCCCCTTGATTGAGCCGGGGCCGGGATATTGCTGACCATTAAGAAGAATAAATTGGCAGGGCGCCTAGTTTTGAGCAGATGGACCAAGACCGATCAAGAAGTTGACATCTTCTACAAAAAAAGGGAGAATGGGCCTGCTTGTTCAGCCCAAAAGGGAGATACTGAAATTTGCTACTCAAAGACCGATCGCCCCGGTCGGCGATTGTGCATGGCCTTGCGCTGGCCGGCATATTAGGATTTGCACTAGGGGTTTTCACTCCCCCACAGAAGTCTGAAGCCGCAGGACCCACCGTTTACATCTGGGGGCGAGACAATTGGCTACCGGCGGGGAGTTCGCGCATCCTGCGCGTGATCGGCAATGTGAATTTGATCGCCTCGCCCGGCGATATCCCCACAGTCAGCTTTTCCCCCGGACCTATTATCGTCAACTACGTGCTGGTTTCGAATCCGCGTGACTTAACAGTTTCGATCACCGTTCCTGCGAGCACGCCGACGGGTGTGGAATCCATTCAGGTGACGGATGGGACACTTGTAAACAGCTGGGCAGATTTTTTCCTGGTCATCAACGGAGGAATGATCGGGAATCCTTCGCCCTCAGTCTGGCAGCGGAACCAATCAGAGATCATTACCATCCCACCCAACTCCGTTGGCCCCATTACGCTTCAGCCGGACGGAACCCTCCAGGCTCCGATCTCCGTCGTGGGGTGGGCGTCCCAAGGGACGCGGTGGATCCACTTGCTGGCAGGGCCTTACACGTTCATTTCCGACCGTGGCTTCGCGGTAGACTTCGGCCCGTTGACCACGACCATTCAGATTGTATTAGGTGGAAATCCGCCAATCCAGCGCGGGGTGAAGGTCCCGCTCGGGTACACCGTTTCCGTGTTTGCGCTGCCTACGGCCCGGAACGGCCTCCTTCATCCGGATAATATGTTCGTGGACCAGTTCGACACGCTTTACGTTCTCAATCCGGGACCGCAAACCATTCCCCCCAACTTCACTATCTCCATGTTCGACCTCTCGCCGTCGAATTACGGCGCGTTCAAAGGGTTGCTATCCAATTTCGATGCCTCGGGCCTGGGAGGCCTCCTTGAGAGCGCGGCGATGCTCCCAAGCGCCCCAGGAAAGATTTTCGTATCTACGGAGGATTTCCCGACCAACGGATTCCCCGGAAGTAATACGATCACGGAAGTAGATACTGTCACAGGGGCTTCCTCACTTTTCTTTTTTAATCCTAACTGGACTTTGGACCCCATCGCCACGGACGCGCAAGGGAACCTCGTCGGGTCTGCCAACATTAACAACCTGGCGGACCCGGGCGATTTCTACACCCTCTCCCCTTCGGGCGTGGTGCTCGGCACCTGCCCGCTCGCAAATTGGGCCGATGCCATCACACGGGATCCGTTGTCGGGGAAGTTTCTTATAACGGGGGCTTCGACCGTCGGTGGGGCCTATACGCTCGATCCCTCCACCTGCTCGTCCACTCCCTTGACCGACGGGCCGGAGCTGGACGAAGGCGCATTCGGCCGGGATCGAGGCAATTTCGGGAACGGCTATTTCGTTCCCCCGACCGGCTCTCTGGATACCGCCGGCGAGGTAGATACGCTGATGCCCGCGCCTTACACCGACTCGGTTGCGGAGCACTCGGTTCCGTTCATCAAGTTCCTTGACAATCCCGACGGTGTAGCTTTCGACCGCGACGGATTGCACCTGCTGGTCACGGACCCGTTCTCCAGTGACGTGATGGATTTCCACCCCGATCCAACCGTTACCCCAGAGGTCGCCCTTTCCAGCCTATCTGCGCACTCTCTTGCATTCGGCTCGCAAAACTTGAACCTGGCCAGCGCTGCCCAAACCGTAACGCTTTCGAACACGGATGTCGCACCGTTGACATTGGCGGGAATTTTCATCACAGGCGATTATACGCAGACGAACGATTGTGGCAGCTCGGTCGCCGGCGGGGCGAGTTGCACGATCAGCGTGGTTTTCACGGCCACGGCCCTCGGCGACCGGCCTGGCAGCCTTACCATTGTGGACAGCGGCTCGCCCTCGCCAGACGTGGTTTCGCTGGACGGCACGGGCATCACGCGGCAGATAAGCTTGTCGGCTTCCAGCCTGGATTTCGGCGGTGTGCTGGTGGGGGTGACGAGCGCCCCGATGAGCGTCACTATGACGAACTCGGGAACATACGTGACCACCTTCACGGGCATCAGCGCTTCGGGCGATTTTGCCGAGAGCAACAACTGCGGGACATCGCTGGCTGCGAGCGCCTCGTGTACCGTCAACGTGACGTTTAAGCCCAGCGCAGGCGGCGCAGTATCCGGCATGCTCGCTCTGAATGACAATGCTCCCGGCAGTCCGCAGCAGGTGGCGCTGTCAGGAATCGGGCAGGATTTTTCGGTTTCTCCTTCGCCCGTCAGCCAAACGGTTGTCAATGGGTTCGCCGCTAATTTTACTGTTACAATTACGCCGCTTGGAGGGTGGAAAGGGAACGTGGCCGTGGCTTGCGGCGGGGCGCCGACCGGTGCAAGCTGCCGACTGACGCCTTCTTCCGGGAGCCTGGACGGGACCGATCCACTCACCGTCAACATGCACGTGACGACCACATCCAGTTCAGGGGGCGGACCGCGCGTTCCAGGCGCACCCGGTGCGCCCGCAGGGCCTTGGCTGTGGGTCGTGTTCGCCCTCGGAGCGGCGATATCGGCGCGCGAAATTCGAAAAAGATTGAAGGTTCCAGTGGTTCGGGTGCTTGTCGCGGGCGCTGCTTTAGGGTTGTTGTTTCTGCTGCCGGCCTGCGGCGGGTCGGGTAGAAATCCCAACGGCACCATTCCAGGTTCTTACAAACTAACCCTTCAGGCGACTTCCGGTCCCCTAGTCCACACCACCAGTGTTACACTTTCGGTCCGCTGATTTGGAAGCCGGGTCATTGCGGCGTCAAGAGAACCCGGATTGTCCCCTTGCCCTCGGCCATTCGTTCAAGAGCTTTCCCGACGACGGCGCCGACCATGCGGTTGCGGTCCGTCCCTTTCATAGCATAGCCCGGCGATGATGAGGTCACCAACAAGTCGCCGGGAGCTATAGGCCCATTTTCCGCGCTGACAAGGCAGGGGACGATCCCGACTATGGCCAGAGGAATCTTTAGGGACTTGGACGGGATGCGTTGGGGTTCCCCTTCGGCAAAAATTCCCGGATGAGTCGAATAAACCCCCGCCACCCGCATCGAA
>QHZO01000221.1 GCA_003224695.1 Acidobacteriota bacterium
CGGGGGCGATGCCCCGCCTGATGCGGGGAGCCCCCTGGCGGGAGGCCCAAGGCCCCAAGGGAGAGATTTTCACCGAAGTGACGGAGGCGGCCGGGATCACCTGGAAACATTTCAGCGGCGCCTCGCCCGACCGCTTTCTGATCGAGGCCTCGAGCGGCGGCGTGGGCTTCCTCGATTTCGACGGCGACGGACTTCTGGACATTTTCCTCGTCAACGGCGGCGAGACCTCGAAGGGAAAGAGCCCCACGCCGGTTCGCAACGCGCTCTATCGGAATCTGGGGAAGGGGAAATTTGAAGATGTAGCCGCCCAGGCCGGCGTTGACCGCTTGCCGTTCTACGGCATGGGGGTCGCCGCCGCCGACTACGACAACGATGGCCACACCGACCTCTACGTCACCGGCTCGCCCCGGGCCGCGCTCTTCCACAACCAGGGCGACGGAACGTTCGTGGACGTCACCGTACAAGCCGGCGTCAAGAATGACGGGCGATGGTCCGCGTCCGCGGTCTGGTTTGATTACGATCGGGACGGGTTTCTGGATTTGCTGGTCACGAATTACACCGTGCTTTCCTTCGAAAATCCCAAGGTCTGCGAATTTAACGGCATGCGCACGTACTGCGACCAGAAGATTTACCAGGGCATGCCGCTGACGCTCTACCACAACAACGGCAACGGCACGTTCACGGACGCGAGCCATGCCTCCGGGGTGGACCGGTTGGTCGGCCGCGCGTTGGGCGCCGTCGCAGTTGACGTGGATGACGACGGCTGGCCAGACGTGTTTGTGGCGCGCGACGCGTCGCCGAATCTCCTGCTCATCAATAAACGCGACGGGACATTCGTGGATCGGGGCGATGAAGCCGAGATTTCCCTCGATGAGAATGGAGTGGCCAAGGCGGGCATGGGCGTGGATGCCGGAGACGTCCTGGGGAACGGCCACCCCGCCTTCGTGGTGACGAACTTTAACGATGAGTTCCATTCCTTGTTCATCAGCCAGGGCGATTATCCCTTTGAGGATTGGACCCGACGCTCGCATCTGGCGGCGCTCACGAAGTCCTACGTGGGGTGGGGGACCCATTTCCTCGACTATGACAACGACGGGAATTTGGACTTGGTCATCGTGAACGGCCATTTGAACCAGGTCTTCGATATCGTGGGCGGAGATGTGAAGTACAAAGAGCCGCCGCTGTTGATGCGGAACAACGGTCAAGCGGTCTTCGAGGATGTGCAAGCCGAGGCTGGCAGCGTGTTCCATACGGCGTACAACGGGCGCGGGCTGGCCGTCGGCGACTTTGACAACGACGGCGCCACGGATATGATTTTTACGGCTCTCGATCAGCGCCCGGTGCTGCTCCACAATAACGTAGGCGCGAGGAACTCCTGGATCGGTTTCCAGTTGGTGGGAACGAAGAGCAATCGCGACGCGATCGGCGCCAAGCTCACGCTTCAAAGCGGAGAGCGCAAGCTCGTCCGATGGATTACGGGCGGTTCGAGTTATCTCTCCTCGCACGACATGCGAACGATCTTCGGACTTGGCAAACAAGCCACTCCATTGACCAGCTTTGAGATCCGCTGGCCAAATGGCCAGACTCAGGGCGTGGCGGGCCTCGAGCCGAATCGTTATCATGTGGTTCGCGAGCCTGCTTCTCTCTAATGGTTAGCACACCTGCCCCAGGCGCTTCTCTCGGTTCCGAAGACCGGGCGTTTCTTGACGACCTGCGTCATCGCGCCTTCCAATACTTTGTCGAGCAGGCAGACCCGGGGACCGGCTTGGTGCGCGACCGGGCTCGCACCACGGGCGCGGCCGTCAGCGGAGCGAGCCAACATGTGGCCAGTATCGCGGCCACGGGCTTTGGTCTGACGGCGCTCTCGATTGGCGCGGAGCACGGCTGGATTTCGCGCCAGGACGCGCGGAGCCGCGTGCTCGTGACTCTGCGCTTCTTCGCCGACCGCGCCCCTTCCGAGCACGGCTGGTTCTATCACTTCATGGACATGCGCACCGGGGCACGCGCCTGGAAATCCGAACTCTCCTCGATTGATACGGCGCTGCTTGTCGCCGGGGTTCTGACCGCCGGCCAGTATTTCTCGAACGACCGCGAGATCCGGTCGCTTTCGAATGCGATCTACCGGCGGGTTGATTTCCAATGGATGCTTAACGGAGACCGTTATCTCCTCGCGATGGGTTGGACACCGTAAAAGGGCTTCCCCGCGCGCTGGGACCATTACTGCGAGCTGATGATCCTGTACATGCTGGCCATTGCTTCGCCGACGCATCCGATTCCCGCGGAGTCCTGGTACGCCTGGAAGCGGCCGCCCATCACTTACGACGATTATCATTACATCTACGGCGACCGGCCACTGTTCGTTCATCAATACGCGCAGGCCTGGATTGATTTTCGAGGGCGGCGCGAGACGAGACCTCCGAACATCAATTGGTTTGAAAATTCCGTGACCGCGACGCTGGCGCAAAGAGCATACTGCATTCGGCTCCACCAAAAGTTCCCGGGGTAT
>QHZO01000222.1 GCA_003224695.1 Acidobacteriota bacterium
CTCTCGGCAATGAAAGCTGTTTCGGCGATACGTGGGCTCTCGCCTTGATAGGCGCGAATCATGTTCCGTTAATACGGATGAAGCAGCAGCCTTCCGTCTAACCTTTTGAAGTTAGCATACCCGCGCAAAAACCCGCAAGACGCGCGATCGGCTCTGGGCATTTATTTCTTGAATCGAGGCTAATCCACCACGCGAATGAACGTGCGCCAAACGGGAGTGGCGTCCATCATCAAATCAACGCGATACGTGCCGGCGGGAAGCTTGGAAACGTCCAGCGGGTAGGTCATGTAGCTCATCTGCCCTTTCGAGAGGCTGAATTTAGAAGGCCGGCTGGTGGCCACCAACAGACCACTGAGCCCATAAAGGTGGAGCGAGGCCATGCCCTTGACCTTGTTCTGCATGCGCCACGTGATGAAAACAACAATTTGGCCGTCCGCGTGAGAGTATTGAAACTTCTGATCGACGGGCTCCCAGTCGGAGCCTTTGCGAATGACTCGCCTCGCCACCGTGCCCCGCAGAATGTTCTCAAAGCCGGCCAAGAGTGGCGTGAATTGTCCGCTTGAGGAAAGCTGAGACAGAGGCGTGGTCGGAGAATCCGCCGACTTCAGCTGAATGTCGGTCAGCGGAATGGCCAGTTCGCCTTGGAACCGAAACGGGCTGTCCGCGCCGTAGAGATTGCCGGGATACGCGAGCCCAATCCCGCTTCGCATCAGGTCCAAGCTCTTCGACCCCGGCAGCATGCTTCGCACCACCACCATTCCAATGGCCTCGCCGTATTCATTCAGCAAGGGCGACCCGCTGGCCGGGGGTTGAAGTCCGAAAGAGAGATCCAAGCGCTCTCCGATCTCGGGGAAATTCCGTTCGCCTGTAATGTTGCCGTCCGCGATGGTCCGGTTGTTATCCTGCGGCTCGTCCAGCGCGAAGCACCGGTCGCCGACCTGCCAGGACTTGGCAGGCGCGATGGTCAGAGGTGTGGTTTTCGGGGCCTGCACTTTGAGCAAGGCCCAATCATCCGTGCGGCTGGCCATGAGAACGCCCTCGACCTCGGCCCTGCCTCCGTCCGTGAGTGTTACCTGTAAATTGGTCGCGCTATCGATATTTTCAAACCCGGTGAGAATGATGTTATCCGCGACAAAAAACCCCGAGCCTCTCGCGAGGGCTTCCCGGTCCGGGCCGAGAGCTTCGACGTTCACCGTCGCCCCCATCGCCCGTTTGTAGATTTCGCCCGGCGCCAGCAGCACCCTGACTGGGCCGGCCGACGCGGGCCTGGGCGACGCGAGGATCTGAAAGGCGTGAGTGCCCGCCAGTTCCCCGTCAACACGCGCCTCGATTGACCAGAGGCCCGTCGGGACGTTTTCCAAGATAGGAACCGAGAAGTAAATTCCGAAGCGTTTTTGTTTGGACTGGTAATCTACATCCGACAACGAGACGACTTTACCGTCGGGATTCTTCCGGATGCCTTCGACATGGTGCAAGCCCAGGGGCCCTTCCCACTCAAAGTAGACCGTAATTTTCGTATCAGCGGGAATATAGAAAGAATCGCGAGGGTCCTCGATCACATACTGTCCTCCCTGTAAGGAGCCCTTGCTGCCGGATACCGAGCGAACCAGGCGAAATTTTGGTTCGCCAGCCTGCACCCCGCCAGCCTGCTGGGCGGCCAGAGCATCGCTTTCTAAGAAGCCGATGGTCAGGCATTCAAGCGCCCCTAGCATGGTCAGCATCTTTCTTACGGATGATGCGTTGGCCATATGACTTTCGTTATATCAAATGCACCCCCGAACTGGCAAGTCTTCGCGGAATTTGGTAGTGTCTCAATTTGAACATCCTGTAGCGGCGGTCTATGACCGCCGATCTTTCCTTTTAATCATTTCGGCGCTCATAGAGCGCCGCTACAGCAAACTGAGACACTACCCGGAATTTCGTTGGCGCCTTTGGGAGAAATGTCTTTAGAATTCTCGAAAAGCCGTTTCTCGCAGAGGCGCCAAGACAGACCGACTCTGATGGTCAGTGGTCTGGTCGAAGAAGTTCAAGCGGCTTGCCTTCGGCCCAGGGTTTATAGTGGGCCGCGAATTCAATGCGCTCCTCGAGCGGCGGATGGGTATAAAGCCAAAACTTGATGAAAGGGCTCGGCTCGGGGTCCTCCAGATCCTCTTCCCCCATCACTTGGAGCGAGTGGACTTCCGCCGCGTTCGGGTCCCGGACTACCCCGTGCGCCAATTCCAGCCCGAACTGGTCCGCTTGATGCTCGAAGTGGCGGGAGATTCCACAGATAACCGGCGAGGCGAAAAACAGCAGCCCGGTCAGGATGAGCAACAGAATAGGCGCGGAGGCGAGGTCACCCAAGCCCTCGACGCCTGAAACGGCGCCCCACCTCCCGACGACCCATCCTGAAAGTCGAAAACCTAAATAGATGAATAGCGGAAAGGCCAGCTCGATCAAGACAAACTCTTTCGGAATGTGGTCGAGAACGTAATGCCCCGCCTCATGTCCGACCATCAAGAGCGTTTCATCGGCGCCGAGTTTGTCGAGAGCCGTATCCCACACCACGATGCGTTTGCTCGCCCCGAGGCCGGTCACGTAGGCGTTCACGACGCGGGTCTTGGAGCTCGCGTTCATCAAGAAAATGCGGGCTTCGGGGATGTCCAGGTCCGCTCGCCTCACCATCCTCTCCATGCGCGCGGCGAGTTGGGGCTCGCTCGCGGCGAGCGGGGTGAATTTGTAGAAGAGCGGATCAATGACCAGCGGATGAATCAAGATCACCGCGAGCGCGATCGGGACCGTGGCCATCCACAAGTAGATCCACCACGCGCGCGGCGCGCGGCGGATGAGAAAATAAAGGACCCAAATCACAAAAAATCCTCCGAAGAGGTTCAAGCCCAAGCCAACCGACCAGTCCCGCATCCAAAGAGCGAAACTTTCCCGCGAGAGGCCGAAACGCCGCTCCAACACGAACCCAGAATAAAATTCGAGGGGCCACTCGAGCAGGGCCACCGCGGCCAGAAAGAGCGTGACAAAGATCAGACATTGAACAACCAACTTCGAGGAGGCGCGGCACGCCCAGTCGCGAAGCGTGCGCGCGATTCCGGAACGCCAGAGAAAGAGAAAAATCAGCGAGGTGAACACAACACCGCCGAAATAAACCGCGTATTGGCGATGGGAATAGGCGATGGCGCGCGCGCGCTCCCCAGGCGTGAGCTCGTAACGATCGGGCGGGGGTTGGGTTGTCTGAGCTTCGGCGCTCTTTGAGGATTCGGCCTGAGCCTGGCGTGCCGCCGCTCGCGGCGCCGATATCCAGGCCGACGCCACAACGCCCAGGACGAGCAGCCCAAGCGTGGCTCCCCGCCCTCGCCGCCGCCCGCCGCGACGCTTAAATCCGCGCGAGAACAATGCCCTGCTGCGCCTAGTATTTTCCGTTGTGTTGTCCTTATAAAAAGGTCTCGAAACCTCATGGGATTCGTAAAAGACGGTTTGGCAAAGCCCTTCGTTCGAACCCACGCACGGCACGGGCAGCAGCGTGGTTTTTGAGGTTTCTCGTCTCACGAATCCCCCCACTTGGGCTTGAGCGGTGTGACGTTAACAACCATTCCGCAGCTCGCGTACGTGGATTTCCCCACGCACACCGCGAGGACGCTCGGATGGAAGTGAAAATCTTCGAGCGAACCAACCAACCAGTCGCCGCTCGCCGAAAAAGCCTGGCATCATAGAACCGGAGAAAACCCTTGACAACGCCCGAACGCCTCCCTACGATTAAAACCACTGTTTTCAGGAGGTTTGCTTGATCAAGCTGGATATCGTCACCGAAATCGTCAATCGAACTGGGATCACGAAAACGAAGGCAGAAGTCGCCGTGGAGACGGTCTTCGAATCCATGAAGAAAGCTCTAGCGCGCGGCGACCGGATTGAGCTGAGAGGTTTCGGTGTATTTAACGTCAAACCTCGAAAGACCGGCATCGGCCGCAACCCGCGCACCGGAGAGGAAGTCAGCATCCCTCCCGGCAAAGCCGTTCGCTTCAAGCCCGGCAAAGAGCTCCAGTCCATCTAGCCCGCCCCGATACACAGGGGCCCGTCCCGAACCATCCGGGCCGGCGACCGTCGAGGTTATTTTTCGAAGCCGACTTCCTTTTCCGCTGCCCACTCGCGCCGCCAGACGAGGGCTTGCATTAAAGCTTGCCGAGAGAGAAGACGCGAGGGCGGCGCGCCTTCGCTAACTCTTCCGCAGTCGCTCTGGCCCCCGAATGCTCCACGACGGTCTCGGTCATGACAAATGAATCCGCGCCGAGGCCTTCCCGAAGCGCGGCCTCGATTTGGCCGATGAGATGGCGCGGATGGCCCGTCCCTGAGCTTCGGTTCATGAGCAGCAGAACGGCATCCGGCCTTCTCTCCCGTCCTTCGCCACCGCTCATCGTCGGCCTTCCATCTCACGGCCAAATTACCCGAAGAGATGAAACCCGCCAAGGGCCCGTGGGACAGATTGCGGACTATCATACGCGTCGGACTGCCCGGTTTCTACATGAGGCTCGCGGGGTCAATATCAATCATCAAGGCGCGGGGCGGAACGCCCTGGCGATAGCAATAATCCGCCATCCGTTCGACGACCGCATGCAGGCGGGCGCGGCTTTTGGACCGAAGGAGAAACTGCAGACGATACTTGCCTTGCAATCTGGCCAGCGGTGCCGGCGCGGGTCCAAGGATGCGAAGCTCGGGTGTTGGGCGCTCGACGGTCTCGAAAAACTCCTGCACCTTGCGCGCCACGTTCGCGGCCCTCACTAGGTCGGCATCCTGAGCCACGATGTTGGCGATGGCCGTAATCGGCGGGTAATGCATGGTCCTTCGAAACCGAATCTCCTTTTCAAAGAAGGCCGGGTAATTCTGCTCGGCGGCCAGGCGCACCGCATAATGTTCAGGGTAAAACGTCTGGACGAGCACGCGACCCGGAGCATTTCCGCGGCCCGCGCGGCCCGCCGCCTGCGCCAGAAGCTGAAACGTTCGCTCGGCGGAGCGGAAATCGGGCAGCGCCAGTCCCGCGTCCACCGAAACCACGCCGACCAGCGTCACACCCTGGAAGTCGTGCCCTTTGGCCACCATCTGGGTTCCCACCAGAATATCAATCTTGCCCGCGCGAAAATCGGAGAGGATGCGCGCGAATCGAGCCGGGCGGCGCGCCACGTCGCGGTCGAGGCGCGCGACGCGGGCGTCGGGGAAGAGTTCCGCGAACTTGAGCTCGATTTTCTCCGTGCCCTCGCCGACGTAGTTCAGGTGCTCGCTCCCGCACTCGGGACATCGCGCGGGGACCGCCGCGGAGAAACCGCAGTAGTGGCAGATGAGCCGGTGCTCGCGGCGGTGGTAGGTGAGGGAGATCGAGCAATTCGCGCAGCGCACCGACTGGCCGCAGCTCCGGCACAAGAGAAACCAGGCGAAGCCGCGCCGGTTGAGCAGGATCATGGTTTGCGCGCCGGACTTTAATTGCGCTTCGATCTCCTCTTTGAGCCGACGCGCAATCGGGACGCGCGACACCGTCTCACGAAACTCTCGGCGCATATCCACAACTTCCACGGTCGCAAGCGCCCGGCCGCTGAAGCGCTCTTCGAGCCTCGCGAGGTGATATTTCCCTACCCGAGCGTTCCAATACGATTCGAGCGCGGGCGTGGCCGAGCCTAATACGACCAGAGCTTTCTCAATCCGCCCGCGGACCACCGCCACGTCCCGGCCGTTGTAACGGGGCGTCTCCTGCTGCTTGTAGCTTGCGTCGTGCTCCTCGTCCACAACCAGAAGGCCGAGGTTTTGGAGCGGCGCGAAAACCGCCGAGCGCGTGCCGAGCGCGACCCGCGCCTCTCCGCGCCGCACGCGCCACCACTCCTTGTGCCGGGCGAGTTCGCTCATGCCGCTGTGAAGCATCGCCACGCGGGCGCCGAGCCGTGCGCCGTAGAGTTCCTGCAGCGCCGGGGTGAGCGCGATCTCCGGCACCAACATCAACGCCGTTTGTCCCTGCGCGAGGCATTGGCGGATAAGGCGCAGATAGATTTCCGTCTTGCCGCTGGCCGTGACGCCATGAAGGAGCGCGACGCCGAACTCGCGCTTCGCGAGGCGCAATCGAAGGTCGTCGCAGACACTCGCCTGCGCCGCCGTCAGTTCCGGCCACTCGGCCGTGCCTTCCGCCGGCACCCACTCGGCCAGGCTCCCTTGGCTTGCTTCTGGCCGCAGTTCAACCAGCCCCGCCTGCTGAAGCTGCTTCAGACGGGCCAGCGAAGTGCGGGCCGAGGAGAGGAGGTCCCGATGGTCGGAGATCGGTCCTCGTTCGAGTTCTTCCATGATGCGGCGCGCCGCGGGCGACAGGCGGCCCGAGGTGCGCGCCAGCGGCCCGGTAAGCACCACGGAGTAAACCTCTCGGACGTGGCGCTGCCTTTCGCGCTCCGTAATCACCACCAGTTCATCTTTCACGGCGCGCGCCAGCCACCGCGTACCTTCCCCGCCGAACTTTCGGCGGAAACTATCGAGCGATGCCTCACCCCGGAGCGCCGCCTGGTCGCGGAGAAATGCCAGATAGGCAGGTTCCGGATCCGTTCGGGCGGCGGGCCCGTCGCCCAATTCTCGCAATCTCTGGAGGCCCTTCTCGCTCAAGACGGCCAATTGCTCGCGCACCGCATCCGCACGCAGTGGCAGCATGGCGCGGAACACTTCTCCGACGGGCGCCAGATAGTAGTCGGCAATCCAGACGCCCAGGGTCATGAGCTCCGGTGAAAGAAGCGGCTCAGCGTCGAGGACGCGAAGAATGTCGCGAACCTTTAGCCCGGGCGCCGGCTTCGCGACCGGCTCGACGACCATGCCGCTCGCGCGACGGTTGCCGAGAGGAACCAGGACGCGCTGGCCCGCTCTGACATCGAGCGAGTCCGGGATGCGGTACGTAAGAGGGTGGCGAATGGCGGCCATCACCGCCACGTTGACGAAAACCTCCGCTGCCTGTTTCTTCATGGTCAGGCGGGCATTGTATGACGGGGCGCAGAGAAGCGGAAGGCAGCCGGAATAATGCCCGCGCCTTCAACTCGACGTGGCGCTTGCATTAGACGCCGCTGTGGATTAACCTCCGCAGGTGCCCGCCTCCTTCTATCATCTCGACCCCGGGCCGCAATGCCCGGAAGTTGTCCGCATGATTGTGGAGATTCCCCGCAACTCGCCGAACAAATACGAGTACGATCGCGAACTCAACGTATTCCGGTTGGACCGCGCCCTGTATTCTCCGCTCCATTATCCCGGCGACTACGGCTTTATTCCCGGAACGCTCGCGGAGGACGACGACCCGATGGACGTCCTCATCGCCGCCGACGAGGCCACCTTCACCGGCTGCCTGGTCGAAGTCCGCCCCGTCGGTGTCATGGATATGCTGGACAAGGCGGAGCGAGACCTCAAAATCATTGCCGTGCCGGAACGCAACCCGCGCTACGAGCAAGTCCAAACGATCGATCAGCTTTTTCCCCACGTGCGGCGGGAGATCGAGCACTTCTTTACGATTTACAAGGAACTCGAAGGGAAGAAGACCCGCATCGAAGGCTGGTATGGGCCGAAAGAAGCGCGACAGGCCATCACCGAATCCCGCAAGCGCTACCTCTCGAAAGAACAAATCCCCGCGTAAGGCCTAAAGCGAATTTTCGCCCGCGGGACCGTCGGGGCGGGTTTCGGTCCGACCTTGCTCACCGCCCCGAGCCTGTCGAGGGGCAATCCCGCCTCTACCAGTGACCGTTAAAAAGCGGGAGCTGGACCACCTGACTACAAGTGCGGGAAATCCGTCTGGCAATCGTTCCCGAAGGTGAAAGAATTGATGGTGAGGCCGGAGCGCGTGGGGAACAGGCTGACCGAGTGATGGCCGAACGCAGGGTTTTGAATAAGATAATACATGCGTGGCTCACGGACCTCGATAAAGGATCGTCCTTCCGAATCCACCTCGACGTCCACGCCTTTGTTTGAGGCCGTCAAGGACTTGCCGTCCTGCTCGACGAAAAGCTTGGAAGGGCGCCCGTGCGAAACGTTCATCACCACGTAAACCTCGCGAGCGTGATAAGGCATCTCCAGATGATCACTCGTGGGCGCGCCCCCTTTCGCATTGCCCTGATAAATCATCCCGTTCTTGTCGGTTTTCCATTCGCCTGAAAGCCCCACGTGGCCGTCTTCGACGCTCGCGGGCAGATGATAGGGAACGGCCTTTCCGTCATGATAGCCCTCGGCATTTGAGAGGATGCCGCGGCCAAACCAATCGCCAATGTACATTTCGGGCGTGGAAAGACCGCAGGAGGACGCAAATCGGTCCACGTCCGGCGGAATCGTGTCGCTCGCGGGAATTTCAAGGTTCGGGTGCGCCTCCTTCAGCAGCTTTTGGATGGCGCGCTCGAAAGCGCCGTCGGCGCCTTCGCCCGACCGGTCATAGCGCACGATGCCGCTCGCATCCACCAGAAACCGGCGGGGCCAGGTGTTGTTCTTGTAGGTGCGCCAGATCAGGAAACGACTGTCCACCACCACCGGATAAGGCAAACCAAATCGCTTCACGGCTTGGCGGACGTGCGCGGGCGAATAGGCGATGTCGAACTCCGGATCGTGAACGCCGATAATCGTAAAGCCGTAGGGGTGATACCGCTCGTACCATTTCTTGTTCTCCGCGAACGTCCGGATGCAATTAATGCAGGTATATTCCCAGAA
>QHZO01000224.1 GCA_003224695.1 Acidobacteriota bacterium
CCTCCGCGTGAAACAGCCTTTTTCTCCTTTGCGCTCTTTGCACCTTCGCGTGAAACAGCCTTTTTCTCCTTTGCGCTCTTTGCACCTTCGCGTGAAAAAGGCTATGGGTTTCTCGCCGAACATCGGACCAAGAATAATAACGATTCCTGGCGCAGGAGGTTCCTCCTCCCGCGGGCAGAATTCGCCAATTCAATCGTGGTGTAAAATCCAACGCTGAGGATTCATGATAGCAATTCCAAGAGAAGGCAGATTCCCAGTGCGACCGGGCCGATCCGCAAAAGGACGCGGCCGAATGGGCCGACTGCTGTGCGGAGTAATTCTCTCGTTCATCATTCCGGGTCGCGCCAGGAGCGGTTCTGCTGCGGGTTTCTCAACCGGCTTCGATCAAGAGCGGGCAACGGAATCGAGTCATGCGTCTGCGGAGCTTGACCAGAGGACTCGCGAGCTCGAACAAATGATTGCTTCCATAAGCACACCGGATGTGGACGCTTTGGCGCGCGCCTTGGGCGTCCCGCTCGTGGTCGAGAAGTCGGGGAACCATGACGATGAAAGCCCGCTCTCCCAGTCGAGCCAGTTACGCATTTTCGAGGGAACTCAGAGCGGGGAAAGCCCTGCGTGCGTTTTGTTTCGGTCAGGGCAAGGTGCCGGGGAGGGCGGCCAGCCGGCTGCCGGGGATTGGACTCTCGACTACCTTGCCTGGGACGGGACTCGTTGGCGCGCTTCGGGTCTCGATCCAGCCCCGCCCGGCCTGGTGTCGCCGGCAGACTGGAAGTCGCGCGTCTTGCCGCTGAGCGCGAAAATTATCTCTCGCGAAGCGGGAGAGCAAATGTTGGCTTTGCTTCTTTACGACGCGCCAGCCGGAGCGGTTTATCCGCTCGTATATCGTGTCAAGGAGCATCAGGCAACGCTCGCTTGGGACAGCCGGTCCGAGGAAAGCCGTTACGAAGCGTGGAGCGGAGGGCAAATCAAATTTGCAAAGCCGGAAGCCGGAATCCTTCCCGCCATGATTGCTTCGGGCATTGCTGATCCCGGCTTGCTGGTCTTTGAGCGCGCCAGCAATCGTGGCTTCCAGGTACGGACGACTTACGTGTGGAAGGGGAATGAGTACGCACCGGTCCATACCGAGTACGAAGCCAATGAGGACTTTCGTCTTTACGAATTCATCTCCGCGCTTCACCTGCATAATTTCCAGGCGGCGTATGCATTGATTGACCCCGCCAACTTTCTCGGCACCGACCAGCCGAGTCTCGAGGCGTTTCGTGACGCCATCCAGAAATCCTGGAGTGAGTTCCTCGACGATCAACTCTTCCGAGCGAGCGCCCGAGACCCAGCGGATGGAAACGGCCATGCCTTCGAGCTCGATGAAGCGGGCAAAAAATCGAAATACCTTCCGAGGTTCTCTTCCGGCCCCAAGTTTCTCCTCACCAGCCTGGCCCGGCGGGAGGAATAATCCATGGCAGGCCGGCTCCTCGATGTTTCCGGTTTTGTTCTAGCCGGCGGCGCCAGCCGGCGGATGGGGCGTCCGAAGGCGCTGCTGCCTTTTGCAGGGGAAATTCTTGTCGAACGCCAGGTCCGGCTGCTCGGCGAGGTATGCCGCCGAGTCGCGGTGATTGGAGCGCCGGAGCTCCTTCCCGGGTCTCGAATCCCCGTCCTCGCCGATCTCATTTCGGGTAGCGGGCCGCTCGCGGGCATCTGGACTGGTCTCGCATCAAGCGCGACAGAATATAACCTGTTCATTGGTTGCGATATGCCGTTCTTGACAGCACGCTTTCTCGGCTGGCTCGCTCGCCGGGGGATGAGGGAAGAGGCCGGAGTTACCGTCACCGAGTCGCGGGAAGGGAAGCTGAACCCTCTCGCGGCGGTTTATCGGCGGTCGGTGCTGGACGCGATTCGAATCTCAATCGAGAAGGGAGAATTCTCCGTTCGGAAGTTCTACCCGAACGTTCGCTGCCACACCGTTCGCTGGCCGGAACTGGCTCGGGCAGGGTTTTCGCCCCGAATTTTTGATAATCTGAACACACCCGCCGATTACAAGGCGGCAATGGCAACTGTCGAGGGCAAGTGCAAATTGCGAAGGATGAAGGATGAAGTATGAAGTATGAAGTGTGAAGTATGAAGGATGAAGGGTAAAGGGTAA
>QHZO01000225.1 GCA_003224695.1 Acidobacteriota bacterium
CTTTCGCAATATCCCCATTCGGAGTGAGAATCGTAGAGGTTCTGCCAGTAAGCCGCGGTGGGAACCACCTGCCCGCCCCAGGACCCGTAGTAGCCGATGGAATTGGTCATGCAGTGGGAGTAGGTGTAAGCCACCTGGTACTGGAGACCGTTATTGAACCGCCTCTTCAAGGTCGCCTGCAATCCGTGGTACCACATGTCGGCGTTCGATTCCGTCCCGGAAATCTGGCTGATGTTGGCAAGCGCCGGATTGCCGGAAAGGTAGGGGCTAGCGCAAGTGGGTATGGGTGCGCCCTTAAAGAGTACGGCGTTCTCCGAATTACAACCGGCTTCTCCCACCAGCCGTCTTTGGAAGTACGGCATTGGGTTCATCAGGTGCGTAGCGTTCTGCCCGACATAGCCGATGGAAAGAACCGTCGCATTGCCGAACTGATGCTCGGCTGAGAGGTTCCATTGTTGCGCAAGCGAACGGATCCGTCGGCGACGTCAGCACGGTGAACCCGTTGTCGGTTGAGTTTCCGATAGAGGATGGATCGCCGGGATTGTAGATCGTATTGTGTTCCTCGGCGAAGGGCGGATTCAACGGCAGGCGGAGGTTGGTGCCAGTCCCTTCGAGGTACGATGAGGCGCTGTAGGCGCCGCGAACGACGAATGCTTTGCCCAGGAAGCCCGGCGTCCAGGCAAATCCCAACCGGGGCTGGAAGTCGAAGCCGCCATTATAGCTGTTGTACAAAGCCCGGCAGTTGCTATAGGGGCAGCCAGACTTGCCGGCGAAGTACTCGGTTCCGCTGATCAAGCCGAAATTAGCCTGCCGGTCGCGCACTTCAACCCAGGGTGTGTGAGTCTCATAACGCAAGCCGAGGTTCACGGTCAGGTTGTCGGTGGCTCGCCAGTCATCCTGGAAATAGCCCGCGTACATGTTGGAGCGCTGTCCCCAGGTTCCCGTGTCCACGCCGCGTTGAATGTCATTCGGAAACCCCAACCAGAAGTCCGCTTCTGGAAATCCAATTGTGAGGGAGAAGGGAGGGTTTGCTGCTGAGGTAGGCACACAAGGCGGGGTCCCACTGGTGCAACCCACCGTGCCAGAGGTCGCACTACCAGAGGGGCCGGCCGTGTACTGACCGTTGAAGCTAATACCTCCGGTCCTGCCGTAATTGCCGGCATAGAAGGTGTCAATCCGGCTTCGGATCAATTGGAAGCCGCTATGGAAGATGTGGCGTCCGTGAGTAATGGTCATGTCATCGCTGAACGGAATGGAGGTATCCGCGAAAAGCTGTTGCGTGCCGATGTTCGAATTGCCGATGCAGCTCACGTACGTGAACCCGCAGATGGACGGCAGCCCCGGTCCGCGGTCATTCGCGCCGGGAATGCCAAGTGTCGTGCCGACATTCCCCAGGCCGTTGTCAGCGCCGCCGTTGTTCAGCTTTACGTAATTGAATCCCACTCGAGCTTCGTTAACCATGGCGGGGTTGATATTGCGCGTCCAATCTATCACCGTGCTCCTGGTCGGCGTGTTGTAAAACCCGTTAAAGAACAGAGCGAAGGAGTTGAAGTTGGGTGAAGCCGAACGGCTCTGTGAATATCGCCCGGAAATCCGGTCCTTTTCGCTCAGAGTGTAGTCCAGTTTGACGTCAAACTGGTCTCCCACGGTCTCGCTTCGGGTGGTGTTGAGCTGATTGCTCTGCAGGCCGTTGCGTGCCCCGAAGCCAGGTATCTGCGCCGGATAGAAACTCGAGGTAAAGAGCTTGTTGGCCACCGGATCAATCGTCAGACCAGCCGCGGCCAAGTTGTTGTTCGGAATAGGGGCCCGGTTGCCGCTCGTTACCTGGAACGGATTATAAAGTTGAATCGCCAACAACCCGGACCCTGCCGGCGCCGGGTTGCACAGACCAGCGGTGAAGCCGGTTTGGCAGATCTCGCTGAAGTCGCCCGCGCGTTCCTTGTCCGTGAAGACTGTGGCGCGGCCTGCCGAGGCAGGACTGTCCCAGCGCTCGCCCTGGTAATCGCCAAAATAGAAGAGCTTGTCCTTCCTGATCGGTCCCCCGACCGTCGCGCCGAATTCGTTCCAGCGCAGCTTGCCCTTATCCACGTGCGGAATCTGATAATTGGAGCCCCAATTCGCCGCGTTCAAAACGTCGTTCCGAAAGAATTCGAACGCGTCCCCGTGGAGTTGATTGGTTCCCGATTTTATTGTGGTGTTGATGATGGCGCCCTGGAAGTTCCCGAACTCCGCCGACGCGTTGTTCGTGATCATGCTGAACTCTTGGATAGCATCTTCGCTGGGCGTGTACCCGACCAGATTATCCGAGGCTTGGTTGTTATCCACGCCATCGAGCATGAAGTTGTCGGACTGCTCGCGGTTCCCGTTGACGTAGGGCCGGCCTGACGCTGCCGTGGTTTGCGGCCCGGTGAAGCTTCCGGGGTTGGGATTGACACTTCCGGGCGCGAGCAGCGTCAATTGGACGTAGTTGCGGGTG
>QHZO01000226.1 GCA_003224695.1 Acidobacteriota bacterium
GAACCTATGTACTGCCCCAAGTGCGGGACGCAGAACGACGACAACAATTACCAGTGTACTCAATGCGGAGAAATTCTTCACCCCGTCTCGCCCGCCCCGGCCGCTGTCGTCACCGACAGCGGGCTGGCTACGCTCTTCCCCTATAAAAATGGGCCCGCGCTGGCCGCCTATTACTGCGGAGTTTTTTCCATCATCCCTTTTATCGGCATGGCGCTCGGCATCATCGGATTGATCCTGGGGCTGAAAGGTCTTCGCAACGCGCGCGAGCATCCGGAAGTAAAGGGGAAGGTCCACGCCTGGGTGGGTATTGTCGCCGGGGGATTCTTCGGGCTCGCTTACTTGGCTCTGACAGCAACGCTAGTATATTTCGGGTTGAGAGGATAGACATCCATGTACTGTAGAAATTGCGGGCATCCGAATGATGAAAACGCCTGGAAATGTACCCAGTGCGGCACGGAACTGAGAGCGGCCCCTGCGCCCATAACCTCCGTCACGCCCGGCCAGCCCGTTGCAGGTGTACCCCAGCCTATTCAAATCCCCAATTACTTGTGGCAATCCATCGTCTGCACGATTTTTTGTTGCTGGCCTTTGGGGATTCCGGCCATTGTTTATGCCGCACAGGTGAACGGCAAAGTGGGCAAGGGGGACATCGAGGGCGCCAAGGTTTCATCCAAGAACGCCAAGATGTGGTGCTGGATTGCCTTCGGCACGGGACTCTTCATCGTCGCCCTCTATATCGCCTTGGTGGCATTCGGAGTCTTGTCGAATCTGTCGCATACGGGGGTGGGCGATTGATCGAAATGGCGCCACGGCGGGCGCGGATTCCGGCACTTTGCAAAGCCATCACGATGGCCGCCGCATGTGGCTTGGCCCTGGCTCTGCTTTTTTTCCTCGACCCCGCGCGCGGAGGGATTTTCCCTCCCTGCCCTTTTCGCGCCTTGACGGGCTACCTTTGCCCCGGTTGCGGGACGCTGCGCGCGCTCCACCAGTTGCTGCACGGCCACCTCGGAGCAGCGTTTCGTTTGAATCCCTTGTCAGTTTCGTCGCTGCCTTTTGTCGGCTACTCAAGCCTCTCGTCGCTTTTGGAACTGATAACGGGACGCCCGCTGCCGCGCGTCTTCGTGCGACCATCTTTCATTTGGGCCCTTCTTTTCGCCATCCTCGCTTTTTGGGTGCTGAGAAACACTCCCCTTTTCCCCGCTTCCTGAGTCATAATGTCGAGCCTTTGGAGGTTGATGGAAAACGTCCCCCGACTGTCATTCCGAGGAGTCCCGCTTTGCGGGACGAGGAGGAATCTCGCCGTGCCCTTGTTTTCAGAGCGAGATTCCTCTCCGTCAGCCGACGGATCGGAATGACATCGTTCCGGAACGCTTTTCATCAGGCTGTTAGATATATGAAGATTCACGAGTATCAGGCGAAGCAGATTTTCGCGCGATTCGGCGTCCCCGTCCCGCGAGGTGAAGTCGCTGAGACGCCCGAGCAGGCCCGTGCCGCCGCGGAGCGCCTGGGCGGGACCGTGGTGGTCAAGGCGCAGATACATGCCGGAGGGCGCGGCAAAGGGGGTGGAGTGAAACTTGCCCATAGCGCCGTCGAAGGCGAGCGGCTGGCGCGCGAGATGCTCGGCAGCAAGCTCGTCACCCCGCAGACTGGCCCGGAGGGCCGAGTAGTGAAGCGCGTCTTGGTCGAGGAAGGCTTGGCCATTGCGCGCGAACTTTACCTGAGCGTCTTGGTTGATCGTGCCACGGGCCGGCCCGTCTTTATGGCCTCACGCGAAGGCGGCGTCGAAATCGAGATTGTCGCCGCCGAACACCCGGAACAAATCCTCAAGGAATATGTGGACCCGGCTGTGGGATTTCAACTCTTCCAGGCGCGCAAAATCGCCTTCGGCCTCGCGCTCGCGGGTGATGAGGTCCACGAAGCAACCCGCTTCCTCTCGAACCTCTACCGCGCCTTCGAGGCCACCGACGCGTCGCTTGCGGAAATCAATCCGCTGGTCGTCACGCGCGACCAGAAACTCGTGGCGCTCGATGCCAAGATGAATTTTGACGATAACGCGCTTTATCGCCACCCGGAGATCCGCGAAATGCGCGATTTGAACGAGGAGGACCCGCT
>QHZO01000033.1:0-8703 GCA_003224695.1 Acidobacteriota bacterium
ATCCGCTCATCCTTCCGAAGACCGGGCACACGCGAAACGTCATGGACCGGCTGCTGCGCGAGTACCGCGACCAGCTGCAAATCTCCATGGAGCTCGCGAGCGTCGAAAGCATCAAGAAGTTCGTGGGCGCGGGCCTCGGCGTGTCGCTGCTCAGCCGGACCTACGCCGGGCCCGAAGTCCCCGCGGGCGTGCTGAAGCTGATTCCCTTGGAGGGACATAAGCTCTTCCGTGAACTGGGTCTGATTTATCGTCGCGACCGTTACCTGTCGCTCCCGGCCAAAGTCTTCATCGAAGTCGTCCGCGAATCTACGCCAGCGTCCAAAGCTTCCAACCTGCCCCGGCCGGGCCGGGACACAGCCACGCCCAAGACGGCGGCGATTCGTTAGCAAGCCGGAGGCGGATTCGACGCTCCGGCTTCGAACGAGGGTAAAATTGTGCCGGAAAGGGAAAAAGCGGGAGGAAAGACTTGACGACCAGCAAGGATAAGAAGCCGCTCCGCGTGATGAAGTTCGGGGGGACGTCGGTGGGCGGCGCGGAACGCATGGCCTCGGTCGCGGAAATCATCGCCGGGCACCTCGACACTTCTGAAATGGCCGTTGTGGTTTCCGCCATGGGCGGCGTCACGGACATGCTCATCCGCGCCGCCACGGAAGCCAGCCGCGGAGACCGCGAGCACTGGAAAGGGGTGCGGGCGGAATTGGCGCGCCGCCATCGCCAAGTTGCCGTCCAGCTCCTTTCCGCCGCCGAACAGGCCACGGTCCTTCCCCGCCTCGCCGAGTTCATCCAGGATTTTGAAAACCTCTGTTCGGGCTTTTCGCTGGTCCGCGAAGTCACTCCCCGCGCCATGGACACGCTCTCGAGCCTCGGCGAGTTGATGTCGGCAACGCTCATGGCCGCCATTTTGCGGTCCGCAGGGCACAAGGCCGAAGCCGTGGATGCCACCGAGCTCATCGTCACCGACGATAGTTTCGGAAACGCCTCGCCGCTCGCAGACGAGACCACGCACAAGGCCCGCCAGCGGCTGGCCGGCCTGCGCCGCTCGGGTGCGATCCCTGTCATCACGGGCTTTCGCGGCGCCACGCATGACGGACAATGCACCACGCTCGGCCGCGGCGGCTCCGATTACAGCGGCACGATTATCGGCGCCGCGCTCGACGCCGACGAAGTCTGGATCTGGACGGACGTGGACGGCGTCATGACCGCCGACCCGCGCCTGGTCCCGGACGCCCGCATCATTCCGGAAATCTCCTACCGCGAGGCTATTGAGCTGTCGTTCTTCGGCGCCAAGGTGTTGCACCCGAAAACCATCCAGCCGGTGATGAAAAAGAAAATTCCGGTTTGGATCAAAAATTCCTTCAACACCGCCTGTCCAGGCACCAAGATCTGCGCCGCCTCCGTGAACGGCCAGGCCGGCGCCAAGGCCATCACCTCGGTGAGCGACGCGGTGCTGGTGACCATGAACGGAAAGGACTCGCTGAGCTTCCCCCGCCTCGCCACGCGGGTCTTCAACGGATTGCACCTGGAAGATGCGACCACGCTGATGGCGACGCAATCGTCGGCGGAAAACGTCCTCTGCTTCGCCATCCGGCAAGCGGATTTGGCGCGCGTCAAGGCGCGACTCGAAAAAACTTTTGAGCTCGAAATGCTCCACGAATACGTCGGCGTGCTCGAAGTCATGCCGAAAGTCGCGGTGGTCGTGGTGGTGGGGGAAAAAATGAAAGGCACGCCGGGCATCGCCGGCCGGGCCTTCGGCGCGCTCGGCAAGCGCGGCATCAACCTGATTGCCATCGCCCAGGGCTCTTCGGAGCTGAGCATTTCATTCGCAGTGAAAGCCTCCGAGGTCAAGGAAGCCGTGCGCGCGGTGCATGAGGAATTCAAACTCTGAGAGCCTCGGGTCCGTTGTCGCGCGCGGGGGAACAAGTCGAAAGTTGAGCGTCGAAAGTCAAACGTGAGGACTTTGGACTTTTAACCTTTGACCCTCGACCGTGCAAGGGGAAAGAGACCGCGGACAAGTGACTAATTACAATGTCCTCCGCCTATCTCCAATGTATTGAAGAGTCGTGCGGCAAGCGGCCCGCGCCGAGGGACGAGGAGACGACGTGCGCCCAGTGCGGCGGCCTGTTCGAAGTGCGCTACGAGTTCGAGCCTTTCGACGTCGAAGCGCTTCGCCGCGCCTGGCACCAGCGGAGGCTTTCCGGCGAGCCGATTGACCGCAGCGGCGTGTGGCGCTTCCGCGAGCTCATCCCGTTCGTCGAGCCCGGCGACCGCGTCATATCGCTCTCCGAAGGCTCGACGCCCATGGTCGGGACCCGGCGCGCGGGCTGGTGGGCCGGGCCGATTCACCTCACCATCAAACATCAGGGAAACAACCCCACGGGTTCGTTCAAGGACCTGGGGATGACCGCCTGCATCACGCGTGCGGTAGCGCGAGGGGTGAAAATGGTCGCCTGCGCTTCGACCGGCAACACCTCGTCTTCGATGGCCGCTTACGCGGCGCGCGCCGGATTGAAAGCCTTGCTGTTCGTTCCCTATCGCCAGATTTCCGCCGCGAAGCTCGCGCAGGCGCTCGACTTCGGCGCCACGGTTGTGGAAGTCGGCGACACGTTCGACCAAGCGTTCAAGCTGCTGCGCGAAATCGCGCCCGAGATGGGGCTGTATCTCGTGAACTCCATCAATCCCTTCCGCATCGAGGGGCAGAAGACCATTGTGGTGGAAATGATGGAGCAGCGCGCCTGGCGCCCGCCGGATTTTATCGTGGTGCCGGGAGGAAACCTGGGCAACGCATCCGCTATCGGCAAGGGGCTGAGGGAGCTCAAGGAGATGGGCTTCATCGCAAAGGTCCCGCGCGTAGTGGTGGTGCAAGCGGAGGGCGCGAACCCCTTCTACCGGCTGATGAGGGATGGAGACGCGGAGCTCCGGCCCGTCGAAAAACCTTCCACCGAAGCCACGGCCATTCGCATCGGAAAGCCGGCGAATTGGAAAAAGGCGCGGCGCGTGCTCGAGTGGACCGGAGGGCTTGCGGAATCGGTGACGGACGAGGAAATCTTCGAGGCCAAAACGCTGCTCGCCGAGGACGGCGTGGGCTGCGAGCCCGCCTCCGCCGCGACCGTGGCGGGCATCCGCAAGCTCGTGCGCGCCGGCAAGATCGAGCGGCACGCCGACGTGGTCGCCGTGCTCACCGGCAATCAGTTGAAAGACACCGAATACGTGATGCGGCACAGTGCGGCGAGCGAGGCGAACCCGCAACGGCTCTCCGTCGAGCCGACGCTCGAAGCTTTGAGGGCGGCGCTCTCGAAGCACGACCTCGTCCCGGCGTAAGAGCCGGCCGAAAGATGCTAGAATTCAAGGCAGAACGCTTTGACGTAACATGAAACCGTTCGCGGCGCCAAGCAACGGCATGGCAGGCTCAGAGGACTATAGTGCGATATTACTCATTCCAGATACTCATTGAGAAGGAACTCGAAGACGCGGGCTACTACGCCTACAGCCCCACTCTCCCCGGCTGTTTTTCGAACGGCAAAACGATTGAGGAAGCGCGCCGGAACATCCGTGAGGCGATTGAGCAGCACATGGCCTCCCTACTGGCACACGCGCAGCCCGTGCCCCAAGATGATCGCTTGGTGCATGTCGAGGAGCTCACGGTCGGGATTCCTGAATGAGCCGCATGCCGCAGGTGACGGCGCGCGAACTGGTGCGTTTCCTCAAGAGCCAGGGCTTTGTAGAGGACCGGCAGTCAGGCGGGGACCGCAATCGGTGTTAGAATCGTTCAAGCGCCAAGGCAGAAGTGTTCGGCGCGCTGTGATGCGGTTGGAGGCACCAGGCCATGGGATGGCAGGACCGTGTCGTTGTGGACCCGGCGATTTTGGCTGGCAAGCCGGTGGTCAAGGGCACCCGCTTGTCGGTGGAGTTTATTCTAGAACTCCTGGGTCAAGGATGGACGGAGGCTGACATTCTGAAAAATTACCCCGGCCTGACCCATGAAGACATCTTGGCGTGCTTACACTATGCCAGCGAGTTTGCCCGCGGTTAGAAGGTGTTTCAAGTCTCCCCCGCCTCATGCGAATCCTGGCCAACGAGAATTTTCCTCGCGATGCGGTTGATGCTTTGAGGGCTCGCGGCCATGACGTAGTTTGGGTGCGCACGGATTGCCCCGGATCGCCGGATCGAGAAGTTGTCTGGCGTGCCGAAGAAGAGGCGCGGGTCCTCGTGACCTTTGACAAGGACTTTGGAGAACTCGCCTTTCGTGCCGGTCTGACAACTTCGGCGGGCATCATTCTCTTTCGCGTTACGGCCCTTTCTCCCTCAACCTTCACGGCCAAGATCGTGGCGGTTTTAGAGAGTAGAACCGATTGGTCAGGACACTTCTCAGTTATCGAGGAGGCTCGCATCCGCATGACGCCGCTTCCACATAGGAAATAATTGGCCGGCGCCTTGGAATTGGAATCCTACAAACTCAAGGGCCGAGGTTCGAGCCTCGCATCCCCGCAATGGACGAAACGGGTCGCCATGAAGTCCGTTTTCTCACCACGCGCCTGGGCGCGATTATTCGCGAGCAGTGCCCTGCCCAGACCTTCGGAGCTATCGAGAGGTTGCGGGGCCTGGCGAAGCAGATCCGCCAGAACGCCGACCCAAGGCTCGTCCGGTCGAAGGAGCGTGTGGTCGGGAGCCTCCCGCTCGAGCGCGCCGCCGAGGTCGCGCACGCCTACAGCCTCTTTTTCCATCTCGTCAATCTCGCTGAGGAACGGCAGCGCGTCCGGCGGCTGAAAACCTACGAGCGCGAAGATGCGGGCGCGCCAATGTCGCTCCGGCGGACGTTCAGCGAGCTCCGACGCCAGCGCGTCCCAGCGGCGAAGCTCGCCCGCCTCGTCGGCTCGATGCGCGTCGCGCCCGTGCTGACCGCGCACCCCACCGAGGCCAAGCGCCGCAGCGTCTTCAACCACGTCCTGCGCATCGGCCGCACGCTCGACGCACTAGCCGGCGACCTCGGCCCTGCCGCCGAGCGCGCCGTGGACCCTTGGATCGAAGCCCTCTGGCTCACCGACGAAATCCGCGAGCGCCCCATCGGGCCTGAAGTCGAAATTGAGAGCTCGCTGGTCTTTCTCGAGCGGACGATTTACGACCTGGCCGGAACGTTTTGGGAGAATTTTTGCGAGGAGTGCCGGCGTTTCGACCCGCGGCTCCCGGTTCCTCAGCCCTTTATCGCCTTTGGCTCCTGGGTGGGCGCGGACCGCGACGGCAACCCAACCATTACGCCCCAGACGAGCTACGCGGCGGCGGAAAGTCTGCGGCAAAGTATCCTCGGCTATTACCGCGCGGCGACACGCCGATTGTTGGGCCTGCTGCCTTTCCCGTGCCGGCGCCCCGGCCTCGCGCCGACGCTGGGACGGGCTCTGGCGCGCGACCTCCGCCGCTTTCCAGCCGCTCGCCCGCTCACTCGAATTGATCAGCCGAGCGAACTTTACCGGCACAAGGTCCGGGTCATGCTTTGGCGGCTCGACGAGACCGCCAAGCGTCGGCGCGGCGCCTACGCCGACGCGCAAGAATTCGCGTGCGATTTGAGCCTGCTCGAAGAAACGCTTGCCTCACATTCAAGCCGCCGCCTGGCGCGCCTGGGCCCCGGCCGGCTTAAAGTGGCGGCCCAAGTTTTCGGTTTCCATGCGGCTCGCCTCGACTTCCGCCAGCATTCTTCGGTCACCCGCCAGGCGGCGACGGAGCTCGTCGAGGCCTCGGGGTTTCAGGCCGAACCTGTTGAAGCGCGTCTCGAAGCCGCTCGCCTGCTCATCGCGCAACGCAAGCCGTTCACCACGCCGCTCGAGCTCAGCGCCGCCACGCGGCGCGCCATCGCCGAATTTGACTGCCTGAAACAGATTCAAGACCTTCATGGCGAGCGAGCGGCTTCGCCTTACATCCTCAGCATGTCGTCGAGCGCTCGGGACCTGTGGGATGTGCTGCTCTTGGCGCGCGCCGCAGGACTGGTCACATGGGAGTCCGGCCGGCTTCGCGCGCGGCTTGACCTGGTGCCGCTGTTCGAGACCGTGGACGACCTCGAGGCCGGGCCCGCAATACTTGACGAGCTATTCTCCGACCCCCTTTATCGGCAGGTGCTTCGCTCGCGCGGCAACTTCCAGGAAGTCATGCTCGGTTATTCGGACTCGGTGAAGGATTCCGGGTATCTCGCGGCCAACGTCGCGCTGTTTCGCGCCGCCAAGCGCCTGGCGAATCTTGCCGAAAAGCACGGCGTGCGATTGGGGCTCTTCCACGGCAAAGGCGGAACGATTGACCGCGGTGGCGGACAGTCCTACCAAAGCATTCGGGCCGAGCCCCACGCCGCGCCCGGCGGGCGAATTCGCATTACCGAGCAGGGCGAGGTCATCTCGCTCAAGTACGCCGATCCCGTCATTGCCGAGCGGAACCTCGAGCAGCTCGTGGCGGCCGTCCTCGACGCTCACTTGTTGACGCGGCCGCGCATCAAGGAAAAACGGCTTGCGGAATGGGAGAGCTTCGCGGCGGAATTGGCCGAAACCAGCCGCCGACACTACCGCGCACTCGTCTACGACACGCCGGAATTCACGAGCTACTTCCGCCAAGCCACGCCCATTGACTTGATCGAGCAGTTGCGCCTCGGCTCGCGCCCCAGCCGCCGGCCTTCCCGCGAAAGTAAATTCCATGTCGAAGACCTGCGGGCCATTCCCTGGGTCTTCGCCTGGACGCAATCGCGCCAGCTCGTGCCGGCCTGGTACGGCCTGGGCGCCGCGCTCGACCAGTTTGCCTCCATCCACGGCAGCCCAGGACTCCGCTTGCTTCGGGAGATGTACAGTTCCTGGCCGTTTTTCCGAGCGCTCCTTGACAATGCCGAAATCTCCCTCTCCAAGACCGACCTCTACATTGCTTCGCGCTATGTGGCGCGCGTCCGGCCGAAGCGGCTCGGCAAGGAGATTTTCAGGCGCATCGAGGAAGAATTCCGCCGCAGCGTGCGCTGGGTGCTGGAGGTGAATGGCGCGCCGCACTTGCTCGGGCGCCAGCCAGTGCTCGCGGAGTCCATCCGCCTTCGCAATCCTTACGTGGACCCGCTCAACTACCTTCAGATTCGTTTCCTCGACGAGTGGCGCCACAGGCCCCGCAACGCTGCCCGCCGCCGCGAGCTTCTCCACTTGCTCCAGGTCACCGTGGGCGGCATCGCCTTTGGAATGAAGAGCACAGGCTAACCTCAGGCATCGTGAATTCGAGAAGAACCACCGCCCGTCAGCCGAACGATGCGCTGAGGACCCGCCCACGCAAAGCATGTGCCCCGGGCCATCCGCCGGCTGGTTCAGGCTCCTCCTGGGGCTGTGAAACCGTTCCCCTCTTCACTTTGTAACGGCAAACAGGCCTTAGCCTTGGCACTTCCGATTAACGTTCGAACCCATGAGAGAGCTATGATGGTCTTTTCGGAGGATCGTAGGGTGCCGGAGGTTCGCCACTGCAAACAATGCGGACGACCGATTCCGCTCGGAATAGATGAATGTCCGGACTGTCGCCTCCACGGCTCCGCCTTCCTGCTCTTGCCAAAGGAAGTTCTGATTGGAGCCATCGTGGTCGTGCTGGTGCTGTCGTTCTTCGCGGTGGGCCGCGCCACGCGGGCCTTCCATGCAAAGGAACAAGCATGGGCGGAGTCCTGGTTCGAGCGAGGGGAAAACGATCTCAAATCCAAACAACCCGAGGCGGCGATCGAGGCCTTCCGCACCGCCTTGAAGTATTCGCCCGACAATTCTTTGTTCCAGCTTCGCTTGGCGCAGGCTTTGATTTCCGCCCACCGAACCGTTGAAGCTCGCTCATACCTGCTCAATCTTTGGGAGAGGGAACCGGAAAACGGGCCGGTGAATCGCGAGCTGGGGCTACTGGCGGCCGAGGAAGGCAATGTTGCCGACGCGATCCGCTATTACGAAAATGCCATTTATGGCGTCTGGGACATTCCGGATGAGGACCGTCGCCGCGCGCTGCGCTTGGAAGTATACCGCTACCTCAGGGCCCGCGGAGCCACTGCGCAAGCGGAAGCAGAATTGATGGCTATGTCCGGCGAGGCCCCTCGCGACGCGCGCGCTCACGTTCAAATTGGCGAGTTCTTGCTTCAAGACGGCTATTATAACCATGCGTTGAAAGGCCGGAGCCGGGGAGACGCTATTTCAAATGACCCGATATTCTGAAGCTCAGCATTTCCTGTCACGCGCCGTCGCCATCAATCCCCGCGACGCCAAGTCGCGGGCGCTTCTCCAGACCACGGTGCTCGTTCAGGCTCTGGACCCCTTCGATCCGCGGCTGAGTATCCAGGAGAAGAGCCTGCGGACAGCGTGCGCGTTCGAATCGGCAATGGGGCGATTGAAGGACTGCGCCGATAAGCTCACGGCTCGGCCGGGCAAGACACCAGTGGACATCGGTCTTGTGAGCCAATACGCGCAAGGACTGAAGCTGGCCCGGCAGGCGAGCCCGCGCGCGCTTTTGCGAAACCCGGACGCCATCGTGAGCACCATGGACTTTGTCTTCCAAGCCGAGGCCGCGGCAGCGAAAGCTTGCGGGCCGGCGACGGGCGCTGACTGGGCTCTGGAAGTGCTCGGCGAGCATCACAGAGGGGCCTCCTGAGCCGAGACACCGCCGTCAATCCGGCAGCCGCTTCGCGCCCCGGCATTGTCTCCTACGGCGGAGGAGAGAACTCGCTGTTCCCGCTCT
>QHZO01000033.1:8759-18944 GCA_003224695.1 Acidobacteriota bacterium
GGCGCTCGAGCCTTCGGGAATTCGCCTACTCCTGGCGCCTGCCATCGCGGGATTGATCGTGGCGGCCTTGGTGGTGCGTTTCTTTCTGCGCGTTCGAGGCAGCGGCGTTAACCAAACGAAGGCGGCGGTTTACGTTTTCGAGGGCTATGTGCCTTTCCGAACCGTGTGGGGCAAGTTTCTGACCTGCGCGCTGGCCATCGGCAGCGGACATTCGCTCGGCCCCGAAGACCCGTCGCTTCAAATGGGCGCCGGGATCGCCTCCGCGCTCGGCCGCTGGTTCCGGCTTTCGCGCGACAAGATCCGGCTCATCGCTCCCGTGGGAGCGGCGGCCGGCCTGGCCGCGGCATTCAATGCACCCATTTCCGCGGTGATTTTTGTCATCGAAGAAGTTATCGGCAACTGGACGGCAGGAGCGCTGGGCGCGATTGTCCTGGCGGCTGTCTCGAGCGTGGCGGTGGTTCGCGTCTTTTTGGGACCGGAACCGATGTTTCACGTCCCGGTCCAGCAGTCCGTCCATCCCTCAGAGCTGTTGGGCTATGCGTTCCTCGGGGTCATCGGAGGCGTCGCCTCGCTGGTCTTTATCAAACTCATCGCCTTCCTCCGCCCGCTGCTCAAGGCGCTCGGCCGGACCAGCCAATACTTTCAGCCCGCGGCCGCAGGTCTGCTGATTGGCTGGATCGGCCTCAGCTTTCCCCAAGTGATGGGCGCGGGTTACGAATACATTGATCAGGCCTTGCACAGCCGTTACGAATGGCGGCTGCTGGCGCTGCTCGCGGCCTTGAAGATCCTAACCACGACGCTATCCTTTGCCAGCGGGACGCCGGGCGGCATGTTCGCGCCCACGCTCTTCGTCGGGGCGATGCTGGGCGGAGCCGTGGGCGCCCTGGAGCACAATTTCGTGCCTTGGTTGCCGGGTTCGGTCGGGCCCTACGCCCTGGTCGGCATGGGCGTGCTCTTCGCCGGATTTTTGCGCGTGCCCTTTACCTCGATCTTCATGGTGCTCGAGGTCAGCGGTAATTATTCCTTGATTCTCCCCGTCATGATTTCCAACACCATCGCCTATCTCATCTCCCGGCAATACCAGTCGGCGTCGCTATTCGATCTCCTGACGCGGCAGGACGGAATCGAGCTTCCCTCTATGGAAGAACAGCGCGAGGAGGCGGGCCTGCGCATTGAAGACGCCATGCGGCCCGCGCCAGCGGTGGTGCTCGACGCGCAAGACTCGCTTGACGCGGCGCGACGGAAGGCTGAGGAGGATTCCTCGGATTTTTTCCTGGTGCGCGGGGCGGAGGGGAGTTGGAGCGGCATCGGCAAGACGGCGTTGGAAGCGTCGTCACAGGAAGGCGACGGCCAGCGCCCTTTGTCGAGCCTGAATTCATTGGTGCCTTTGCCCGCCGTCCATCCCGACCACTCGCTCGATGCCGGCTTGCGCCGCATGGGCGACTCACCTTTCTTGCCCGTCATTCACCGAGCCGACCTTCGCCGGCTCGAAGGAGTCATATCCCTCGATGACATTCTGCGCGCCTATCGCGATCTGCCCGAGCGCAGATGAGGGATGCGATGGCCCCTTGGGCCGCTGAGGCTGAGGCGAAGGAAAATGTTCCAACGGTTGAATCTGAGGAGAGGTCTATTCAGTGAGAGCCAAGATGGGCAACCCGGTGCCGATGGTTTTGAGCGAGACGATGCCGACATCCGAGGCCGCGACGCTGGAGATGGAAGCGGCGGTTCGGGAAAACGCCCGGCTCGTTTACCAAATCGGTTATTCGGTTCTCGGCAACCATCACGACGCGGAGGACGCGGCGCAGGAGACGTTCTTCCGATATTTCCGGCATCGCCATGAGTGGCCGGCCATTCGCGATCGCCGAGCGTGGCTGGCGCGAGTGGCTTGGCGCGTGGCCCTCGACCGCCGGCGCAGGGCGCCGGAGATACCCTTGGGCGACGCGGCGGAGGCGGTCAGTGAATTCAAGGCGGCCGGCGCCGGACCCGAGGAGATTGCCGCGAGGCGCGAAATGCAGGCCTTGCTGGGCCACCTGATTGAAACGCTGCCGAAGGAACTTCGAGAGGCGGTTTTGCTTTCGTCGGGAGAGGAATTGAGCTCGGCTGAGGTAGCGGAAATTCTCGGTATCCCCGAAGGCTCCGTGCGCGAACGCCTCTGGCGCGCGCGCAAGATTCTGAAGGATAAGCTCACGCGGTTGTTAGGCGGTTCCCATGGACGATAGGGACGAGCGACAATTCGAAAGCGAATTGCTGGAGGCGGCGCTTCGCGAGCGCGCGAGAACCCAGCCGCGGGCGGGACTCGAGGAACGAATCTTGAGCGGCGTCGAGGCTCGACGGGCGCCGCGATTCCCGGCGCTGCCACGATGGGCCTGCGCCGGTTTCCGGCCCTCCGCTCACATCCGCTACGTCCGCGCCGACCCCAACGCTCGTCAAGCCCAGCGTGTCGCATCCCCTGATTACGCGGGTTCCACCCCCCGCGGCGAACTCGCAGACGGTCCGTTTGGCTGTGTTCCCGGCCCCGCGCCCGCTTTCGCCGCAGGAGAAACTGCTGCTCGCCTACGTTCGCAAGGGCCGTTTGGAAGAGGGCGACCGAGGTTCGCTTCAACCGTTAGATGAAGACTTGAAAGTTCCGAAGCTCGACGTGGCGGCGCTCGACATCAAGCCCATCGAGGTTTCGCAGGAGTCATCGGAGAAATAACCACCAGGAGGAGATCATGTTGAAAAACATCCCCGGAACCATCGCGATGCTAACTGTGGTGGCAGGCCTGCCTCTGGCAGCGCCGAACCTTTCGGCTCAGGCGCCGGAAAGCTCGTCGCCGGACTATCAACGCTACCGGGTCGAGCTCAAGCTGAGCGAACTCGATAAAGGAAAGACCATCAATACCCGGAATTACGTGATGGTGATGGCGAAAAGCAAGGGCCAGCGGTCTGCAAATGGCCGAATCCGAGTCGGCAGCCGCGTGCCCTACGCCAGCAAGGCTGGAGAGTTTCAATACCAGGATGTAGGCATGAATATTGATTGCAGCCTGACCCCACTGGATGGCGATCACGCCCAGGCCGACCTTACTGTTGACTCTTCCGGCCTCGCCGGCGAGCGCGAGACCGTCAGCCCCACAAACGCCAATCCGGTTTTTCGGACATTGCGCTGGCAGGGGACCCCGGCGGTGGTGATCGGCAAGCCGACGGTGGTCAGTGAGGTGGACGACGTGGCATCCGACCGCCGCTATCAGATTGAAATGACCGTCACGGAAATCAAGTGAGAGCAACGGGCTGTGCTGGTGTCATTCGGCATGGGCTCCCTTTGGAAGCGCCGGTCATTCCCGCTTTCGCGGGAATGACTGCGCCTCGGACTACCCATTTCTGTCAAGTGACACGAGTGCCCAGCGGCCGAGTGAACGCGTTCACCCGCCCGGACCGTCGTTGGCCATGTACTGGTCGAGCGAATGAAGCTCTCGTTGCAGATAGCCCACCATATGTTCGAGCAAGTTGCGCAACGACAGCATCCCGTGGATTCCCCCTTCGCGGTCCACAATCGGCAGGTGGCGGATGTGCTTGTCGAGCAGAAAGTTGAGAGCCTCGTCCAGAGGCATGTCATCCGGAGCAGTCTGGGGCGGCGAGGTCATCACTTCGGAGACGCGAGTCTGGGCGGGGTTGCGGTTCTTGAGCACCACGCGCAGCATCACGTCGCGCTCGGTGAAAATTCCGCGCAGCTCGTCTTTGTCCACGACGGCCACCGCGCCCACGCCTTCTTCCGCCATCAATTCGACGGCTTCCATCACGCTGGCGCTTGGTCCCACGGTTGGGGGAGGGACATGGGCGATTTTCTGGAGACTCATCGCGACCTCCTTCAAGTTCGAATCCCCGCCACGAATTCCGGCTACCCTGCACTCTTCAGTGTGACCCAAGACTAAAACCCGGCGGCCGGGAAGTCAAGGCGTAGGCGATGCCAGCCAGGGTGCAGGTGTGAAGGGCGGGCAGGTCAACGTAGGGGCAATTCATGAATTGCCCCTACAGCACTTGCTTGGATTTCATGTTAAATTCTGCTTCCGCGATCGCTTGGCGGAGGTGGACAGATGGGCCGTTTCATATCACGACGGGACTTTGTGCGAACCCTGTCCGCGCCCGCCCTTGGTCTCGCCGCTTCGCGTCTCGGTAGGGGCGCGGCGCTCCCTGCCCATACAAGCGCAGACAAAGGACTAGCCGATGCCGCCCGCCGCTATCAGCCGACCTGGGAGTCGCTCGGCCAATATCGCGTCCCGGCCTGGTACGACGACGCCAAGTTTGGGATATTTCTTCACTGGGGCGTCTATTCGGTTCCCGCGCATTCGAGCGAATGGTACCCGCGGCTGATGTACCGCCGCAAAGACGAGGTCTTCAACTACCACCGCGAGCGCTGGGGGCCGCAGTCCATGTTCGGTTACAAAGATTTCATCCCCATGTTTCGCGCCGAGCGCTGGGACCCGGACGAATGGGCGGAGTTGTTTCGGCGAGCGGGCGCAAAGTACGTTGTCCCCGTGGGCGAACATCACGACGGCTTCCCGATGTACGACTGCATTTTTACGGACTGGACGGCGGCGAAGATGGGCCCGCGGCGGGACGTGGTGGGCGAGCTCGCCCGCGCCCTGCGCAATCAGCGCCTGAAGTTGGGCGTCTCCTCACACCGCGCCTTCGACTGGTCCTATTACACCTTCGAGCCGGACTTCGATACCAGCAACCCGCGCTTTTCCGGCCTCTACGGAACGCCGCACGCGCCCGCGCCCCTCATCAACAACCATCCGGGCGAGCTCCGGCAGACGGCGCCGCGGGAATTTCTGGAGGACTGGTTTTCGCGCACCGTCAACATTGTGGACCGCTACGAACCCGACCTCATGTGGTTCGATTTCGGCTTCGAAGCGCCGGAGTTCGAGCCTTATCGCCAGCAGTTTGCCGCGCACTTCTACAGCCAGGCGGAGGAATGGGGAAAGGGCGTGGTGATCAATTACAAGCATGACGCCTATCCCGCGGATGTGGCTGTCCTCGACATCGAGCGCGGGCTGCTGGAGAACATCCGGCCGCGCGTCTGGCAGACGGACACCTCCGTGGGTCGAAAGTCCTGGGGTTACGTTCGCGAGGAGGATTTCAAAACCGCGCAGGAAATCGTCCACGAGCTCGTGGACATTGTGAGCAAGCACGGCTGCCTGCTGCTCAACGTCGGGCCGAAACCCGACGGTACCATCCCGGACGAGGCGCGGTCCATTCTCCTGAATATCGGCCTGTGGCTCGAGACAAACGGCGAAGCCATCTATGGCACGCGCCCTTGGAAGATTTTCGGCGAAGGCCCCACCAGGCTCGCGGGCGGCGACTTCGGCGAGGAGAAACACAAAGAGTTTACCGCCGAAGACGTCCGGTTCACTTCCGGGAACGGCGCGGTGTACGCGGTCTGTCTGGGCTGGCCGGAAAAGGAATTGAGGATTAAATCTCTCGGCTTCGCCTCCGAGGCGCGACCGGGAAAAATCACGTCCGTACGGATGCTCGGAAGCGACGAAAACCTCAAGTGGACTCAGGGCGCTGACGCTCTGACCATCCAGGCGCCTCGGGCGAAGCCTGCCTGCGCCTCGATCCGCACGGGGCCAGCCGCGAATCCTTGCGACTACGCCTATACTTTCAAGGCTGAGTGCGCCACGTGAAGACGTAGGGGCGACCCTCGTGGTCGCCCAGGGCGGACACCATGACGATTTGACGTAGGGGCGACCCTCGTGGTCGTCCAGGGCGGGCACCATGACGATTTGACGTAGGGGCGGCCCTTGTGGTCGCCCAGGGCGGGCACAAGACCCGCCCCTACGGCGCAGGTTCCGAACAACGCGCTTATAATAGTGAGCTAAGTCTCAACGGCCGGGCCCGGCGGCCCGGGATTAGATAAACAATGCTGATCGGAATTCCCAAAGAGAGTTTTCCCGACGAACGTCGCGTGGCGATGGTCCCGTTGGTGGTTCCCATTCTGAAGAAGGCAGGCTTCGAGGTGCTGGTCGAATCGGGCGCCGGAGACGCCGCGGGCTATCCCGACGCCGCTTACACAGCCAAAGGCGCCCGGATTGTGCCCGACCGGCCGAGCGCCTTTCAGGCCGGCATCGTCATCCAGGTCCTTTGTTACGGGTCGAACGACCGGACGGGCAAGGCCGACCTGCCGCTCCTCGGCCGGGGCCAAATTCTGGTCGGATTTTTGCGCCCGCTCGGCTCTCTCGAGACCGTTCAGGACGTGCTGCTTGCCGCCGAGACACTTCCGAGGGTTTTTCCGATGCTCACCACCGCGGCGGGAACCATCACGCCGGCGCGCGTGTTCGTGATTGGCGCGGGCGTGGCGGGGTTGCAGGCGATTGCCACGGCGCGAAGGCTCGGCGCCGTCGCCTCGGCTTACGACATGCGGCCGGCGGCGAAAGAACAGGTTCAGAGCCTGGGTGGCCGCTTTGTGGAGCTCCCTATCGAAGCCAAAGACGCGGAGGACGCGCGCGGCTATGCGAAGGCGCAGGATGAAACCTTTTACCGCCGCCAGCGCGAACTGCTCGGGCGCGTGGTGGCGGAAAGCGACGTGGTCATCACCGCGGCGGTAGTCCCCGGCCGGAAGTCACCGGTCCTGGTCACGGCGGAGATGGTCGGCTCCATGGCGCCGGGCTCGGTCATCGTGGACTTGGCCGCCGAGCGGGGCGGAAATTGCGAGCTGACCCGTCCCGGCCAAATCGTCGTCGAACACGGCGTGACCATCATTGGACAAATCAACCTGGCTTCGAGCGTCCCTTATCACGCCAGCCAGATGTACGCGCGAAACGTCGCGGCGTTCGTCCAGCACCTTTTCGGGGGAGGAAAAACCGAGCTCAATATGGACGACGAAATTACGCGGGAGACGCTGATCACTCGGGGGGGCGAAGTGGTGAACGCCCGCGTGCGGGAATTCTTCAAGCTGCCCGCGCTCGTCACGACGTAGGGGCGGGCCTTGTGGTCGCCCGAGGGCGGGCACAAGGCCCGCTCCTACTTCGCGCCAGATGAGCCGGTCAAGGAGGAACACGTGCCTTCAGACTTCATTTCGAACCTCTATGTCTTCGTCCTGGCGGCGTTTGTCGGGTTTGAGGTCATCCGCCGCGTCTCTCCGTTGCTCCACACGCCGCTGATGTCCCTGACGAATGCTTTGGACGCCATCGTGGTGGTGGCCGGCATTATCATCGCCGGCCGCCATGAAACCGTGATCTCCACCGTCCTTGGCGCGGCGGCCGTGGCCGCCGCGTTCAGCAACATGGTGGGCGGGTTCCTCATTACCGACCGCATGCTGCGGATGTTCAAGCGAAGCAAACCCAAGCAACGATGAGCCTCCCTTCCGACCAACTCATTCAGATCGCCTACATTGCCGCGATCGCCCTATTCATCCTGGCGCTCAAATGGCTAAGTTCGCCCGCAACCGCCCGGCACGGGGTGTTGGCAGGCGAAGTGGGAGCGGTGCTGGCCGTGGCCGCCACGCTCACGGAGTCAGGTGTCATCGAATACCGATGGATTGCCGTAGCCCTCGCCGTCGGCGCGGCGATCGGAGTGCCGCTCGGCCTGGTTCACATGACCGCCGTGCCGCAACGGACCGCCCTGAGCCACGCTTTTGGGGCGCTCGCGGCGGCGCTGGTTGGAGGCGCCGAATATTACGCGCGCCTCCCTCACCTCACACGGTTCGAGATGGGGGAAATCTCGCTCGAAGTTATCATCGGCTCGCTCACCTTGACGGGCAGCCTGATCGCCGCCGGGAAGCTCCAGGAAATTCTCCCGCAACGGCCTATCACCTACCGCGGGCAAAATCTGGTCAGCCTATTGGTATTGGTGGCGGCCGTAGCCGTCGCGGTGGCCCTGGTGATTCGCCCCGAGCAAACGCGACTGTTCCCGGTGATGGTGATGGTGGCGCTGCTGTTCGGCGCCCTGCTGGTTACTCCGATCGGCGGCGCCGACATGCCGACCGTGATCTCGCTGCTGAATTCCTACACCGGCCTTTCCGCGGCGCTGCTGGGATTCGTGCTGAACAGCAAAGTGCTGGTGGTCGCTGGAGCCCTCGACGGCTCTTCGGGATTCATCCTTTCCGTTATCATGTGCAAGGCCATGAACCGCTCTTTCTCGAACGTCATGTTCGGCGCTTTTGGCCAAGTGCAGGCTGCGGCGCCTGGGACAAAAGAAGAGCGCACCGTCCGCTCCGCCAGCGCTGAAGAGGCGGCGGCCATTCTGGCTTCCGCCAACACCGTGATTATTGCGCCCGGCTACGGGATGGCGGTGGCGTAGGCGCAGCACAAAGTGCTCGAGCTCTACGACGCGCTGAGCAAGAAAGGAGTGGAAGTCAAGTTTGGCATCCACCCCGTCGCGGGCCGCATGCCCGGACACATGAACGTCCTGCTGGCCGAGGCCGACATCCCTTACGACAAGCTTCTGGATATGGACGCGGTGAATCCCGAATTTCCGCAAGCCGACGTCGCCTTGGTCATCGGCGCGAACGATGTCACGAACCCCGCGGCGCGGAGCGACCCTTCGAGCCCCATCTACGGCATGCCCATCCTCGATGTGGACAAGGCGCGCACGGTGATGGTGATCAAGCGCAGCATGAGCCCGGGATTCGCCGGAATTGATAACCCTCTCTATTACCTGGACAGGACCATGATGCTGTTCGGCGATGCCAAAGTCTTCGTGGGCGACATCGTCCGCGAACTGGGCGCCGGACACTAGGAGCCGACCTCCGAATCTGTAGCGGCGAGCGGAGTTTACCCCGCAGTTGCGGGGTCTCGCCGCAACCTCCCGATGGTAAGTGGCCGTTCGCCGCAACCGCGCAGGCGGCGAGCGCCCACAGAATCACGGTCGAGCGCGGCCCCCAGTTGCGCGCACCGCCCATGATGATTGAGGGGCGGACGGGGAAATTCTCGAAGGGGGAACAATGGCAACGCTTGGACTGGTTGAATATCAGGCTGCAAGCCCGGAAGTCCGCGCCGTTTACGACGACATTATGGCAACCCGGAAAACGGACTGGATCAACAACTTCTGGAAGGCCTTGGCGCGCGACCCTGCCCTGCTCCGGCGGACTTGGCAGAGCGTGAAAGAAGTGATGTCGCCCGGCTCGCTCAACGCGCTCACGAAGGAAATGATTTACCTCGCCGTCAGCGCCTCCAATCAATGCCCGTATTGCATCGCTTCACACACGGTGGCGGCGCGGAAAGCCGGCATGACGGACGCTATGTTCACCGAACTCATGGCGGTGGTCGGCATGGCCAATGAGACAAATCGCCTGGCCAGCGGCTTTCAGGTGGAAATAGACGACCGCTTCAAAACGCCAGCTCAATGAGTGATTGCACAACTGAGCGATTGCAAAAATCCTTTTGAGGCCCTTCCGCATTCTCTGAATCACCTGATCTCTCAATCGAAAAGATACAAAATCCGCTATCCAGAACTCCTCTTTGGCATGGACAAATTCCCGGCTTCGATTGCCGGCTCGCCTGGCGCGACGATTACCGCGGGGCGCAGCTTTACAAGACCGCCGGCCGAACGACCTAGTGCGCCTATAATTGCTCGTGGGGAAACCGACGCCCCGAAGGACTGAGGTACCGCAGGGTTCGACTACGAACCCTGCGCTGCATGCGTGAGGCTGACCGCGCGGAAGGGCACGGATTCATCCGTGCCGATCCTGTGAGCCCCCTCACCCAACCCTCTCCCCTGCGGGGAGGGGGCCCATCAACTGAAGGACGGGTGAGGAGCGTGGTCCGGAACGACTGAAGTCGTGCCCTTTTGTCGAGCTCGGATCGTTTCAAAAATAATTCGAGCTGAGAAATTCCGGCAAGCCCGCTGGGAAGCAATGTTCAATCATTCTTCGACGCGCGGCGGTCGGTTAGTCTTCATCGAGCTGAGGGGGCGATTCGAGCCGAAGCTCGGGTAGATTTGCTTGGCGAAGCTGCTGGTTGAGCGCCGGGATGTCGGTCTTCTTAATCGCCTTCCAGCTCTTCATCACTTGGCCGAAGTCGCGCGCAGTTTGTGTGATGGCGGCGAGCTGCGCGGCGGTGGGCGCGGCGTCGGCGCCGTCCAGGTCGCCATAGAGCGTCCCCACCTCTCCGCTCACTTTACCGAGCGTCACGCCTTCCAGCACCGCGCCGAAAAAGCCTCCCGGAGCGCCGAGCAGCGTGGAAATTTTCTTTTCGAATGCTTGGACGG
>QHZO01000228.1:0-2326 GCA_003224695.1 Acidobacteriota bacterium
GGGTTCGAGCGGCAAGATGGTGGCCCGCGGCGGCGTCGGGCTCTTCTATGAGAACGTCCAGGGAAACGACGTTTACAACATCGGACCCAATCCACCTTTCTCGAGTACACCGCAGATTTTCAACTCCACTGCGGGTGGCTATACCGATCACGCTTCGCTCGACAATCCGAGCGGCGGCACTGCAACAGCCAGCCCCGGCAACCTCCAAAGTTTGGAAGCGACCTATCCTCAACAGTACTCCGTGCAATGGAACTTCGGCGGCGAATACCAGTTCACGGAAAAAACCATCTTCTCCCTTACTTATGTGGGGAACAGCTCATTCCATCAGTCCATGAATCGGAACATCAACCAACCCTTGCCTTCAGCAACCGCTTACCCGCTGCTGAACGGGGCCAGGCCTTACCTCGGGTGGGCCAACATCAACGAGTACGAAAATCGCGCGACCGCCAATTACAATTCGCTTCAGGCGAGCCTGCGCATGAGCGAGTGGCACGGCTTGTTCCTCGCCGCGAACTACACTTATTCCCATTGTCTCGACTATGTAGACAACGACCTGGGCGGTGTTCCCAACGCCTATAACCTGCACACGGAATACGGCCATTGCGGCTTCGACATTCGGCACATGATGGTGGTGAATTATGTCTACACCCTGCCGTTCTTCAGTCACGCCAATGGTATGGCTCGAGCGGCCCTTGGGGGCTGGCTGGTCTCAGGAGTAACTACTTTTTATAGCGGACTTCCGTACACCATCTCGCAGTCGGGGGATATCGCCCATTGCGGCTGCGGCGGATACCGCGCCAATCTGATTGGCAAGCCCAACACGGGGCCTCGCACCCAGGCCGAGTGGTTCGATGTCGCCGCCTTCAGCCCGGACACACCCGGCTCTTTCGGGGACAGCGCCCGCAACAACGTCCGCGGACAGGGCATCAACAACTACGACTTCTCCGTGTTTAAGAACTTTACAGGTATCCCCCTTCCAAAATCGCAGGAAGGTGGAACCCTGCAAGTCCGCATTGAGTCGTACAACCTCTGGAACCACACGCAATTCAACGGGTTTAGTACAAACATCTCTAACAGTAATTTCGGCCAAGCCACCTCAACTCGGCTGCCGCGCCAGATTCAACTCGGTATGAAGCTTACGTTCTGATCGTAGTTCCACAAGCTGGTGTGGCCCGCCTGGGCCCTTCAGGCGGGCCGCACTTTTTCCCAAGGCTTAGTCCTTTTGAGGCTCTTCTGGCTCGGAACAATCCAACTGAATCTCACCCGAAGAATCGTGCTTCACGCCGGAATTTCTTGGGCTTACAATCACCCCCGCGCGCAGATTGTCTCGACTATGCTTCTTGAAGCGAGGCCGCAATGCTTTGTCTGACCGGATCCAAAAGAATAACCATCATAATCTCATTGCTGCTTATTCCGGCTTTGCACTCGATTCTCGCCGGCACAGGCGGGAAGCCGAAGGTCGCACCTTATCAGGATCCGTCGCTGCCGATCGAGAAACGAGTGGAAGATTTGGTGTCGCGGATGACCCTGGAAGAAAAAGTTTTGCAAATGCAGCACACGGCGCCGGCGATTCCCCGGCTGGGAATTCCACCCTACGATTGGTGGAACGAAGCGCTGCACGGAGTCGCGCGCGCAGGCGTTGCCACCTTGTTTCCGCAGGCCATCGGCATGGCGGCCACCTGGGACGCCGACCTCGTGCACCAGGAGGCGCGGGTCATCGCCACCGAGGCGCGAGCCAAGTACAACCAGGCGCTGAAGGAGGACAATCACAGCATTTTTTACGGACTCACTTTCTGGTCGCCGAATATCAACATCTTCCGCGATCCGCGCTGGGGACGCGGGCAGGAAACCTACGGCGAGGACCCGTTTCTCACCGCCCAGCTTGGGGTGCAATTTGTGAAAGGTCTCGAAGGCGACAATCCAAAATATCTGGAAACGGTGGCCACGCCCAAGCATTACGCCGTCCACAGCGGCCCCGAGCCTCTGCGCCACAGCTTCAACGTAAACCCTTCGCCTCGGGATCTGGAGGACACTTATCTTCCCGCTTTTCGCGCCACCATTGTCGAGGGCCAGGCGGATTCCATTATGTGCGTCTACAACGCCGTCAATGGAGTTCCCGGCTGCGCCAACACAGATCTCCTCGAAAAAACCCTGCGGCGCGATTGGCACTTTCAGGGTTACGTCACTTCGGATTGCGGCGCCGTGGGCGATATCACCCGCGGCCATCACTTCACGCCGGATGACGAGCACGGCTCGGTGGCTGCCGCGCGCGCGGGGACGGATACGACCTGGGGGGATGAATATGTCACGCTCGTTCAGGCGGTGA
>QHZO01000228.1:2417-11780 GCA_003224695.1 Acidobacteriota bacterium
CGAGCTCGCGTTGAAGGCGGCGCGCGAATCCCTGGTCCTTCTCAAGAATCAAGATGGAATACTGCCCTTCAAACCAAGCGTCAAGACGATTGCGGTGATCGGGCCCAATGCCGAATCTCTCCCATCCCTGGAAGGGAATTACAACGGGACGCCTTCTCATCCCGTCCTGCCTGTTGACGGGGTACTGAGGCAGTTTTCCGGTGGAAGCCGGGTTCTATACGCGCAGGGATCGCCTTATGTCGTCGAGTTGCCCTTGCCGGTGCCGCGCACGGTATTCCACCCGGTGGACGGCGCAAAAGAGTCCGGTCTCAAGGCCGAATATTATGCGAACAGTAATTTTTCGGGTCAGCCGGTTCTGGTGCGCACGGACTCGCAAATCCAGTTCGATTGGAATGCCGCGTCGCCGGCTCCCGGCGTTCCGATGCAGGAGTTCTCGGTTCGTTGGAGCGGCACGCTGACTCCGCCGGGCCCGGGCGACTACACGTTCAGCCTCCGCAAGTTTCACTGTTATCGCTGCGAGGTCCATGAAGTGGTTCGAGTCTTTCTGGATGGCAAGCTGGCGGTTGACAGCAGCCAATCGAACCCTCCTCCGCAGAGAACCTCGGTCACGGCTACGAGCGGTTACACTCGGCGCCCGCAGGAGCCCTCCTTTCAGGCGCATTTCGACGACGCGCGCCCGCACACCCTGCGCGTCGAGTACGGACACAGCTCAAAGTTATTTGGCGCAGGCTTGACGCTCGAGTGGCAACCGCCGGCCGATGTCTTGCGCGAGGAAGCCGTCAAAACCGCCCAACAAGCCGACGTCGTCGCGGCTTTCGTCGGGTTGTCGCCGAATCTCGAAGGCGAGGAGATGCCGATTCACGTGGAGGGCTTCAACGGCGGCGACCGCACGGATATTGTCTTGCCGAAAGTCCAGCAGGAGTTGCTCGAAGCTTTGGCCGCCACGGGCAAGCCGATCGTGGTAGTGCTGTTGAACGGCAGCGCGCTGGCTGTGAATTGGGCCGAGGAGCACGCTCGGGCGATCCTCGAAGCATGGTATCCCGGCGAGGAGGGAGGCGCCGCGATTGCCGAAACTCTGGCGGGGCTCAACAATCCGGGGGGAAGATTGCCCGTCACCTTCTATCGGTCGCTCAGCCAACTGCCGGCTTTCGAAGACTACTCCATGCAAAATCGGACTTACCGCTATTTCCAGGATAAGCCTCTCTACGATTTCGGATACGGCCTGAGCTACTCGAATTTTGAATATAGCGACCTCAAGTTATCGTCGGGCTCGCTCGAGGCAGGAAAGCCACTAACCGCCGAGTTGAACGTTCGCAACATCTCGAAGATCGCGGGGGACGAAGTGGCGGAGTTATACCTGGAGGTTCCAAAATCGCGCACCTCGCCGCTCCGGGCGCTCAAGGGATTCAACCGCATCCACCTGGCTCCGGGCGAAACGCGGCGCGTGACCTTCATCCTCGACGCGAGGGATCTCAGCCAAGTGAATGAGAAGGGCGAACGCTCAGTCCGCCCGGGCAGTTATACCGTCTTTGTAGGCGGCGTCCAACCCAACGCACGTGCCGGCGGAGTCGAGGCGCGATTCCAAATCTCCGGCGAGATGCAACTGCCCCGCTGAGTTAGGGCACGCCTGCTTCTTGGGACTTACCCGCGCAGGTCGCTGGCGACTGTCTGGAACTTGTGATCGTGCTGGGAGAAGGCCATCTCCGACGGATCTTGAAAAGCTATCTTGTGTATTATCAGCTCAGCCGAACTCGCCTGGGCCTAGACAAGGACACCCCGGAGCCGAGGGCCGTTCAGCCGCCAGAGAGGGGGAAAATTATTGAATTCCCGCAGGGGGGAGGCCTCCACCATCGCTATGAGCGGCGAGCGGCCTGACCACTTCAACCCGTTCAACCCGCCTTCTGCGGCAAACCAACGCTCCCCCTTCTGGCGGAGTTCCCTGCTCCACAGGCACGCGAGCTATTCCGTCGTTCACACGGTTCCCCAATAAATCCCTTACCAAAGATTCCGTTCTGGGGCGACATGGAGCGGAGGCTGTCGGCCCAGATGTTTTCCACAACTGATCGGGTTTTGGGGATACACAGCGTTTACCGTGCGAAATCCGGAGAAGAAATCCGCCTGGCCATTGCGCTGAATGGCGCTCGGTAGTATGTTATCGGTCAGCGGGATATACATCCTGGAAATTACCGAAGAGCAGTGCTGGGCAGCTTCGAGGCGAGGCTCATGCGTTTCCGCGGACTTCAGCTGGAAATTCACCCGATCGATTGGGTGATTGTTGGTCTGCTTCTGGTGGCGGTGGTGGTGGGCGCGGCGCGGCTTCGGTCGCAGCAGCCGGAGTTGTATCCGCTGCTGACCCAGCATCTTTCGGTTTTGGCCGGGTTCTTGGCCTTTGCCGCTGCCGCCATCCGGTGGCAGCGCTCCTGGTGGGTCATTTACGCGCGGCCGGTGATTGCCGCCGCCATCATCTATTCGCTCTATACCTCACTTGGCCTCCTAGGCATGTCGGCAATGGGCTATCGCGCCGATGCGGCACTCTCAAGGATCGACGCGGCGCTTTTCGGCGGGACGGACCCGACGTTTTTGATTGAGCACTGGATCACCCCGGCACGCGTCGAGCTCTTTGCGTTCTTTTACGTACTATTCCTTGCCTACGTCAATCTGTCCCTGGTCCTGGGAGCGCTCGGGCGGCCTCCGCTCGAACGCGACCAATTCTTCACGGGCTGGGTTTCGACCTATGCGTTTTGCTATTTGGGTTACATCTTTCTGCCCGCGCACGGGCCGGGGGTATTCCACGCTGCCGCGTATCACGTCCCCCTCATGGGAGGGTATTTCTACCAGCTCATTTTGCGTACGACTGCGGCCACGGGGGGAGAACTGGGAGTTTTCCCAAGCCTGCACGGAGGAGCGTCGGTTTATCTCTGCAACTTCGACCTCGGAACCAACCGGCTGCGCGGTTTAACCTACGTGCCCATCGTCATCCTGATCTTTATGGCGACCGTGGTGCTGCGAATCCATTACGTGATCGATCTGATCGTCGGCACGGCTGTAGCGCTGACGTGCAGGCGAATCGGACCGCGCGTGCTCGGGCGCTGGGCTCGATTGCGGCACGCGGAAGGCCTGCCCGCGCTTCCCGGAGGCGAAGCTGATGTTCTACCGGCTCTTTCGAATATTCGCGGCGGCCGCGTTACGTCTGTTCTTTCGGCGTATTGAGATCGAGGGCCTGGACAACGTCCCCGCGGAGGCCCCCGTCCTGCTTGTGCCCAATCACAGCAACTCACTCGTCGATCCGCTTTTGCCGATAGTCGCGCTCGGCCGCAAAGTCACCCTGACCGCGAAGAGCACTTTGGCGAGGAATCCGCTGCTCGGACTCCTTTGGAAAGGGCTCGGAGTGATCTACTTCCACCGCGCTCAGGACGTCGCCAAGGGAGCCGACCTCCGCGAGAACGTTCACGCCTTCGAGACGTGCCGTCAATCGCTCTCCCAAGGCGCCGCGATCTGCATCTTCCCGGAGGGCATCAGCCATTCAGACCTCCAGATGCGAAACTTCCACACGGGGCTGGCGCGCATTGCCATGGAATTCGTGCGCAAAGACGGGAACCCCGGCGGGCTCGAAATCGAGCCGGTGGGATTGCTCTACACCGGCAAAGACCGATTTCGGTCCGACGTCTGGCTGCGCTTCGGCCGCCCGCTCGACGTAGGCAAGTGGCTCGATGCGCACCCGGACGCGGACGCCGCCGCCCTGTTCGAAGACCGTCGAGAGATGGTGATCGTGCATTATGCGAGCGAGATCATCGCCACCCAGGGCGGAATGCCGCGGCCGCTCGGCAGTGTGGAGCCGACGGTCGCCGAATGGTTTGGATTGCTGGCGCGCTTACAGCAAGGCTATCGTCAGCTTTTGGCCGTCCGCGCGGTGGAAGTGGAGGCTCTTTCGGAGCGGGTCCGGCGCCACCGAGCCGAACTCAAAAGATTGGGGATTGCGCCATCGGAGGTCTATCTCCCGTTGCACCCGGCGCGGGCGGCGTTATTTCTGGTGCGCGAGCTTGAGTTGACGCTTCTCGGAGCGCCCCTGGCGGTATTCGGGATTCTCAACCACCTGATTCCTTACGTCGCCGTAAAAACTCTTGCGCGCGCGCTATCGAAAGACAAAGACCAGTGGGCCTCGAACGTGATCTACCCCAGCTTCCTGGTATTCCCGCTTTATGAACTCCTGCTTCTTGCCGCCGTTTGGATGACACTCCCAACGTTCTGGGCAGTGATCTACTCCGCCGCACTGCCCTACACGGGCTATTACGCGCTGCTTTATAGGGACCGCACGGGGAGCGCATGGCGCCGTGCGCGGACATTTTTTTATTTTCTATTCCATCGTGGTACGCAGTCGCGGCTTGCGGACGAGGGCAGAAGCATTCTTTCGGCTATCGAGTCACTGGGCGAACAACTCGAACCAGCCCGGCCTGGTGCGCCCTTGGCCGAAGGCGCAAGAGGTTGAAAATGACGGATCGCGAACCTGACGCACAGTTCCGCGATGATATTGCGACGCTCCTCCAGATTGTCGAGGGTCTGGACCGCCTGGAAGCGGCAATGTATCACGCACGCTCCAGCATCCCGGCGCGCCAACGCGGCTATTTCACCCCCGATGAAGACGACCGCTTGCGTCAGATGCTGCTGGCCTATCGCAATTACCGCATTTCGGCCTACGAAATCATTGACCGCTGCCGGGAATACGAGGCCGTGGGCAGCCTTCCAAGCCAACTGCGCACTTTCATTCTCGGCTTCGCGGCGGCGCTCACGGTTTACTCCAAGTCGCAAAAGCTCATTGAAACGTTCCGCAACGAGCCGCTCGCCCGACGGAGTCTGAATGAGCCCGAGCCGGACTTCGGCCTGGAAGCCGATTTTTTTGAGAGGATTTTTGAAAGGTACACGTCATTCCAGAACTATGCAACGATGGTCGCAGCGGAACGCTTCTGGCGCCGCCACCGGCGCGCGGTCCGCGAGCTTGGAATTGAGCAGGAGCCCGAAATCGGCCAGCTCTGTGAGCTCATTCAACACCGACGGTCGGCGATCCACCGGAGGTTCCATCGAGTGGTCGGCGACCGAGTAGTCCATCGAATGCAAAGGCTCCGCGAGTTGCTGCTCCGGCCAGCCGACGAGGCGCGTTACGCACTCCAGGCCTTTGCTTTCGGCGCTGTCGGCAATTTGCACGCGCCGCTTCCACCCCCGTGCTTCGACCGAAAAACCCTTGATGAGCTGCATCCCCGCTTACGGCCCGGCGATATCCTGCTCATGCGAACTGAGCGCAAGCTCACGTCCACCCTGTTACCTGGATTCTGGATCCACTCGGCTGTCTATCTCGGACAACCCCAGGACTTCGAGCGAATGGGTCTCGCGGACCGGCCGGAGCTTCGGAGTGAACAAGTGAACATCCATTCGGGCGCCCGCTATGGCTGGGTGGTCCACGCGATGAGCCCCAAGGTGATCATCTGGCCGCTCGAAAAGTGCCTGGAGGTTGATCATATGATCGCTCTGCGCCCCGCGCTGGCAGACGCCGACTGCGCGAACGCGATACGGGAGTCGCTGCGCCACCTCGGCAAGCCGTATGACTTCGAATTCGATTTCAACCAGAGCTCCCGGCTCGTCTGCACCAGTCTGATTTATCGCAGTTACCACGGCCGGGGCCCAATCAAATTCACGCTCGTCAAGCACCTGGGGCGCTACGCCCTGACGTGCGACGAGCTGTGCGCGCAGGCTTTGGCGGGCCTGTCAAAGCCTGGCGAGGCGAATGCTTTCCACCTCGCAGCTCTGGCACTCCAAGGGGCCGATGGCCGGCCGCATCTGATTCCCGACTCTTCGGCGCTCGAACACCTGCGCGCGATTCAAAACGGCATGCGACCCAGCCGTGACCTTCGAGGGTAGGTCAGATGGTATCCGTCAATCTCGTCGTATTATTCGATCAGCTCGATATGGGAATGACATCACTTGTGGGCGGCAAGGGGGCGAACTTGATCCGCCTGATGGGCGCGGGTTTCCCCATTCCGCCGGGATTCGTCGTCACCGCCGAAGCGCATCGGCTATCTATGGAAGGGCTGGACTGGATGGAGGGCGCAATTGCGTCCTTCGATTACGAGCATCCGGACCGCCTTCGCGTTCAATGTGCCGCGATCCGTGAGCGCCTCGCGAGCGTGCCTCTGCCCCAACAGGTAGAGGATGCCGTCCGGGAGGCCCTGGCTCGAATGTCGGTTTCGAGTGAGCCCAACGCGGCGTTCGCCGTCAGGTCCTCATCGACTTTCGAAGATATGTCGCAAGCCGCTTTCGCCGGCCAGCACGACACCTATCTGAATGTCCGAGGCACGGAAACGATCCTGCGGCGAATTCGTGACTGTTTCATCTCGCTATGGGAGGATCGCGCGGTTTTCTACCGAAATCGCCAGGGATTCCGGCAAACCGGCGTACGGATGGCTGTGGTCGTCCAGCGCCAGATTGAGTGCGAGACGGCCGGCGTGGCGTTCTCCATTGATCCGGTCCACGGGAATATGGACCGGATCGTCGTCGATGCGAACTACGGTCTTGGCGAATCGGTCGTCGCGGGAGAATGCGAGGTGGACCATTTCGAGCTGGACAAATCAAGCCTTAAGATCGTCCAGCGCGCCATCGGGCATAAGGAGTACCAAACTGTACCGACAGCCTCCGGGGTCGAGGGATGCGGCGTGCCGGCGGGCCTGGCGGACCAACCCTCGGTCGATGATTCTCAACTCGCCGGCATCGCACAGTTGCTTCAGCGCGTGGAGTCGCACTACGGCTGGCCCCAGGACATGGAATGGGGATGGAGTCGTGGGCGGCTCTATCAATTCCAATCGCGGCCGGTCACTACGATCGAGGCGAGGTGGACGCGCGATGAATCGGCCGAGCGATTCCCAAATCCGATAACGCCGTTGAGTTGGGACTTCATCGATGAGGCCTTCAGCAAGTCTCTCGAGCATTCCATGGCGCTGATGGGTCTGCCGCCGCTCAAGGGCAAATGGTTCCAGATTTTCGATCATTACGTCTACGGGAATCAAAACGCCGTGCGCCTGTTGGCGATGTATCGGCCGATCAGGGCGCGCAATTCTGCGGAGCTGGTCGCCGAACTGCCCGAAGTGCGCCGCCGTTTTTCCTGGGTCTTGGAGCTACCGGTGAACTGGGCTCGCGACTTGGACCGGTATCTGATCCGCCTCGGCCGTCTGGAGGCGTTGCCCGAACCCCGTAATCTCGAGGAGATCTGGAGGTTCGTTAATGCGGTACTTGCCGTTGCCGCCGAATATTTCTTGCCCAATATCGCCATTTCGATGACGCAGTCCGGATTACACCGACTCCTCCATGCTCTAGTGCAGATGATCGCGGGACCCGAGCGGACGCTTGGGATCGTCGACGGTTTGTTGACCGGCTGCGACACGAAAACCGCGATCGTGAATCGCGAAATTCACGAAATGGCGCAGATGGCGTCCCGGATCCCGGACCTGCGGACTGAGCTCGTCGAGGCCCGAGGACGCAAATTCTTCGAAGCAGGACGCCTGAAGGCATACCCGGATTTCGCAGCTCGTTTCGAACGGTTTCTCGAGGATCACGGGCACCGTGAGGTCGACGTCGATTACAGCCAGCCGACGTGGTCGGGTCAGCCATGGGTCGTCCTGGACGCGCTGACGCTCATGCTTCGGGGAGAACCGCCGGCCGATCCGGCCGAGGCGGCACGCGCGCAACGGGTTCGCTCCGCAGAAATCGAGCAGCAGTTTCTCGCTGGGGTGCCCCGGGAACTGCAGTTCTTCTTCCGCGAACTGATCCGCCTCACCCGCACTTACACCATGCTCGATGACCTCGAGCACTACCAGACGACACGTGTAAACCCGCTCGCTTACAGGGGTGCGATGTGCCTGGGACGACAGCTGCGTACGTTGAATGTTCTCGATACGGAAGGCGATGTGTTCTACTTGACGAAGGCCAGCCTGGAGTCCCTCGTCGCGGATCCTTCGGAGCCACAGCGAACACGGTGCCGGGCGGAAGTGATACGGAACAAGGAAACCTATCGGATCGCGCAGCAACGAACCCCCGCATGGGTACTGGACGAATCCGCCGCGAGCGAGGCATTGACGGAAGGTGCAGAGAACGTGCTCAGAGGACTGCCGGGTAGCCCCGGGCGGGCTATCGGGCCATGCTTCATCGTCCGTGGTCCAGAAGATTTTGGAAATTTCCCCTCCAAAGCTGTGCTCGTGGCCCGCACGACCAATCCCGCATGGACTCCGTTATTCTATAACGCTGCGGCCATAATCACCGAAAGTGGCGGGCCTCTTTCCCATGGTGCTGTGACTGCACGTGAAATGGGATTGCCTGCAGTCATGTCCGTCCGCGGCGTGATGTCGGCAGTTGAGAATGGACAAGTCGTCGTGGTCGACGGATCGCAAGGGCTGGTCGAACTGGTTTCAGGAATTTCAGGGAAAGCTGTTCTCGAGCCGTAAGCCAAGAGCAGATGTATTCGGCCTAACAATTTGCCATAACAGAAAGTGCCAACCACCACAAAATAATCCTGCCTGACGGCGCACTTTTGCCGGCCGAATCTGCCGCCGATTCCTCGCTATTTCCCATCCGCGAATGACTTGTGGTATTGATAGCATATAGCAGGGAAGTAAGTATCCCCCGGCAGAGCCGGGGGAACTCCCAATTGAAATAGCACCGGTACGGAGAGGTCCCATGCCCGGCCTACGCGACCGCACCCCGTGAGAGTGTGTAGGAAGAATATCGGCGGGTCACCCCTGCCCACCCAACGGTGACCCGCAGGAAATGCCGCGTGGAGGAAGGTCTAGCTTCCGCCAGCGGCGGAAGCGGTTTGGTCTAGAATCGTAGCAGCTTTGCGAGCATCGGTGACGCCAACAATCAGCAGCGGTGCATTCGTACCCGGCTCGACGCCGGAGTAAGCGTGATTGATGTTGATGTTGGCTTCCCCGAGTCGTGCGGCAACGCGCGCCAACTCGCCCGGTCGGTTCGGAAGTTTGACTTGAGCTATTTCTGCCTCCGTGTAGGTCAGGTGTTCCCTATCCAGGGTTGCCTTGGCCGTGGTCGGATTGTCACAGACGATGCGAACCAGGCTTTTCCCCTCGGACGCAATAGATTGGAAGGCCAGAATATTCACATTGTGGTCAGCCAGCGCTCGGCAGGCTTTTCCGAGAGTTCCTGGCCGATCTTCCACGCGAATGGCAAATTCCTTTGACGTAGGCATATTACGTATCCTCCTCTAAAATATTATCCAAGAACGCAGGACGCGTTCCAGCCCAGTCGAAACCCTCCGGTTTCGGCTGGATCGAGCCGGAATCATACACCAGCTTTCCGGGGAATTCAAGG
>QHZO01000034.1:0-17541 GCA_003224695.1 Acidobacteriota bacterium
TCAAATGGGAGGGAAAATGAATCCGAAGAAAAATATCAGCAGGAGGAAATTTGTCCGGACGACCGCAGTGGCTGGCGCCGCAGCGGCATTCACCATTGTCAAACCTGAATCGGTCCGCGGCACGGCCGCCAACGACGCAGTTTCGCTCGTGTGGGTCGGTCTCGGAGGGCGCGGAACGGCGGATGCGAAAGGACTAACGGTTGCCGGAGCTCGCATCGTCGGCCTGGCAGACCTCTTTCAAGAGAAAGTGGACCTGGCCCGGAAAACCTATACCTCGGTCCCGGATTCGAGCTGCTTCACCGGTTTTGACGCGTACAAGAGGGTCATGGAGCTCAAAGCCGAGGGGGCCATGCTGGTGACTCCCCCGGGTTTCCGGCCGGAACAGTTTTCAGCCGCCGTAGAAACAGGGAAACACGTTTTCATGGAAAAACCCATCGCTGTCGATACCTTCGGCTGCCACTCCGTGCTCGCCACGGGGGAAGAAGCCAAAGCCAAGAAGCTCAGTGTTGTCGTCGGACTGCAAAGACGTTACAGCAAGAGCTATGCCGAAGCGCAGAGACGCATTGCCGCGGGTGCATTGGGCACCATTGTGTCAGGCCGGGGCTTTTACCTCACAAGCGACGTCTGGGAGGGGCGGACTTGGCCTCGCTCGGATTTCCCTACCGAACTCCATTGGATGGCCAAAAACTGGTACTACTTCCGCTGCCTTTCCGGGGACCTGATCACCGAGCAGAACATTCATAATCTCGATGCCTGCAATTGGGTCCTAGGTGGGCACCCCTTACGCTCGGTCGGCTATGGAGGACGCAAGTGGCGGAAATACATCGGCGATATTTACGATCACTTTAATGTGACTTTTGAATATCCCGATGGTGTTCATCTGACCTTCATGCCGGGACAGTTCTCTACCATTCACGATAGCTCAGAGCAAATCCTGGGCACCGACGGCATGTTCTTTAACGGCGGCAGGGACACCATGAAGATCGAGGGCAAGAACCCCTGGGACGCAGCCCCCGGGGATGACGCGAACAAAAATGAGTATGAAGCCTTCCTCGCCAGCTTGAAGGAGGGCGCGCCGCGGGCTGACACACAACATGCGGTGGACGGGACGTTTGTTACCATTCTGGGACGTGAAGCTGCTTACCGCCGCAAGGAAATGGAATGGGACGAACTCTGGAAAGAAAACCAGCAACTGGAACGCAAGACCTACCCTGTTGCCTAGGTCTGATAACCCTCTGCCGCACGCCGGACAGGCAGCGAAGCCTTTTCAGCCGAAGGGTATCGGCGGGCCTTGCTCATAAGCTTTGCAGAGGATACTTTGGGAGACAATTCGTATGGATACTCGAATCAACCGGAGAGAGTTCTTCATTACGTCGTCTTCGATGGCCATCGGCGGAGCGCTATCCGGTTTGAAAGCGATCGGACCGGTGGCAGTTGCCACATCGAAAATCAAGAAAGGCGCCTGCGTCGGCGTGCTTCCGGAGGGTATGACCGTCCTCGAGAAATTTGAGTTGGCGAAGCGGGCCGGATTTGACGGCATCGAACCGAACACCCTGAACAGCGCGGACGAAGTGCGGGAGTATGCCGACGCTGTCGAGAAAACCGGAGTGAGGATCACCTCGATCATGAACTCCGACCACTGGAAATATCCGCTGAGCGACAATGATCCGGAAGTCGTCAAGAAGTGCGTCGAGGGCCTCAAAACGTCCTTGCACAATGCTCGCGACCTGGGTGCCGGGGCCGTCCTGCTGGTCCCGGGAGTGGTTACGGCGGACGTCCGCTATGCAGAGGTGTACAGCCGGTCTCAGGATCAGATTCGAAAGCTCCTGCCTCTCGCCGAGGAGCTCAAGGTGATCATCGCGATTGAAGACGTCGGCAATCGGTTTTTGTTAAGCCCGCTCGAGATGGCGCGCTACGTGGACGAATTCAGAAGTCCCTGGGTCCGGTCTTATTTCGACATCGGCAACGTCGTTTCGACCGGTTATCCCCAGGATTGGATTCGGACCCTCGGCAAACGTATTTGCAGAATGCACATCAAGCGGTTCGAGCCGGGGACCGACTATCCCAAATTCGATCCCAAGGATCGGCGGACCCAGGGAATCGACTGGCCGGAAGTCCGCAAAGCCATGAGCGAGATTGGCTACGACCGTTGGGTCACCGCCGAAGTCAAAAGCGGAGACGAGAGCTATGTGAAGGAGGTCAGCGCCCGTTTGGACCGGATCTTCGCCGGACAAAATCCGGTTTGACCTCCGATTCCAGGATGAACGGGATACGAGGGCGCGTCATACCATGCGCAGATTGGAGAGCAAGCGATGATAAACCGCAGGCAACTGATCATGCTCCCGGGTGCGGCAATGGCCTCCCGGTTGGGAAAATCCAAGACACCTCGAGTCGGCGACCCAGTCCATTCCCATTCGGCGGATGTTTTGCCCGACAAGCTGCTCCTGAAAGACTATCGCCCGAAGTCGGTATACAAAATCCCGGTGAGCGAGATCAAGAAGGCTAAATTCCCGATCATCGACGTGCACCACCACGCGACGGTCAAGACTCCTCAAGATGTTGAGGCGATGGTGAAATTCATGGACGCTGTCGGCATAGAAACAACCGTCGCGTTTTCCGCGATTGGTCCGGCCTTCGAGGCGCGTTACCGGCTCTATTCGAAATATCCAAAACGATTTCATGTCTGGTACGGGCTGGACATGGCGGACGTCGGTCAGCCGGGATTCGGGCCCGCGACCCTCAAGGAACTGGAGCGATGCTCGAAAATCGGCGCCGCGGGCGTCGGAGAAATCCACGATAAGGGGATGGGAATCGGAGGCCTGTTTGGCGGGCCTCCGAACTGGCAGGGCACGCGCCCTCCGGGAGGAGGCGGCGCCGGTCCCCATGGCGTACCCGCGAAAAAAGGCCTCCATCCCGATGACCCGCGCATGGACGCGATTTGGCAGAAATGCGCGGACCTCGGCTTGCCCGTGAACATTCACATGTCCAGCTGGCGGCTGGGCAACAAACCCGGAATCATGGGGCACGACGGATTGATCAAATCCCTCGAAGCCACGGTCGAGAAACACCCCAAAACCGTGTTCATTGCCTGTCACCTAGCCAACCTCGACTACGATCTCACGCGGCTCGGCCAGATACTGGACCGGAACCCCAATCTCTATGTTGACATCGCGGCCCGTTTCGCGGAGACCGCCGCCATCCCGCGGTCTGCGGCGCAATTTATAAGCGGCCATGCGGACCGGGTAACCTACGGGACGGATATGCCATACAACCAGCGGATTTTCAGCACCACGTTCCGGATTCTGGAATCGTCCGACGAGCACTTCTACGAGCAGGACCTTTTCTTCAACTTCAATTACCACTGGCCGATGCACGGCTTCGGGCTGCCGGACGACGTCTTGAAAAAGATGTATCGGGATAATGCCCTGAACGCTTTCCGACAGGCGCGTAGCATGGCCAGAGCTTGACGGAGCTCGGCGTCGGTTCGCCGTAGGATGTTTATACTCGCAAGGTCATCTCCCTCTGACGCGGAGGGACATCGACTCGTTCGTCGAGGTCCGGCAGGATTCCGACCGACCGGGGCTTCAGCTTTGCCCCCTCTCCGATCAAAAAGGAGCGTGCATCATGATGATTGAGTCGTTTGAACGGATTTCGCCTCGTAAGTTTCAGTGCGCGGTTGTCGTTGCCGCGCTCTGCTTTGTCCTTGCGTCCAGCGACAATCTCCGGCAAGCGCGGGCGCAAACGGCTCCCGAGGCGGCATCGATCGAACAGGCAGCCACGGTCCATGTTGATGTGACCCCCGAACACACTCTGAACACCATCTATCCCGACACGGCCACCGGGGCGTGGATGGACGACTTGACAAAGACGCAGGTGGACAACCTCAGCAAACCCGAGACGATTCAAGGGATCAAGAACTTGGGTTGGGGCTCCATCACGATGCGGAACAACAGCGAGTTGCGCCTTTCCGCATGGCATTGGAACGAAAACGGCACCTGGAGCGATCCGGCCACGAAGAGCGGATATTTCGCAGGCAGTGCTGACCTGGGCGAACCGATCCACTACGGCTATTCGTATTCGCTGCCTCATCGCGATTTCATGACCAGCGGCGACCAACCCTTGGTCGCCGGTTTTCAGACTTATTGGAAGAGCAATCCGTACCTGACCAGCCATTTTACGGGTGAAAGCGACGCCCGGCACCCACAGTGGGTCGTAACCGACATGGGGACCGCCAGGCCTGTCAATGCAATCCACATCCAATGGGTGAATCCCTATGCCGTCGTTTATGAGGTCGAGTATTGGATCGGCGATAACAACGCGCTGGATTGGGACATGGGTCCGAATGGTGTCTGGAGGGCTTTCCCATCGGGCACGGTGACGAACGGCAAGGGCGGAGACGTGCATTTGAAGCTTTCAGTTGAGCCGATTACCGCCCGCTTCGTGCGCGTCCTGATGTCGAAATCCTCCGGAACCTGCGACACGCATGGTGCCGGGGACATTCGGAACTGCGTCGGTTACGCGCTCCAGACGCTCTCCATTGGGAGGATGGATTCCGGAGGAGCCTACTCGATTGTCTACCCGGCAGACGGTGCCGAACCGGGGCCCTCGACGGGAGGCGAGCGCCGGCATGGTGGCGGTGGCGCGCAAGGGGCCTTCCCGGGCTCGGCGGAAGATACGGCCGGCTCATTTTGCGCTTCATCGGTCGACCCGTGGCACGAAGCCGACAATCTGATCACCGGCGGCCATGACGAATACAACGGCATGGATAATTTCTTCGCCAGCGGATTGACCATGGGGCACGCGGCGCTGGTCGCCTGCGCGGCGATTTATGACACGCCCGAGGATTGCGCCAATGAAGTTGCTTACATCCACAAGCGCGGTTATGCGGTGGTGGGAATTGAGATCGGAGAGGAATGCGACGGGAAACACACGATGCCGGAAGACTACGGCGCGATCTACTGCCAATGGGCAGACGCCATTCACAAGTTGACTCCCGACGCCAGGCTGGGCGGCCCGGTTTTCGAAGGCGTGGACAAAGACATCACGCTCTGGGCCGACGACCAAGGACGCACCTCATGGATGGGCCGATTCGTTGATTACCTGAAGGCCCACGGCCATCTCAAGGACCTCTCCTTCATGTCGTTCGAGCACTACCCGTTCATGGTCAACGGGGCCAGCCCGCCAGACGACTGGGACACTCTCTATATCGAACCGGGAATTATGAAGCATGTCGTCGACATGTGGCGTGAGGACGGCGTCCCAAAGGACGTGCCGCTAATTATTTCCGAGAGCGGAATCACGGCCGGAAGAAGCAGCAAGGGCTACCTGGGTGTGACGGGCCGCGCCATCTGGGAATGCGACGCGTTCGGTACGTTCTTTGAACAAGGCGGCAAGGCGTTCTACCGGCCGGCCATCAATAATGGCGCCTCGGATCGCTGGAACTATGGCGGAGGGCCTAACGGTGGCGGGGCCTACGGCACGCCGGAATACACTCCCTTCACGTCCGCACACATGATCAACTTCGAGTGGCTGGAGCACGGAGGCGGAGCGAATCGAATCTTTCCCGCCTCGGCCGACCTGATGGACGCCGCCGGCCGCACGGTGATTACCTCTTACGCGGTCGACCGTCCGGATGGAACATGGTCGTTGATGCTGATCAACCACGACCTGCATGGAGCTCACCCTATTCACCTTGTTTTCGACGACGCGAATCGCCAACGACATTCTTTCGCGGGGCCAGTCACGCTCGTGCAATATTGCAACACTCCAACTGAGAACAAGAACGCTACGATCGCCCCAAGCCCCGACGGCATGTACAACCTGCCGAGCGGGTCGATCACGGTGATTCGAGGAAAGTTGCAGTGAGTTCGACAGAGTTCAAACAGGCGCCGAGTCCGAGTCGGGATCCTGGAGATGTTTTGGTCGGAGGGGCTAAAGCAACTTGGGCAGCCAGAGAGCGAGACTTTGTAGGAGCCATCGAGTGGACTTTCGCGGAGGGTTGCAAACGGTCATGGCGCCGACAGGAATCGCACGATCTCACGCATGACCCGAGCACCTTGGTCCGTTTGGAAAAGAAACTGTGCGTGCGCGGAGCCGTCCACAACGATGAGTTCCTTCGGTTGAGGGGCTCTTTCGTACTGCGCCCGAATGCGTGGGAGCCGTGGCCCTGCGTCGTTGGCGTCGTCGCGCGCGACGATGAACAGGGTCCGCGACTTCAGCTTCTCTGCCGAGAGGTTCGGCGCGGCACCCAGGAACACGATACGATCGATCTCACCTGCCGCGGACTTGACCGATGCATCTCCGGCCGCTCCGCCACCGAAGCTGCCCCCAACCACCGACACGGTTTTGGCGCCATGCGCCCTCAGGTAGCGAACGGCGGCGAGCACGTCGTTCTCAAAGGGGGCGTTATCAAAGTCCTCTGCGCCCGGGCCGGTCGAGCAGCCGACTCCACGGAAATCGAAAGCCAGGACTCGAAACCCCTTGGATGCCAGGACTCGGGCCTGATCTCGCCAGCTCTCCTTGTTGAATCGGCCGCCGTGGGCGAGGACGACGGCGCGAGTACCTTGGCCGTAGAGGTCAGCGCAAATTGTTCCACCGTCTTCGATCGGAAACGAAATCGTTTGCTGCGCAGCCGACCCCGCGCACAGGACTAGGGTGAGGACCAAGGCACGAAGGATCGACATGCGGGAATTATACGGCGGCTCTCTAACCATCATGAACGGATTCCTTCAACCTAGCCGCCCCGTTCGAAGCGCATCGTCGGCCATCTGTAAGTCGGCCCGCACCTTCACCGGTCACTCCTGCGCAGCCGAATAGAGGCGGCCAATCGAGAAGTCGACCGGTTTCGTCGAACCTGACTTCGTCCTAGCGAACTTCCATCCTCGTTCGGTTCACTTGGAATCTCACGCTCTCAGGAATCGGGCACTCCTGCCTTGCGGTAGCGTTCGCGGGCCTGTTGCAGTTCTTCCCGCTCTTCCTCCAGATTCAGAGTGCGGAGCATCTGTCGAATGGTCATCTGCGGATCATTCGACCAGAACAAGCCGCGGTCCTCGTCCTCGTAGTATCGGTAGCCCACTTTGTCCCCAAAAGTTCTGGTCAATAATTCTCCATTCTTCAGAGTCGCACTCCATGGAACGATGGCGTAGCTAAGGTCGAATTCCTGAACAAGGGTGTTGTTGTCAAGAAGCAGGTTTCCGGCGCTGCTCGGATCGCCCATGATTTGCTGCCATCTGACTTGCGAAATAATTTTCCCCGTCGGTTCGAAGATGGAAGCGTTGTGCCGCCAGGTGCTGGATATTATGTAGGTGGAGCCTTCAATCGCGCGCGGTACCGGCCGTGTGGTCTGGGGGGATTGCGTGGGCCACGCCACAATCTCAGCGCCCTGGCGCGCGAGTTCCCGCCAACCATAGTCAAAGTCCATGTCATAGCAAATCTGGATGCCCAGCTTCCCAAAATCACACGAGAAAACCGGTACTTCTTTGCCAGGAGTGGCCCCATGTTCCAATGCGTCGGTTTGGGAATCCACCACAAGGTGGACCTTGCGATAGATACCGGCGACCTCGCCCTTTCGTCCGAACAAAACGGCGGCGTTGCTGCATGACTTTGTGTTTTTTCCCTCAAGCAAGTAAAGAGGAACCACGATATGGCAATGGTGTTCGAGAGCTTTCCGAACAAAAGTATCCTTCACCGGTCCTTCCAACGGAAATGACCACTCCATGGCATTTCCCACAGACTCGCCCTCTCCGGTCACAGCCATTTCTGGGAGGACGGCGAGGTCTAATCCGCGGCCATACCGTTCTTGCGACTGCACTTGCAATCGGTCCACGATGTCTGTTAGCAAATGCAGGCGCTTTTCCAAGCCAGGATGTTTTCCCCAGAAAGGTTGCATCACGGTTCCGACGGTGACTTTCCGCGGCAACCGGTCCGAAGTGCTTTTCCGATCCTGGTAATCGGGCACGCGTCCGTGGCTGGCGCCCGAGTCCGCTAGTGTCCTTGGATCGTGTCCCAAAGGGAGCCGCGAGCCGGCGTTATTCTTGGCGGCCACTTTCACTGGGAAAGCGGGCGATACAATTCCACCGAAACTCGCGCCCGCAGTTGTGGCCAAAAACCCGCGTCGTGTAAGCCTCTTGGTTCGCATCTCTGGTTTGTCCTCCCCGGCTTCCCAAATGTTAGGTTGTTCCCGCAGACCTAATCTTACCCGCGGGTTCCTAAAGAAATCCATCCTTCGGCTCGGAGGTCGGCGACCGACAACCGACAACTTGTAAAGATCCGCTGGCGGACCTGCCGGCGGGAGCTCGGACGGCTTCACGGCCCCATCGGGCTACTGCGAGTGAGCACTGCTCATAAATCGCAGGTCGTCAATCGGGGAGAGAGCATGATGGGCCTTCCAACGGACTGAAGTGCTCACATCCATATGGACTTTGTCCGATTTTCGAGCCTCGAGGATCTGTTGTAGACTGTCCAACCACACATTCGGCAGGAGGCATCTCGTGAAGACTTTGAAGATCGCCATGGTAACCATGCTTCTCGTGATAGGCATCGCCGCCGCCGTGAAGCAATCCGTTTTCCTTCATGCGGCTCAAGGAGCCAAAACCGCCGCAAAGGATGAGAGCGGGTTGCTCAAAGGCTTTGCGGAAATCCAGCCCATCGATACGCATTTGCATATCTACAAGGACGACGCCGAGGTCGAAGCCTTGATCGAGCGGCTGAATTTGCGAGGCGTGAACATCTGCGTGCTTGACGATCGCGACCCTGAGTTCAACAACCTTGACTTGCAGCGGCGAGAGATCACAAAAGTCCGCGAGAGCGCCAACGGCCGCCTGGCCTTCTGTACCACTTTCAGCCCGTACGAATTCGAGCAGCCCGGCTTCGCCGAACGCGCGGTCAGCCAGCTCAACGAAGATTTCGCGAATGGCGCCGTGGCGGTGAAGATTTATAAAGTGATGGGGATGGAGATGAAGAGCCGTTCAGGAAAGTGGGTGATGGCCGACGACCCTGCATTCGAGCCCATCTATCGCGATATCGCCGCGCACAACCGCACGCTTGTGGCGCATTTGGCCGAGCCGGACTCCTGCTGGGCGCCGCCCAATCCTGCGAGCCCGGACTATAGCTACTACAAGGAGCACCCGGGCGAATATGCCTTCGCGCATCCCGAGTGGCCGTCGAAGGCGGCGATTCTCGCGGCGCGCGACCACGTGGTCGCCGAGAATTCCAAGCTGCGCGTGGTGGGCGCGCATCTCGGAAGCATGGAGACCAACGTGGACGACATTGCCCGGCGCTTCGACCGCTACCCGAATTTCGCCGTGGACATGGCCGCGCGAATTCCTTATTTCATGCTCCAGCCGCGCGAGAAGGTGCGCGCCTTCCTGCTGAAGTATCAGGACCGCGTTCTCTACGCCACGGACCTCGTCGTGCCGCCGGGGGCGAAGACCCAGGACTCGCTCGCTGAGTTCCGCGAAACTTTCGCGCGCGACTGGAAATTCTTCTCGACGAGTGAGAACGTCGAGTACATGGGTCACACCTACCAGGGCCTGGCACTGCCACAGCCCGTGTTGAAAAAGCTCTTCCACGATAACGCTCTGCGCTGGTTCCCCGGGTTGAAGTAGAGGCGGTCTTATGTCCACAATTCTCAGCCCAGCCGCGTCGAGGAGCGGACTAGGCCGTGTCAACCAGTTCAGGCTAAATCCTTCGGAATGATAGTGGCACGGGAAGGAGTTGAACCGCCGACGCCAGCCTTTTCAGGGCTGCAATCCACCATAGTTATCTAGATGATTCAACTATACTTAACTTCACTTCAATCCGCTTTCTGCCTCCGATTATTGGAAGCATATTGCAAGCAGATTTTGCGGGACGGTGTTTGCCTCAAAACACCTACACCAGCGATCCCAAGCAGCAGTCGCACTCTCGCTCTTGCGGGCCAGTCCAAAGCACCAAGGAACTGAGGGAGCAGCCCGGCCAGGCTCTCACCAATGATTCCATTGTGAAGCTTCTCAAAGCAGGGTTCAGCGATCAGACAATCATCAGCTTGGTCGAACGCCAGCCAGGAAGCTACGCTTTGTGAGTAAATGACCTAATTGCCCTCAAGAAAGCTGGAGTCTCCGAAAAAGTCATTGCAGCAATGTCGAACAAAATGGCCGATACGCCGCGTACTGCCCGGAATGCTCCTGCCGCCGCGCCTCATCCTGGTGCATTTGAAAAACCTGTTCAACCTGTTCCAACAGCTTCCGTTGGCTCCCCTGCCGAGGCCGACCTCGATGGCGCCGATTCCATCGGCACGGCTCACATTTCAGAAGCTATCCATTACCGCTCGCTCGACCGGAACTACTGGACCTGAGGAAGCGGGCCCGGCATGTGTTAGTATTCGTAGCAGGGGAAGGGAGTCTGCCATGGGACTGACCACGCTAAAAATCGAAGTCGGTAATCCGGCGAATCCCGAGACTACCGAGATGATTGAATTTCTAATTGATTCGGGAGCGATCTATTCCGTCGTTCCCACACCCATCCTTGAAAAGCTCGGGATCAAACCACTGGCGACGCAGGAGTTTCGTCTGGCGGACGGGTCCATGATAGCGCGAAAGAAGGGCGGGGCGCTGTTTAAGCACAAGGAACGCATCGGGGTTGCAGACGTCATCTTTGGTGAAGAAGGCGACAGCGTGCTGCTAGGAGCCTTCACTCTTGAAGCGCTCGGTCTTTCGCTCGATCCTCTGCGCCGCGAACTCAAACCTTTGCCGATGATTCTGGCAATCCACTACAGCGCCCCTGAAAAGCTGGTATAAGCAATGGGCAGGAATGATTCCGGAAGAAATCCTCCCGATCCTTCCGTCGTGACTACGGATTCCACTTACAGCGAAGACGGCGTGGACGTGACGTTGATCCCCTGGATGCTCTCCCTTACTGCCGCCGAAAGGCTCGAAGCCTCGAGTCGACTATGCGCTCCCTCCTGAGGTTGCGCGGCGACGTGACCGAAACTTAAAGGACTCGCGATTCTTGGGAGAGCCCTGAGGAGGTGCGCAAGGGCATGTTGATCACAGCAAAAACAAAAACCCCCGGATTTTGGTCCGGGGGCTAAAGATTAAATAAGAATTCCTGGATAGACTCTCCAGGCTGGAAGCAAGCGAAGTTACTGAGTCCCGCCCGCATCGCTCTTCTTCTCTTTCTTTTCCTTCTTTTCTTTCTTCATTTTCTTTTCTTTCTTCATCTTCTTTTCTTTCTTCGGCGTTTCCGTCGTCCCGCCCGCCTCTTGCGCGAAAACCGGCATGGCAAGGGAGAAGGCCAGCGCGAAGGTGAAAAGTAATGTGAGCAGCTTCTTCAAGGTAATTACCTCCATTGAATTTGCGCTACAGCGCGGCCTTAGTCCCGCAAATTCTGTGCCAAACCTGCAACCAAGCCCTCCTTCCTGACAAAGCATTTAATTTCAGCCAGTTACGAGGCTTAGCGCGAAATCGGACCTCACGTGACGGTCGGGATGAATCACCTCGACTGCACCATTTCGTGTAAAGCCGCACCAGATGCGGCCCTCTGGCGAATGCGAAAAACCAAGTCCGCACGTCTTTTCGTGGCGTTCGAGGCGGAAAAGCCATAGAATCGCGCCCGCCTTTTCCCATGGCGCAATGCTCGACGCGCAGGAGGTTTTCTGTGGGCACTGGGATTTCTTTCCGTCGACGAAGCGTAGTTCGACTGACAGTTGTGGCGTTGCTTGTATCGGGGAAAGCCTTCTCCCAAACGGAGCCGGAGCAGGTCGGCCAGGTTCTGGCCGAGCCGATTGTTTCACCTGACGTCTCTGTCTTCCGGTTGAAGCAATACTTGCTCAGCCGAGTGGCTCCGCCGCCCAAAGCCATCAGCAAAGATCAATGGATCGCGGAAGAAGCCCGGCTGCGCCATCACCTTCTCGACGACGTGATCTTCCACGGCTGGCCGAAAGAATGGGTGAATGCCGAGCCGAAATTCGAAGACCTGGGGACCATCCAAGCGGGTGCCGGCTACCGGATTCGCAAGCTCCGATACGAAATCGTCCCGGGGTTTGAATCTGTGGCGCTGCTTTATGAGCCGGAAAAACTCGAGGGCAAAGTCCCGGGGATCGTCAACGTAAACGGCCACGTCGGGCCGCCGGGGAAGTCCGTCGAGTACAAACAAAAGCGGTGCATCAACTTCGCGAAGCACGGCATTCTGGCGCTCAACCTCGAATGGTTCGCGTTTGGAGAACTGGCGAATCCGGAGAACGCGCATTGGTTCGGCGCGCACTTGGACCTGGTCGGAGCGAACGCCGAAGGTCTGTTCTATCTCGAGATGCGCAAAGGCCTCGATTATCTTTATAGCCACCCGAGCGTGGACCGCGCGCGGCTGGGCGTGACAGGCCTATCGGGGGGAGGGTGGCAAACGATCCTGCTCAGCGCGCTCGAAGAGCGCGTTACGGTTTCCGTGCCGGTGGCGGGGTTCTCCTCGATGACCACGAAAATTGCCGCCCGTGCTTACGGCGACCTCGGCGATTACGAACAGAACGGTACGGATCTAACGGACGGGGAAGACTACGCGCACCTCACGGCGATGCGGGCGCCGCGGCCGACCCTGCTTATCCACGACGCCGAAGACGATTGCTGTTTTCGCGGGCCGCTCGTGAAGCCCCTGATCTACGACGCCATCCGCCCATTCTTTGCGCTCTTCGGCCACGAGAACGATTTCGCTTACCACGAGAACCGCGACCCGGGCACGCACAACTACCAGCTCGACAATCGCCTGGCCGCCTATCGCTTCTTCAGCGAGCATTTCGGCCTGCCCCTTATCACGAGCGAAATCCCGGTGGGCGCCGAGCTCAAGAGCTACGACGAACTGGTCGTGGGCCTGCCCAAGGACAACCTGACGATCCTTGGTCTGGCGCGAAAATTGGCGGGCGAAATCCGGCGCCAGCCGCTCCCGAGCGCAGGGGAGGCGGTCGAATCCTGGGCTGGGCCCAATCGGAAGAAGCTGGCCGAACTCGTTCGTTACAAGCCCGTCGAGCTGGCGAGTGCCTGGACGGTGGCGAACAGCAAAAACAAAGGCCTCGAAACGCTCTCGTATCTTTTCGCGGGCCCGGTGAAAGCTCCCGTAACCCTGGTGCTAGACGACCGTGGCAAGAAGGCCGCGGCTGATGTTATCTCCGAACGCGTGAACCGCGACGAACAGGTCCTGGCGCTTGATTTGCTCTTCACCGGCGATGCGTGGAAGGGCACCGAGCCGTCGGAATACGCTCAGTTGCTCGACTCGCTCGGCGATCGGACCGTGGGCCTTGAAGCGGCTCAATTGCTTGCGGCCGCCAGATGGATGCGCGAGAGCTCAGGGATGCCGAAGCTGCGCCTGGAGACGACTGGCATTCGCAGCCAGTTGACCGCGCTGGTCGCGGCGGCGCTTGAGCCTGAGCTTTTTTCGGAGGTCGTCGTCCGCGGGGGGATGAAGAGCCTCCAATACGTCCTCGACGCGCCCGTGACGTTTCAAGATGCGCCTGACTTGTTTTGCCTCGACCTCTACAAGGATTTCGACCTTGAGGCGCTCGCGCTCCTCGCCAGGCCGACCAAAATTTCAACCTTAAGTTTCGCGACGCCGGAAGAGAAGGCGAGGAAAGGAAAGTGATTCAGGCGGGCGAACTGTTCTTAAAGTGGCGCCGGTCTTTTTCCGGTATAATTCCATACGCAGGATTCTGAGAATTCAAGCGGAGGCGGCTCGATGGCGGAACGCCTGGTGAAATGCGTGAAATTCGGCAAAGAACTTCCCGGCCTCGAAGAGCCGCCCTGGGAAGGGGACCTCGGCAAGCGCATTTACGAGAACGTCAGCCAGGAAGCCTGGAAACTCTGGCTCGAACACCTGAAAATGCTCATTAACGAATACCGGCTGAATCCCGCCACCGCGGAGGCCCAAAAGCTGATTGCCGATCAGATGGAACAGTTCTTCTTCGGCGAGGGCGCAAAGCTTCCCCCTGGCTTCGTCCCGCAACAAAAAAAGGGTTAAGGGCAGGGGCTAGGGGCTGGGAGCTAGGGACTAGGTGCTAGGGGCTGGCGTCTAGTAATTGCTGCAAGCGGCGAAGACGTGCTCGCGTGGTGAACAAAACCTTTCTGCAAACGATTGTTGATGCGGAAATCCAGCGGATGCCGAGCGAAACCAGAATCAAGTTATTCGAACTCTACAAGACGTATGAGGACTTACTGTCGAGTCGTGCTCGTCCAGGCGACACAGAGCTTGTAACCGCCCTCCGCCGGGCGCTAAAGGAGTGTTCCGAACGCGGCGACCTTCCGAACGAGCGCAGGTTCAAAAACGACATCCGTTGGGCAAATCGCCATGCGAAAGATGCTGGAATGTTAAAACACGTTGGAACCAGTAGAAGCGGCGAGTGGGTACGGATTTAATTCGTTAAACCATTCAATCGCTGTCATTCTGAGTGACTGGAGGGAGCGAAGAATTTATGTATTTGATTCAAATGCAGAGGTCCTGCGCTCCGCTCAGGATGACATTGCGGACCTTATGCATTGAAATTCTGGGATGTTGCACCAGCACCCAGCACCCAGCACCTAGCACCCTGCACCCAACACTTACTGCTGCTCCAAATCAAAGCGATGCGGCTTCGGCTGCGCGGCGGCGCGCTGCCGCTCGATGAGTTCCTGCTCGAGTTTGTCGAGCTGGTTGAGCGCGGCCGGCGCTTCGCCGAGCTGCACGCCCTCGAGAGGCACCTGGACCATCCGCCAGCGCGCGAAGTGGATAAGATTGTGTTTGACGGTGAGGTCGTAAACGGTTTGGGCCTGTTTGAGCATGGGTGTTGGAAGAGTCGCCAGGTTGATTCCGCTGGAAAGCTCTTCCGCCGCAAACGTTCCTACCGATTCTCCGTCAATCTTCAAAGCGTATTTTCCCGACGCAAGGCCTGTCACGCGGAGCGATTCCTGGTCCAAGGCGTTGACGAAGTCAGAGCAACTTAGGACAAGCCTAACTACGGGATCGCTCGTGTCAACCGGCATGGGCAAGGCACGGTCAGTTTGAGTCCAGTCGAGGCCAGTCCCGGTGCTTTTGAGCCCGCTAATTTCTGCGCCTTCCACCGAGCCGGCCTTGACCTGAGCGGCGTCAAGCGTGACGTCGCTCACGACGGCGGGTGCGTGCCAGCTTTCAAGCAGCGCTTCGGCCATGATGAGGTGCCCACCCGGACCGGGATGGATGCGGTCGCGGATAATCTGCTCGGCGAGCTTCGCGTCCGCGGCCTTGGCCTTTTCGAGCACCCGGACCACGGGCGCGTTCATGTCCGCGACGGTCAAGCCATCTTCTGCCGCCAATTTCTTGACGGCGTCGGCGTATTTCAGGAGCACGGCGTTGTATCCGCCTTCAACCGTTGGCGCGCGAGTGACGTCGTCGAAGGGCGAGGGTTCAATCAGCGTGATGCGGACACCGGGGTCGTCGGCACGGACCGAGTCCAGGATGTGTTTCAGGCCGTCTGTGTAGGTTTTGAATAGACCTTCGTCGAATGCCCGATAGCCGGCGTCGTTCATGCCGAGCATCACGGTCATGACGGTGGGCTTGTAAGCTACCACGTCGCGCTTCAAGCGCACATCAACCGGGCCGCCTCCTCCCCCTGTAACGCGATCGCCGCCCCAACCGGAATGAACGAAGGTCACGTGAAGTTTGGGAAAGCGAGTGACGATATAAGTTTCAACCAACACGGTGTAAAGGCGCTGGTCGGTGATGCTGTCGCCATAAAAGACCACGCGGTCTCCGTCTTTCACAAAGAACGCGTGGTCCTCACCCATGGCCGCAAGCGAGCAGGCCGCAGTCACGAACACAAGAAAAAGAGAGATAGTCTTTCCAGGATGAACTCGGCGCATGTCTGTCCCTCCAAGCCACAAGGCAGTGCTCCCTTGCGGATGATTGGCCCGCGGGCGGTGTGGTTATACCACGGGCAGGGCGGGGGTGACGATAAAACGGAGCTCGCGGTGGGCCTGGCGAAGCGCCTGTTCGACGAATTCGGGCGTCGGGCCCCGGCCAATAATGAATCCCGGGTAGCTGCAGCCTTCGGGCAAGGGCACAAGCTTCTGGTCGGGTTTTGCCGTGATGAGGATTTCTTCCACTCCCGGAATCTGCGCGGCGCGCTCCGTGCCGTGAACCCCTTGCAAAATGCCGCCTTCCGGGACAGGAATCATCATCACACCCGCGGCGCCGGCTTCCCTGCGAACCTGTTCGACGTTTTCTCCGAGCGCAAGCCGAATGAGCAGCTCTTCGAGCGACATCCAGCCGTCTTGGGCGGAGCGCGCCGGCGCGCAAAACCGGAGAGCGCGCGAACAGAGCCCGCCGATCGGGCGGGCAGCGACTTCCAGCATCCATACGCCTCGCGAGTTAAGACGAAATTCCGCGTGCACCGGACCGTGATGAAGCCCGAGCGCGCGAGCCGCCTTATCGAGCGTTTGAATGGCGGCGGACTGCCGTGCCGCGGGCAGCCGAGAAGGCGTGACATAGATCGCCTCTTCAAAGATCGGCCCCGCCAGCGGGTCGGGCTTGTCGAAGATGGCGAGAACCCGTAACCGGCCGCGGTCAACCAGACCTTCGACGGCAATTTCGGTCCCTTCAACGTAACTCTCCACCAAGATGTCATCGTTGGCCGTGTCCCGCATCACCCGGATTTCAGGGCTTTCGAGGAGCGCCCGCAGGCGTTCAAAAGCCGCCGCGAATTCCGTAAGGTTGTCGGCGCGAATGACGCCGCGGCTTCCGGAAAGCGCCCGCGGTTTCAAAACACAGGGAAACGCGATCTGGCCCGCAACCGTGCGAGCGGCTTCCTCCGCTTCGGAATCGAGAGAAAAGCGGTGAAAGTCCGGAACGAGCATGCCCGAGGTTTTCAAGCGCGCGCGAGAAAGGTATTTGTCACGGCAGAGCTCGGCGGCTTCGGGAGGATGAAATGGAATTGCCAGGGCTCGGGCGGAGTGCGCCGCCGTTGCGGTGGGCCGATCTCCAAGAGAGACGATCGCGTCGAACGGCGTATCGCGCGCCGCATCAGCGACGATTTGCGCCGAGCCTGCCGCGTCCTCGAAATGCAGCGCAAGCGCCCCATCCTGCCAGGGGTCGTCAAGAACATGACAGCGGTCGCTCCCAAAGACCACCTCCGCGCCCAGCTTCCGAGCCGCTTCGACAAATGCGCGCGTCTGATAGCCGGTGGTCGTTGTTAAGAGGAGAAGCCGCTTCGACATGAAAATTCAAAGGTTAAAGGGTAAAGGGTAAAGGATGAAGGCTGAATTCTGAAGTCGGGAGTCTGAAGCGCTTGGCTTCTCCCGCGCCTTTTACCCTTTATCCTTTAACCTTTACTCCTCCGCCTTTGCCGCAACGATTTGACATTTGAGATCAGACCAACGCCTCGTGCGGTTTGAAGGGGGCCAACTGGTCCCCAGTCGGCTCCGCTCAACAATACCACGGCTCGGTCAGGTAAGGGATAGTGGCGCGCGCAGGAAGCAGTGGCGCGCTCGCAGGCACTCGAGGTGGATTCCTGCCCTTCGAGAGGCTCAGGGCAGGCTCTTCGCGGGAATGACCAGACCCGGCAACGGTACCCAC
>QHZO01000034.1:17755-19766 GCA_003224695.1 Acidobacteriota bacterium
AGTTCGGCGATTCGCTCCAGTAGTCCCCGATAGCCTTCGAGCGTCGTCCAGGGGGTAAAAGCCACGAACGTGGGTGAGAGCGCCAAGCCGGCGTCGCGGAAAATTCCGGCGACAGCGGCAAAATCCGCTGCTGTGTGACCTTTGTCGAGGCGCGCCAGCACGGCGTCGTTCACTGATTCGACCGCACTGGTCACAAAAATGCAGCCCGTCTCGCGCAGCATCCGAAGGCAGTTCGCGTGTTTGAGCAGGTGCTCGATCTTGATGGTGACATCGTAGGTCAGTCGCGGGAATTCGCGGTGGAGTGCGCTGACGATGTCGAGGGCGTGGCGCGGACCGTTGAAGAAATCCGGGTCGCCGAAGGTGATGTGCTCCGCGCCGGCGGCGACCTGACGGCGAATGTCCTCGAGCACGACCTCGGGCTGGACAATTCGGAACTGGCCGTTATAGACGGGGACGAGGGGGCAGTGGCGGCACATATGCTTGCAGCCGCGGCTGGCTTCCGTGTATCCGACGATCTTTGTTTCGCCGTTCGGCAGGCGCAATTTTGCGTAGCCGCGAAGCGGCGGCAAACCGCGCCGGTCGGGCACAAGAAACTTTTGCCGCGCGAGCGAGACCACGGGGGCATCGGGTAGGGGCGAACGGCGCTCGCCCTCGGTGGGGCGCACGCCGTGCGCCCCTACGGATTCCGCAGGCCGGGGGTCGGGGTTCGCTGCCAGCCATTCGAACGCTCGCACCAGACCCTCTTCAAATTCTCCGCCCAGGACTACGTCTGCTCCCAGGTCCCTCAAGTAGGTTTCATTCATCGGCGCATAGAGGCCGTAGAACCACAGACGAGCGCGTGGGTTGAGGCGCCGGATGCGCGGCAAAGCCGCGACCGCCAGCCGCGTCGCCGTATGCATGGGGACGTAGAAGGCAATCACGTCGGCGGCGCGAACGGCGCCTTCGCGGAGCTTTTCGCGCGAGAGGTCATGGCAAGTCACTTCGGCACCCGCGCGGCCGAGCCACGCCGCAGGCGACGCCAGCCCAAACGGCTGACGGCCAAGCTCGTAAGTTGAAATCAGCAGAACCCTCAAGGCCATAGGCTCGTTCTAATTGGGCGATCCTGCTCCGAGTGATCCATCATAACAAAGGTTCCGGGCGATGCCCACGCCCTGCCCGCGCACTTGGCCCTTCTTGATTTTCAGCGCTGCTCTTTGTACTATGCCGAACTACCGTGGATACCGGGAAAGGCGAGTTACGCTGGAGGAAAATGACCGAGCAGGTGAAATCATCAGAGACCAACCGCCGCGAGGCGCTGAAGAAAATCGCCGCCGGCGCGGGTGGCGTGGTGTCGTTGCCGATACTCGGTCAGGCCGCCGTCACGCCGGCGATGGCTCGCGCGGCCTGCGCCCATCCGGCGGGCCCCGAGGCCGGCGCACCCGACCCGGACTGGAAGCCGTTGTTTTTCGACGACCATCAGAACCAGACCGTCATCGCGCTCTCGGACCTCATCCTGCCCGCAACGGACACGCCGGGAGCGAAGGAAGCGCTCGTGAACCGTTTCATTGATCTCCTCCTCAATGAAGAGTCTGAGGACCGAAAGAGAAGGTTCATCGAGGGCTTAGCTTCGATGGATGGCCGCAGCCTCGAGCGGCACGGCAAGCCGTTTGTGGAGCTGACCGCCGACCAGCAGACCGGGCTCTTGACTCCGCTTGCCGATCCAGAAAATCACGACCCAAGCGACAAGGCCGGCGTCGAGTTTTTCTCCGAAATCAAGGACTATACGATCTTCGGCTATTACACATCCAAGATGGGGATGGAGCAGGAGCTCCAATACGCGGGAGACGATTACCACACGGAATGTCCGGGCGCCTGCACCCATCCCGAACACCAAACCTAGAGGCATAACCTTCGATGAAACGCTCGATCTATTTTGTCTTGACTCTTCTCATTATCGGCGGCCTGGCCCTGAGCTTTCGGACGCTCGCGGAGGAAAAGTCCGCCGGCGCGGGCGGGCCGGACGGCGCCGCAC
>QHZO01000034.1:19844-24203 GCA_003224695.1 Acidobacteriota bacterium
CGGCCATCACCGACAAGGAGATGGTCACCATCATCAAGGAAGGCAAGAAGGGCACGGCCATGGCGCCGTTCGCCGACAAGCTGAAGGAAGACGAGATCCAGGCGCTGGTCAAGTTCATTCGTTCGCTCAACTGCAAGAAGGCAGCGAACGGGAAGTAGGCAGAACGTTTCACACAAAGGTCGCAGAGTGAGTGATCACAGAGGTCACAGAAGGTTTCATCTCACGCCGGGTTTTCTCTGTGCCCTCTGCTCTGCGCTCTCAGTGTTAAATCCTGCTTCAGCCCGCCTGCGTTTTTGAGGAGAAGAACATGGTCAAAGTCCGGCTGGGAATTATCGGCTCGGCGTTTTCGTCGAACCTGCACGCCGAGGCTCTTCGGGAGGTGCCGGAGGCGGAGGTGGTCGCCGCCTGCTCCCCGAACCGCAGGCACGTGGAAGAGTTCGCGCGCAAGTGGAATATCCCGGTGGTCGAGACCGACTACCGGAAGGTGGTCGAGCGGAAAGATATTGACGCCCTCGTAGTGGGCATCCCGAACGATCTCCATCGGCCTGTGACCGTGGCCGCGGCCGAAGCCGGCAAGCACGCCATCCTCGAAAAACCCATCGCCCACACGCTCGCGGACGCCGACGCGATGGTGGCGTCTTCGAAAAAGCACGGCGTCAAATTGCTTTACGCCGAAACGATTTGCTTTTCACCGAAATACGTCCGGGCAAAGAAGCTCGTTGACGAGGGTGCGATCGGCGATCTCTACATGGTCAAGCAAAGCGAAAAGCACTCCGGGCCGCATGCCGATTGGTTCTACGACATCCGGCGCTCGGGCGGCGGCTCGATCATGGACATGGGCTGCCACGGCATCGAGTGGGCGCGCTGGATGTACGGCAAGCCCAAACCCAAAAGCGTCCTTGCGCATTGCCAGCGCGTTCTGCACACCAAGCGCACCAAGGGCGAAGATAATTCCGTCGTGATTCTGGAATTCGAAGGCGGCGGCACCGCCGTCATCGAAGACAGTTGGGCCAAGCTCGGCGGCATGGACGATCGCACCGAGCTTTACGGCACCGAGGGCGTCGTCTATTGCGACCTCCTCCACGGAAGCTCCATGGAAACCTACAGCCGCGCGGGCTATGGCTACGCGGTCGAAAAGGCCGGTGAGACCAAAGGCTGGACGTTCACGGTCTTCGAAGAGGGCCATATCTACGGCTTTCCTCACGAGATGCGCCATTTCGTCCGTTGCATCCTGGAGAAAGAGACGCCGATGGAAACCGGCGACGACGGCCGCGCCACGCTCGAAATCATTTATGCGGCGTACGAGTCCGCCGGAACGGGCAAGCGCGTCACCTGGCCCTACAAGCCTAAGCATCCCGACCGGATCCCCGCCGACGCCTGGCTCAAAGCCTGACCGCGCCTTTTTTCGAGAGCCTGCCCCACACCTTCTTTCCCCGCAGAAATTAGTGTCCGCATCCCGGAAAAACTCCTAACGAGGCTAGCATCTATGGCTACCAATACGGGCCGCTGAGCGGTTTTTACTTTTATTCGCATACGCAAGTGGACGCGCAGGGCAGCATTCGGATGGCGCGCGGGTTTAGCCTTGTCGTGTACGGGCAGAATCTCAACAACGAAGTGTTCGGGTTCTATCAGGGCAGCTCGCAGTACATGATCCAGCGCGAGTATTATCAGCCGACGGTCGCCGCCGGTATCCGGTGGTCACCGGTGAGGGAGCGATAAAGGTCGGCAAGCTGGCATAAGGCGGAGCCCTGCGGACAGCCAAGGCGGGGTGGTCGCCGCCAGAGCCTTCCTGAGCAGGCAGGCTGCGCTCGTTGGCGGCCGGTGTCGCGTTCCCAACCGAATTATTGTGAATGCACGCGCGTTGGGTTTAGAATTGCAGCCGGCGATTATTCGAGAGTGTCTAGAGGAACGGTTATCCTTTGATCGAAGCCGCGAGAAAGCCCTCGGGAGTTGTTGCCGCCAAATATGGATTGTGGGCAGCAGCCGTGCTGCTCCTCGCCGGGTGTCCTGGGCCTGCCCAGGAAACCAAGTCACCGCCGTCTGAACTAAAATTCACCTTGATCTTCAGCCGGCACGGCGTGCGCTCGCCCATCTGGACGAACGAACAGCTTGACCAGTATTCGGCCGAGCCATGGCCAAAATGGGATGTCCCTCCGGGATACCTCACGCCCCACGGCGAAAAACTCATGCGGCTCTTCGGGGCATATGATCGCGCATACTTCGTGCGCGCCGGGCTGCTCAGCGCTAACGGCTGTTCCGAGGCTGGGCAGGTCTTTTTCTCGGCCGACACGGACGAGCGGACGATCCATACCGCGCGCGCCCTGGCTGCCGGGATGCTGCCCGGCTGTCCTGTGGTGGTCCACTCGCAGCTGAAATGGACTCACGACGCCCTCTTCTCGCCTTTCGAAGCCGGCATTGCCCCTCCCGACCGCCGCTTGGCCGTGGCCGCGACTTTGGGGCGAATTGGGAACAACCCGGCGGCATTGGAGGATCTGTATCGGCCGGCGTTGGAGACTTTAGAGCGAGTTCTTCTCGGCTGCCCGGCGGGAACGCCATGTCCTCCCGGCGGCAAGGCCTCTAAGAAATCCCTTTTTCGAGAGCCGACTTCGATTGCGCCGGGCCAGGGTGACCACTTGGCAGTCATGAACGGGCCGTTGCAGACGGCGGGGACGATCTCGGAAAGTTTCCGGCTCGAGTACACCAATGGCATGGCAGGCCGTAACCTCGGTTGGGGCCGGGTAGATGAGTCGAGTTTGCGAGAACTATTGAGCCTCCATGCCGCGCAGGCGAACTTGATGTGGCAAACGCCCGCCCTCGCGCGCCCACTGGCGTCAAACCTGTTAAGCCACATTTTGAAGACGATGGAGCAGGCGGTTAGGGGCCGGGCCGTCCCTGGCGCGCTCGGAAAACCCGGGGACCGAGTGGCGGTGGTGGTCGGGCACGATACGAATATCAGCAACATGGCCGGAGCGCTGGGCATTTCGTGGCTGATCCAGGGGCTCCCGTGGAGCGACACTCCGCCCGGAGGCGCGTTGGTCTTCGAGGTGTGGCGCGAGCCGTCGAGTGGAGAATATTCGGTCCGCACGTACTTCGTCTGCCAGACGCTCGATCAGATGCGCAGAGCATTGCCGCTGACCTTGGATTCTCCCCCGGCCCGCGCGCCAATCTTCGTCCCAGCGTGCGGCACAACAAGAGAAGGGTTTGCTTGTGATTGGGTAACGTTTCGGTCGGCCGTCGAGGGCGCTATCGAGCCCGCATTTGTGAAACCATGAAGCGAACTCAGCTTCACGAAATTCCCGGAGCGCGTGGCCGAAGGCTTGAGAACGCTGCCTGCGCCAATCCTTAGGCGGTTAGCCCTTCTCTAAAGCTCGTAAGAACGACCGGGCACGGTCGTCATCCCAATTGGCGTCGCCGACCAGCCGGAAAACAGCCCTGCCTTCGCGGTCCATGACATAAGTCGCCGGCACGCCGACGGCCGGTAGGTCTTGCGGGAGGTCATTACCCGCGAGATAGACTGGGATTCGCAGTCTGTTCTTCACCATGAAACCGCGAACGGCGTCTGGCGTTTCATAGTCAGACACGGAGAGGAAGAAGATGTTCTCGCCCCGAAGTGAGTCGTAGAGCCGCTCGATACCAGGCATTTCGGCGATGCAAGGACCACAACTCGTTCTCCAGAAATTCAGGAAAACGACCTTCCCCTTAAGATCCGAGAGGCGCAAGGTTTTCCCATCGAGCGACCGAACTGCCCAATTGTCGTGCAGACGGCCCGTTGTCTGCGGGAGCCATGGCGTGGGAAGTTTTTCCGAGGAGGTCGGCATCGCCGGAGCGTTGAGGGCCTTCAAGGGCCGCAGTATCCACGGATTTCCATTGGTAATAATTTCTCGATCAAATTGGTGAGCCCAAGCATCGAGCATGACTAGCGCCAGCGCCAAGCCCGCTCCCACGCCGATCAGAAAACTTTTGTTCAAGAGCCGCATGGTTGACCTCCGAGCCAAAGTCGTGGCGTCTTACCCGCCATTTTACGCTTGGCGAACAGCGGCAACAAGCCCGGAAAGAGACGCATTATCCTTCGCGCGGAGAAAAACTGAGTTACAATTTCCTCGGGGCCGCTGGGCTAGTGACTATGGATCCGATTGTCGAGTTGCGGAACGTCACGAAGCGCTACGGCGGGCACGCGGCGCTGGACGATTTTTCTTTGGAAGTTCGCCCGGGCGAATTCCTGACGCTGCTCGGCGCGAGCGGCAGCGGGAAGACCACCATCCTCCGCCTGGTCGCGGGCTTCGAGCCGCCGGACGCGGGCCAGGTTTTCATCGAAGGCCGGGATACCCGCGAGCTTCCGCCCTATCGTCGCAACGTCAA
>QHZO01000034.1:24237-28792 GCA_003224695.1 Acidobacteriota bacterium
TGGGCTTGGTAGGGAAAGAAGGGCGCATGCCGAATGAGTTGAGCGGCGGGGAAAAGCAACGCGTGGCGCTGGCGCGCGCTCTGGTGCTCGAGCCCGCCGTCCTGCTGCTCGACGAACCGTTGGGCGCGCTCGACCAAAAACTGCGGCGCGAGATGCAGGTGGAATTGAAGCGCCTGCGCGAGCGGGTGGGCATCACGTTTGTTTTCGTCACGCACGATCAGGAAGAGGCTCTGGTGATGTCGGACCGCATCGCCGTGATTCATCGCGGGCGACTCGTGGAGGCCGGGAGCGGGGAGGAAATCTACGAGCATCCGCGCTCGCGCTACGTCGCGGAATTCATGGGCTTCGAGAATTTTTTCGATGTGCGGGCGGGCCAGCTTTCGGCGCCCCTGCGGCAGTTTGATACCGCCGAGGGCTTGGCGTTGTGGGCGCCCGATTCGGCGCTCTTGCCGCCTGCCTCGCGCGCCGTGGTGGCGGTCCGCCCCGAGGCCCTGAGCTTGTGGATTGTTCCGCCGAATCCGAAACCCGGGAACCTGCTCGCGGGCCGGATCGTGGAGGAAATTTACGAAGGCGGGCGGCGGCGCTGGTCGGTGGAGCTGGCGGGCGGAAAGCGGCTGGTGGTGCGAGGCGCGAACCACGCCGGCCTGAATGGAGACTTCGCGCGCGGCGCCTCCGTCTTTGTGGGCTGGGACCCTCGAAGCACCCTGGTTTATCCCGGCGAATAGACCGCCGCGCTTCGGGTGATCGCGCCGAGCGCCGCCGGCTGGAAGGTTCGAGAAAAGGTGAACAATTCGCTGCCCTCCGGCGTCGCATAAGCTCTGTCGAGCCTTAGCTTTGCGTGAAAGGGGCTTTTGCCTTCCGGCCGCAGGCCGTGCTGTTTATCAGCTTCTCCGGTTAAGACCGCTAGCTTTTGATTCCCCGAGAGAGTATGATAACGGAAGCATCAGACCGCTCCACCTGCTGCTGCCATCAGAGCTCGGGCGAATCGGGAATGTGTAAGGACCTTCTCTTCGCGAGGACGCAAGAAGTTCGAGGAGTAGTTCATGGGTGACCGGAAATACCGCCAGCGCGGATACCAGGACTCCGGCCGGCCGGAGCGCGAGAAAAGCACTCGGCCGTCGAGGCCGGAGAACTTCGGGCCGCGCACGCCAAAGCTGCCCGGCACGCACTCCGTGTCGCGCTGCGGCGGATGTGGCACCGTCCTCGCCGCCGACATTGATCCCCTGGGCAAATGCCCGCGCTGCGGTTTCGAGCTCCACAGTTGCAAGCAGTGCGCTTACTTCGACGCCTCGGCCCGGTTCGAATGCACGCAGCCCGTCATGGTCCGCATCCCACGCAAAGACATGAAAAACGAGTGCCGGTATTACGCCATGCGCGTGACCGTGGAGAAGCAAACCTCGGCCCCGCAGAGCGCGTATGCCCGCCCCGACGACCCGCGCAAAGCCTTCGAAAACCTTTTCAAGAAATAATTCAGCAGCACAGTGGCGCCGGTCGGCGCCTGCCCTGACAAAGGAAGGGAGCGGCGATGTCGCCTAGCTCGCTGATTTCTTTGCTCCAAACAAAGTCGTGCGGTGCGTAACCTCGCCGCCCGCCACTTGGGCGTTGATCTGGGCGGATTTCCCTCGCGGCACGCTCAGCGACTCCCACTTCCCCTTCTCGACCACCGTGAGATGCTTCGCCACAAACACAATTTGACCCACGTGGTGCGCGTAGTGCGCGAGCTGCCGGCTGATCGCCTGCATCACCGAATGCGGCTCCGATCGAATGGTCACTTGCCTGGTCAGGTCCGCGTCCGTAAGCGGCGCGAGCGCGTCGAATACGTGCTTCCAGCCCTTCTCCCACAGGGCCACCAGCTCCGCGCGCGTCCGCGGCGCGTCTTCGAATTCCGCGTCGCGGTTCCGGTCCGGTTTTTCGCCGTCCGTGGTCAGGAAGTCCATCCACCGCGACCGCATGTTCCCCGCCATATGCTTCACGATGATGGCAATCGAGTTTGATTCCTTGTCGAGCGCCGCGAACAGAGCCTCATCCGGCGCCTGCGCCATCGCCCTCTCGCCAAGCTTCTTGTAGTATTCGAAAAGGCCGATGGAGTCCTTTACGTAGGATGTCGAGGATTTCTGCGCCATGATTCCATTCTCCTCCCGGACCGGTCGCGCCGGGCTAATAGAAATATGTGCCCGCGCCAAGGAGCCCGGGGCTGATAGCGGCCATGAAAATCAACGGGCGACGGGACTCCGAGGCTTGACCGCCGACTCTCCTTATCCCTTCGCAAAGTCCGGCCCCGCAAGTGACCGAGCCCAGATTGCCGCTGGCCTGAGAAATGAGGGCCACTTTTTCAGGAGGCGCGCCGATTTGGTCCGCGAGAATGCGGACCAAGCGCGGGTTGGGTTCATGAAGGGCAAAAAAGTCCACGTCCTGGATCTTGCGGCCACTCAGAGACTCAAGTCGCGAAAGGATTCGAAGAAGTTCCTCGATGGCGGCTTTCCCGAGCTGCTCGCCGCGGAATTCAAGCTGGATGCTGGCATTCGGACTCAATCCTACACGCAGTAAACGCGACGACCTGCCGTCGCATTCCCAGAAGAACCTTCCTAGCCGCAACCCCTCTGCCGCCGTCGCTTCGTCGTACGACTTCAGCACGAACGCGCAGGCGCCGTCGCCAAACAAGCCCGCGAATTCTCCGTGACCGCAAAGCAGATTCTGCCAGCGGCTGTGCGCCTCGGAAGCGACAACCAGAGCCGTCTGCCATCGCGAAGTCCTGAGCAAAGAGTTCGCGGTCGCCAGCGCGTTCAAGAGGCCGACGCATGCACCGCCCACGTCGAGAGCTACGCAGTCCGAGCGCAGGAGCAAAAGGTTGTGGAGGGCGGGCGAGTACGACGGAAAGCCCAGCCAAGTTGCGCTGGTGGCGACGAGAAGGTCCACGGCGCCCGCCTCAATTCCCGCCGTATCCAGAGCCGTCTCAGCCGCGGCGCGACCCAAGGAAAGTTCGTCTTCGTCGTCCCGAGCAACGCGCACCGACTCAATTCCTGCGCCCTTGCTTAGCAGCCCTGCCGCCAGATTGAGTTCCCGCTCGACGGCCACGATCTCTTTTCGCTTCGAACCGAGAGTGTACGCCCACCCGACAAGGAGGTTTGTTGTCCCTCCCGTCTCCGAAGCGCGCGCGATGTCTGAGGGCTTCTCCTGTGCCTCTCCCGTCGCGGCAGCCTGGAGCGAAGCCATCAGTTCGCCGATACTTCTGGGCCTGCTCTCGGACCACGATTGGCCGAAGTTTCGGAGACCCGCATGGCTCTCGATGGAGACGAGAATCTCCACCCAGCCCATAGAATCCACCAAACCGGATGCCTCAAGGTCAGTGGAATCGTCCGGGAAGCCGGTTCCGGCGGGAAGCTGGCCTTGAACGGCGAGGACAACAATTCGGCGGGCGGTCGCCTCGTCCATCACGACCTCATCTGAGGAGGACGATCAGAGGCCCGCGGGGCGGGCTGAGCCAGCCAACTTTCTTCCGGCTGGGGAAACAAGGAGTCCAACATCAGCCAACATTTTTCTTCCCCCTCTTTAGCGCCTGCAAGACCTATCCTCGCGAAGCGGTTGGGAGATTCCAAGACCCTCTTACGGATACCCCCGTTCAGGAGAGGGTAGGGGTCCATGCGGCGGCGAATAATTTCGAGGAATAGCCTACGCCATTCGCGGTCCACCACGCGCAGGCTATTTTAGCGCTCGTTGGAAGGCAACACTACTTGGGCACACAGCTTTGGCTCCTGGTCTTTGTATACAGAAAAATTGATGTTTCCGAAACACACGCCGCATACGGAACGAGCCCCCTCTCCCTTCTGCACCCATCTATTGCCGTACGGCGAGTCGAAGCGGAGATCTGTGCCGAACAGGCCTTCCAGGCTGGATGAGACCTCGGCGAGGCTTAGGACCTCCACCAACCGCGCGTCGGATAACTTCCTTTCTGTGGCACGCAAGCCATCGGACTGACGGTCCTCGATATGAGGCGGGCGCGGCCTTCGAGCTGGTGTGAGTTGGGTTTCGACGTAATCGCCGCGAGTGAACCTGAAGGGCTCGCGCCAGGCATATCCCCACTGGGGTAGCGGTCGGACTGAATGGAAGGAGCCTGCGTTTGTCTGCTCCAGCCCAATCACGCAGTAACCCGGTCCCATGATCGTAATATCAGAAAGAATGAGCTCGCTCACGGAGTTTTGGTTTTCCTGGGCTTTGACGCCCGTTTCGGCTTTTCAACGACCAAGTGCTGGATCTCAACACGGTGACCACCGGCGCCCCAATGCGCCGCAAGCATCTCCGCCACAAGACGCCGGTGACACTTTTCGGGGCCGGGTTCCGAACACAGCAGTGCCACGCGACCCTCGAAAGGCTTATCTCCCATTTTCTCCGGCATCCCACGCTCGGCCATCAATTCCTTGAAGGAATCCTCGTACTGCCCCCAGTCGCGCCTCTCGCGATAGGCCTCCCGGATTTCGGGGCTCGGGGCGAGCAACGGCTCGTGTTCATAACTCGCACCGAGGATACGCTCGAGAAAGAACCCGAGGTCCGGATGCTT
>QHZO01000227.1 GCA_003224695.1 Acidobacteriota bacterium
CAACTCTTCGAGGTAGCTTTGAGTCGTCTGGCAAGCGGCAGCGGTCACGACTTGTCCGGCTCCTCGCTCTGGAAGGGCTCGGCGGCGAGCTTGCCACCCGCTTTCTTCATCAGGATTTCCACTCGCCCCTCGGCTTCTGAGAGCTGCTTGTGGCAGACTTCGGAAAGTTTCATGCCTTCCTCGTAGAGTTGTAATGCCTTTTCAAGCGGCAGCTCGGCATCCTCGAGCTCGGCCACGATGGCATCCAGCCTCTCGAGGTTTTTCTCGAAGGAGTCTTCTTTTCCCGATTTAGCGGGTGAGGACATGACACATTCGTCCTTTGTCCCTGGTCCTTTGTCCTTGGTCAATCGTCCAAAGTCTTTCGTAAAGAACGGAGACAATCATGAAATTTGATAGCCAGCAGACTAATGACAACTGCCTACTGCCTGCTGCCTCCTGACTTCTGACTCCTGACTTCTTCCTTCTTCAGCACCTCCGCCACCTCCACCGCCATGGCGTAGCGGCCGAAGGGGGAGGCGATCTGGACGGCCTCGACCAGGTCCCGGATTTCGACCAAAGTTTCTTGGGCGATGCGGACGCCCTCCGCGCGCGCGCGGTCGCCGGTATCGGCCTTCCTCATGCGCTCCATCACCGCCGGCGGAATTGAGACGCCAGGGACTTCGTTATTCAGGAACTCGGCCTTGCGGAAGCTCGTGAGTGGCCAGAGGCTTGCGACGATCGAAACTTCGCGTCCCGCAATCGAGCGGACACGCTTCAGGAATTCGCGCAGACCCCACACGTCGAAGACTGGCTGCGTCATGGCGAAGTTCGCGCCGGCTTTGACCTTATATTCAAAGCGGCGCAGCTCTTCATCGAGGTTGACGGCCTGGGGATTGAGCGACGCGCCCACCAGGAAACACGTTTGGGTGCCCAAGGGGTTAGCGCCCACGTCGAGGCCCCGGTTGAGATTGTTCAAAATGTTGACCAGGCCGATCGCGTCCACCTCGAAGACCGCGCTTTCCTCGGCGGTCGAGTATTGCGCCGCATCGCGCGTCAAGGCAAGGATGTTCGTAAGGCCGAGCGCGTGGGCGCCGAGCAGGTCGGACTGGATGGTCAGCACGTTTCGGTCGCGGGTGCTGTAATGGAGCAGCACGTCCACGCCCACCTGCTGCTTCAACAGGGCGGCGAGAGAGAGGGCGCTCATCCGCGCCGTCGCTCCGGCGCCGTCGGGGATGTTGACCGCGTCCACGCCATGCGTCGCGAGGTACCTGGCGCCCTCAACCTCACGGGCGGGATCCGAGCCTTTGGGCGGAAGAATTTCGACGATCACGGGGAAGGCGCCGCTCGAGAGTTTTTGGGCGAGCGGAGAGCGCCTTTCGACGGGAGCCGGCTCGAGCGCGCGCACCCGTCGGGCCACCGGCTCGGCCACGAGCCGCGTCCGGCTGAGACTCGCCGATTTCACGGCGGCCTTAATCGCGCGGATGTGCTCAGGCGTTGTCCCGCAGCAGCCGCCCACCAGACGCGCTCCGGCTTCGATAAAGCGCGCGGCGTAACCGGCCATATCTTCGAGCACCGCCCGAGGACCCACGCTGCAGTTGATGCCGATAACGTCGGCGCCCCACTCGTCGAGGCTCGGGGCAAATTCTTCGGGAGGCGTGCCGGTGGGCGTCGTTCCGTCTTCCTGGATGGTCATCTGGACGACCACGGGCAGCTTCGAAGCCTCGCGCGCTGCGAGCAGAGCCTGGCGCGCTTCTTCCAAGTCCACCATCGTCTCGATGATGATCAGGTCCACGCCGCCTTCCACCAGCGCTTCCATCTGTTCGCGGAAGGCCGCGCGAGCCTCCTCGCGCGACGTCGGGCCGAGCGGCTCCATCCGCACGCCGAGCGGTCCAACCGCACCCGCCACCCAGAGCTCGCTGCCCGCGACCTCCCTGGCCAGACGCGCTCCGGCAAGGTTGATCTCGCGGACTTTGTCCGCCAAGTCGAATTTCGCCAGGCGCACCCGCGTGGCGCCGAAAGTGTTCGTCTCGAGGACCTCCGCGCCCGCCTTGACGTAACCAACGTGGATGTCTTTGACCCAGGGCGGCGCCGAGAGGTTGAGCTCGTCAAAGCAGCGGCTGAGCGAAATGCCCTTCGCGTAGAGCAGCGTCCCCATTGCGCCGTCGCACACCACCACCCGTTTTTCGAGCCTTTCGGAAAAGGGCTCCCGCATTTGGCCCTAGTTTAACACGCGCCGATGCGGATTTTCTCGCCATTCCGCCGCGCGCGTGCTGGTGTCATTTGCCAGAACTGGGCGCTCGAAGGCGCAGTCATTCCCGCTTTCGCGGGAATGACCGGCGTTCCGAAAGGGATCCGATGCCAAATGACACCAAGTCCGGCCGCGCGGCATGACTGGCGCAGCGGGCAAGGGCATTGTAGATTTGGATGGACGGGAGCACCGCGTGGAAGCGCTTTTCAATATTCTCACGGATTTCTTTGTTCGCTACGGCTACTGGGTGATCTTTTTCGGAGTGATGCTTGAAAACGGCGGTATTCCCGTGCCGGGTGAAACCATACTCCTGTTCGCGGGCTATCTTGCCTATCAGGGCGAAATCAATCTTGTCCGAGCCATGGCGACGGCGGCGGCGGGCGCAACCATCGGCGACACCTTGGGATTTTGCCTGGGCCGATACGGCGGCGCGGCCTTCGTCGCCAAGTATGTCCAACGGATGCGATTCCTTCACCGCCAGTTTGACCGCGCCCGGACGATCTTCCTCGAGCGCGGCCAATGGGCGGTTTTTGTGGCGCGATTTGTGACCGGCCTCAGGATTTTTTCAGGAATCCTCGCCGGCATGTTCGGCATGCCTTATCCGCGCTTCCTCTTCTTTAATTTCTCGGGGGCGGTCCTTTGGTCGCTGACCATTGGCAGTGTCGGTTTCCTTTTCGGCGGCAGCTTGCCGACGCTCGTGCGCATCGTCAAGGAATTTCATGAGGCGGTTTTAGCCTTGGCAGTTTTGGCGCTCGCGATAGGAGCATGGGTTTACATCAGGCGCCGCCGAATCGAGCGGCAAGCGAGCGCCCGGAGCGAGGTCGAAAGCAAACCTAAACTGCCTTGAGGCGAAATTCGAAAACCGAGAGGCGTAGCCTTCCGCAGATTCTATTTTCGAATTTCGAGTTTCGCGCTCGTCAACGGGGGGCCTCTTCGGACGGTGGAGAAGGGGCGTGAGCGCGTTCGGCTTCGGCGGCTTCCCAGGCGAGCATGGCTTTCTTGCGGGTCACGCCACCTCCGTAGTTGCCGAACATGCCTAGGCCGCGGATGACGCGGTGACAGGGAATCAAGTAGGCGATGGGGTTCGAGCCGACCGCGGCGCCGACGGCGCGCGAGGCCGCGGGTTGCCCGATGCGCCGCGCGAGGTCGCCGTAGCTCGTAACCGCGCCGAGCGGCACGCGCAACAACGCCTCCCAAACCTTGATCTGAAAGTTCGTGCCCTTAAGCAGCAGCGTCAGCGGGCGGGGCGTGCCGTTAACGGCTGGGTCAAAAATCTTACGGGCAATGGCGGCGAGGGCGGGCGAGTTCTCCGCCAGCCGCGCGCCCGGCCAGCGGGAAGCTAAATCCGCGAGCGTCGCGCGCCGGCCTCCGGCAGTGACAAAAAGCAAGCTGCAGATTCCACGCTCAGTCGTGGCCAGCAGGCACTCGCCGAAGGGCGTCGGGAAAAAGCCGTAAGAGATCGTCAAGCCCGCTCCCTGGCGTTGGAACTCGCCGGGCGTGACGGCTTCACAATGAACGAAGAGATCGTGAAGCCGACCGGGACTCGACAGGCCCGCCTCGAACGTGGCGTCAAGGACGCTCCGCGACTCCCGCAAGAGTCTTTTGGCGTGGTCGAGCGTCAGGAACTGAACGAAGCGCTTCGGGCTGATGCCCGCCCAGCGGCGGAAGAGTCGCTGGAAGTGGTGGTCGCTCAAGCCGACGCTTTGCGCGGCGGCTTCAAGCGACGGCTGCTCGTTATGCTTTGATTCGAGAAAAAGGATGGCTTGCTCGATTCGCGCGTAGTCTTCGGTTCGAAGGTCCATGGGCGGCTCCTTGATGATCTTTCATCTCCCATCATTCCTCAAAGCACAGAAAGCACGCAACCCGATTCTTGCTGTGACACACAAGCTTTTAACACTGAGGGCACGGAGCCTCTCCGAGTCCTCGGTGCTGAGTCATTTCAAGCCCGAAGGACACAGAGAAGACTTCCGTGGCAGCGGGTCACGATCACCGAAGGCCCAACGGATGCGGTCACGTTGTTGAAGGAACGCGTAGCGTGGCCCTTTCGATTGCGCTAAGTTAATAACGAAGATCATGTCCGCCGCCTTTTCAAGTCTCGGATTTGCCGCTGCGGTAATGGTCTCAGCCGCATTCCAAGCGTCGAACTTGCCGGGCGCCGAGCTTAAGCCCGCGACGGCTGCGGCCTTCGACCGCTACGTCCAGGCGACTCAGGCGCGGATAGACCGGGAGCTAGCCCGCCCGGGCGGATTCCTCTACATCGAGGGCCTTGCGCCTGCGCGCCGGGACGAGGTGCTTCATAATCTACGTGAGGGCGGAATTTACATCGAACGGCTCGAGACGCGCGATGCGGCCGGAAACGAGATCGAAATTCCCGACGGCCTCGTGCACCACTGGATCGGCGCGGTGTTTGTTCCTGGCTCGACGGTAGCTCAAGCCATCGCGCTCGCCCAAGATTACAACCACCATCAGGACACCTACCGGCCGGAAGTCATCGGCTCGCGCCTGGAACGCCGGAATGGAAACGACTTTAAGGTTTACTATCGCTTGCGGAAACAAAAAGTCATCACGGTGACGCTCAACACCTGGCACGACGTCGAGTATTTCCGCGTGGACGATAGCCACTGGCACGGCCGGTCCGCTTCGATGCGCATTGCGGAAGTGGCAGACGCGGGGCAGGCTGGCGAACACGAATTGCCCGTGGGCAATGACGGCGGCTTTCTTTGGCGGCTCGATTCCTGGTGGCGCTACGAGCAAATGGAGGGCGGCGTCGCGATCGAAGCGGAGTCGGTTTCGCTGACCCGCGACATCCCCACCGGACTCGGTTGGCTTATCGGGCCGTTTGTTACCAGCATCCCGAAAGAATCGCTTCGCATGACGCTTGAGAACACGCGCCAAGCGCTCCGGGCGCGCGCGTCAGCCGAGACGCGCTCGACTAATGCGAGGGTGATTCCTGCCCCTCGGCGGACGAAGAAGCCACGCGAGTAGTCCCCAAATCATACCAGCTATCCGGTTGCCAGCCCTCGATTGCCAGCCGGAGGGCAGGCTCGCCGGTTCGCAGATCGAGCCAGGCGACGCGAATTCGATGCGGTCCGGGCTTAAGGCTGGCGGGAATGAGAATTGAGCCGTCGAAGAGCGCGTCCCCCGGCAGCCATGTTCGGGCGGTGCGTCTGGCAACTTTAACTGAATACTTTGAATTCAATGCGAACGTAATGTCTGATAGGGACAAGGGAACAATGGCCCGTGGCCCTGGTGAGATGTGGAGGTCAATGTCTAAGGAGGAACGAGGCTATTGGCTTTGCCGGTAGCCATCCGCACTGGCGATACCGGCGCGTATGCGGGCAGTCTCGGCGTCAGCTTCGTTCCGAGAAGGACCCGAAAGACGGCCGAAGTGCTTGAGCGCTACGTTCTTATCACCTCGGGCTTCGGCGATGTATCCTAAAACCAGTTCGCGATCATTGTCTGATGGCTGACCACGGATGGCAATTCCCGGCAGCAGGTCATCCTTAGGTCGGAAACGCATTAGAAGTTCAAGGTTTCGGGATGCCGTGTCGTAAGGTAACGTGATCCCTTTAGGAGACTGGTACTCCAGGTCAGGAAAGAGGTCCGACGAGACAAAGCCGGGCGAGAGGCCGGCGAGCTGGGGCATCGCCGACAGCAGTCGGCGCATGGACTTGTCCTCAAGCATCAATCCGGCGAACAGGGACCACATGCTGGGCACTCCCAGTCGTTGCAAGTCACGGGCGACCTCAGGTGAGGACCCTAGGTTCTGAATTTGGCTGTATTCGCAACCGAGTGCTCCAGACGAGGCAATGAGAAGTCCGTGCGAGGACCCCATGAAGAACGCCAAGTGCGGAAAGACTTGGGCTGCCGTATTCAAAATGACCAAGAGCTCCCTGGTTCGTAGGTGATGGATTGCAACCCACTGCTGGAGCACGCCGTCTTCTCCCAGATGAGCGCGGCACAGTTCATAGAATTCTTTGTTGTATAAATCGGCCTGACCACTGATCCAGAGGGAAGTAACCTCAATAGTAATGAGGTCGTAATGCTCCCGCGAGAGGAGCAGGTAATTGCGGCCATCGGCTATTTTGATGTGGACGCGGGAGTCGCCCAACGCTTCCCGATTCACGTCCCTGAACCAAAGACGCGCCGCCTCCACAATGTGCGGGGAGAGCTCAGCTGCGTCGATTCGCCGGAAGGGAAGATCACATACGCCACGCAGCGTGCCCCCTGTACCCAACCCGATCACCAGCGCGTGGTTGAATTGGCGGACGAAGAGAGCTGGAATGAATGCAAAGGCGAACTGTTGCGGCACTTCTTCGGCGTTGTCACCCTGGAATTTTCCGTTTGTCAGTAAGGTGCGCACTTTGCCCGCCTCGCCTACGGAAGTGAGGCCCCCTTCGATGTCCTCTTTGAAATAAACGACGCGGCCATTCCGCCAGCCCGGATTGAAATACGCGTAAGCGCCCCTACTCATCCGCGTTTCGTCCCACTGGCGGGGGGTAAGCGCGAAAAGCAAACTGCATAGGACGGCAAGTCCGGCCAGCATTGCCTTGCGGCGCGAGCCCTGCCGTGTCTCAAGCCAAAATGCGAGGCCGAAGCCAAGCAGTGCACTTGCCAGCGCTGCCGTGCGCAACATCGACAAGGAGCCAAGCGAAGGCAGGAAGAAAAAGCCAGTGGCGAGGGATCCTACAACTGTGCCGAGTGTGTTCGCAGCGTAGATGCGCCCAACTCTGCGCCCGGCGCGTTGCCCACCGTGAGTGTAAAGGTTCAAGAAGAGTGGGAAACTGAAACCGAGCAATGTGGCGGGGACAATCAGAAGGAAGGAGGTGATTAGGAGGCGAAGGAGTTCTCCCCAAAAGAACCATACGAAGTCAAACTGTGCGTTCAGCACTTTCGCTGTCGCGACAAACGCGCAGAACAATAGCCCCAGGAACAAATGCTCGTCCGTTCTCAGTCCGCCGCTCGCGCTTAGGGGGCGGTTCCTCCGAGTTCGCCAGGCAAGCCATCCCACCCTTATTGCCACCAGGAGGCCGATTGCGGCAAGGTCAAAGTCGTACGCGCCCACAACTCCATAGCTGAAAAGGTCATGAACTCGGGTCCACAGCGGAAGCGTCAGCAGTATGACAAGCCCGAGGGCCAATTGGGAGAGCCCGAGCGCCCAGGCCCAGTCTTCGACGTTCTGGAGCCGTCTACCCACCCACCTTGCTCCCCAGCCTAGGCCGCAGAGGAAAACGAAGAGCATCAAGCCAAATGCGTAAACCGAGTTTCCGATCAAAAACGCAAGCACATGCGTCCACGTAACTTCGTAGGCTAAAGCGACTGCACCTGTCAGGAAGGACCCGCCAAGCAGGACCCAGGCGGCGGATCTAGAGAGAGCCCTGCCAGCCCTTTCCGGCTCCGATATGGGAGGCTCAAAGGCAGCCACGGGAACAACGGGTTGCAAGCTGCGCGAGGTTAACGCCATCACCGAGGCGAAGATTGCGAAGTCGATACCACAACTGAGCCAGACCCCTAGGCAATTCAGCGCGTAAAGGCGATCCAGTCGCGCTTGAAAACCTGAGCCTTGCGAGGCCACGAATCGGGCGACTGCGGGCAGCGTTCCACCCATCAGGAAAGCGGCTGGCACGATCAGAGGCAGGGCAATCCCGAACCTCAGTGCTGTGAGGCCAAGGGTTCCGACCCCAAATGAGTTATATAGGTTCACGTACGCGCGGGTAAGGACGCCGAATAGGGAGGGTACAAGGAGACAATAAGCGCCGACCAAGAGCTCCAGCGCACCGTAAAGGCGCAACGACGGCGGCCTACGGTCAGCCAGTCTCCCCACGACGAACGCCCCCACCGATAGCCCACCCAAAAAAACAGCCAGAACTGTGCTCACTGCCTGGGCTGTGTTGCCGAAGGTGTAGGTCATCAGTCGAGTGAAGATAGCTTCGAAAACAAGGCTGGTCGCGCCTGAAAGGAAGAATAACGCGGATAGAGGTTGAAGGCTCCTCAAGAAACCTGGTGTAGACCACATTTTCATTATGGATACCGACCCGACAGACAACATACGACCGACGGTATGCGATTGCAATCGCTAGCCGGGTTTTCAGCTTTCGAAGCTTCCAGCGCGGGCGGAAAGGGACGATTTGCCGCCGCGGTAATGGTCGCAGCCGCATTCCAAGCGTCGAACTTGCCGGGCGCCGACCTTAAGCCCGCCACGGCTGCGGCCTTCGACCGCTACGCCCAGGCGGCTCAGGCGCGGATAGGCCGGGAACTTGCCCGCCCGGGCGGATTCCTCTATATCGAGGGCCTTGCGCCTGCGCGCCGGGACGAGGTGCTTCATAATCTACGTGAGGGCGGAATTTACATCGAACGGCTCGAGACGCGCTCGACTAATGCGAAGGCGATTCCTGCCCCTCGGCGGACGAAGAAGCCACGCGAATAGTCCCCAAATCATACCAGCCATCCGGTTGCCAGCCCTCGATCGCCAGCCGGAGGGCAGGCTCGCCGGTTCGCGGATCGAGCCAGGCGACGCGAATTCGATGCGGTCCGGGCTTAAGGCTGGCGGGAATGAGAATTGAGCCGTCGAAGAGCGCGTCCCCCGGCAGCCATCTTCGTCCGTCCGTGGGCAAACGGACCACCGCCCTGTCCGTCGGCGAAGAAAATTGCAGGGCGAGAACATAGGGGCGGTAAACGGGCGCCACCCCGGCGTTGAGCCACCACATGTGAATGTCTGCCGGCTTGTCCGGTTCAACTTGTTCGGGATATTCCATCCGGCGAAGTATCAGCCGGAAACCGAGGTGCGTTTGAAATTCTTCAAATTTCGATTTCCACTCGATCGGAATCGCTGAGGATTTGACATTGACCGAACTGGCGTGCCAGCGGAGCGCCTGGGCCAGAATGTAGTCAATGTCCCATCCCTGTTGAAACCAGCCGCCGGGAACTCCGCACGTTTCAAGGGATACCGGACTTCGTTTCCAAACATCCTGAATTCCCGCGCGGACGATCTGCATCGGGTAAAAATCCAGCATGTGGCTCCAGTGGGCTTTGCCGTTCGCCGCGTTGGACCTCATGTCTCCCCAACAATCCAGCCGCCAGCCGGCTCCATGTGCCGTGCCGTAGGTGAGGGCTTCTTGCTGGTCGAAGTTCATCAGCAGGGGAGTGCGCTTGAACGCCTCCAGCCAGATATTAATCAGGGCTTTCTGAGAGGGAAATGCGGGCATGTAATCGCTCCAGCCTTCTCCCCAATAACCAACCGAAGAAATATCTACGGAATCAAGATAAGGGTGGCCGTCGTAGCGTCGCCCTGCCTCGGCAACCAGCTCGCCCCAGTACTTGAGATAAAGGGGGTCTGAAAAATCGGGTTGCCAGATCGCGCCATCTTTGTCCGTGGCATTGTTCGCCCGCCGAGCGCCGGACTCGCGGAACCACGCCGGCAAGGGATGCGTTTGGTCGTACGGCATCAAACGGAACGCCAAGTCCTGGCGGTGTTCGTGGGCCGCCTGGAGCGCATGGTCCAGCACCTCCCAACGATAGTGGCCGTGCTCGGGCTCGACGGCGTCCCAGAACCAGCGGCAGTAGGCAATCGAGGATTCCGGGAAATCTGGCTTCTCGGCAGCCGGGCTTAATTTCCCGAGTGGGCCCTCTTCCGACCATTTCAATCCGCCGTTGAGCGAGTCTCCGTTGAAGCGTTGGAACGTTTCGATTCCCATGCCCGGATTGACCAACACGCCATGAATTTCAGCCGGCCGGACGATGACCGTCTTCTCTTGCGAGCGAAGCGGAAGGGCTGAGAAAGCGAGCGTAGCGATCAGGACCATTCTCCGGATCATACCCATGCCTTCCACGCCCCCATGCGAACCTAGAGGGGCAGAGTGACTGGCCGTCGCGCCCGGGCGGAGATTTCAGAGGCGAAGCAGATTTCGTGCGTCTCGACCGCATCGGCAAGATTCGCGTGCGACTCGCGGTCGTTCAGAATGCAATCCACGAAATGATTAACCTGGTTTTTAAAGGGATGGTGGCTGACGTCGCCGCTATCGGGCAGGATGGTTGGAAAGGTCGCCCAATTTTTCTGTCCGAGCCAACGCTTTGAAAACACCTGGTTGTTGCGAATGGTTCCCTGGTCGCCGAAAAGCTCGATATTGAATGTGTAGGGGCCGACGCACTCGATCGAAGACGTCACCTTGCCGATCGCGCCGCCCTCGAAGCGCACGGTGGTGATGGAATTCGGCTCGTATTCGTAGCGGAGAGGGTTCTGGGGGCTGAAATTCGCGCAGGCGGAAACTTCCACGGCGCGGCGGCCCACGAACCAGCGCAGCGCGTCCACGGCGTGACAGCCGGCGGTGAGCAGGCTCGAACCGCCCATCTCTTTCTTGATATTCCACTCGTATTGCGCGTACCAGGGGCCGATGCCGTGCAAGTAATCCACTTCGGCAAGAAACAGGTTGCCAACCACTCCCTGCGCGAGAAAGGATTTGATCATTTCAAATAGCGGGTTCCAGCGCAACACGAAGCTGACGACGGTCTTGACTCGCGCGGCACGGACCGCGGCTTCGAGCTCGCGCAGCTCCGCAAGCGTCAGCGCCACGGGCTTTTCAAGCATCAAGTGCTTGCCCGCCTTGGCCGCCGCCACGGCTTGCTGCGCGTGCAGGTGATGCGGCGTTGCGATGGAGACGATCTGGACCGAAGGGTCGTCGAGAATCTGCTCCAGGCGGTCGTAGGCCCGCGCCCGAGTGAGACCGTGCGTTTCGGCGTAAGCGTGGGCGCGCTCCTTGTCGCGGCTCAATATGGCGCGAATGCCCGTCTCCGGATTCGCCTCAAACGCTTCGATGTGCGACCCCGCCACCCAGCCCGTGCCGATAATCCCCACGCCAAGCGATTTCATAAATCCTCCACGGTTCGGACCGCGTTTCGGTGCAAGTGCGTGCCGCCCAGCGGGCCGCCGTAGGGGCGGGCCTTGTGCCTGCCCTGTGCTGGCCATTTTGCGCGCCGCCCTCGGTTCCCCACTTCGTCGTGCTGGGGAGGGGCGACCGCCAGGGTCGCCCCTACGTCCGTGGCGCGGGATTGTATCAGGCTAGGAGGCAGAAAATAAAAAGGCGGGGGAAAATCCCCCGCCTTCCTTGACCGAAATTTCTTAAAAGGTTACGTGCAGCCTGTAAAGGCCAGGACGGTGACGGGAGTCGTGGTGGCCGGCGTCACTGCAAGCGTTGGCACGATTGCCGGGCTGGTCGTGCAGCCTGGAGTGGCGTTCGGCACAGTGCCCAGCAGATCGTAGTTAATGGTGTTCGTCGGGGTCGTCGGCGGAGTGGGCAAATTCGCAGAGCCGCCTGAGAATGTTCCCACCTGCGCCGCGCTTGCCGGAAGCGTGATTTCGTAGTTGTAGCAGTCCGTGCTCGCCGGGCAGGCTACCGCAGGGCTCACTACGTTCGCCGTCGCCTGGGTCATGAAGTTCTGCGGCAGGGCGGCAGGCTGAGTGGTGTTGGTCGAGAGCCACGGAATGGTCACTTCGGTTTCTGTACCGCCGGTGGGAGTAGCCTTCGTGAAGGTTTGCAACGTCACGTCCTCGGCGATGGCGCCGCTGGCTCCGGCCGAAGTGATCTGACCGGCAAGGGTGCCACCGGCGTTGCCAATTCCTTCCGAAACCAGCTTCAAGTTACCGAGGGTCGTGCCGACGGGAACGCTGAACACAATATCCGGGTTGTAGGCGACTCCGCCCTGCACCGCGGCAATCACCACGTCATACGTCGTGGTTCCTGGTGTTCCCTGTACAGGACAGATGAAGAAATTCCCGCTCGCATCCGTCGTAGTTGCGTAGACGACTTGATCCACAGGTTCCGTAACCCCGGTGACCGTCGAGGGCTGTTCGAGCAAAACCATCGCGCCCATAATCCCGCTGCCTGTCGCACTGTCTACGACCGTGCCGCCGATGGTGGCGTTGTTGACCGAAGCCTCCCCCGCGTGTAGGACGGGCTTCAAAAGGAACTTCCCGCTCGCTCCCGCCTTGACGATCGAGGCGCAAGCGTTGAAATCAATGTCCAAGTCGGCCGACTGTCCGGCCGCGATGGTGAATTTCCCTCCTGCGATCTGGCCGGAAGGAATCTTCAGGCCGGTCTGCGCTTCACTCGGCAGCGTCAGCTCGTGCGGCCCCGTTGCGTTGTCCACAACGCAGTTCCAGCCGTTACCAGTGCCGCAATTGTTTGTGGAAGGTCCGCTCGAGGAGTCGTTGGCGAGCAGATAGATCCGAATTTGCTGGTAATCGCCGGCTGGGAGACCGCTCTTCGAACCGAGTTGAGTCAAAAAGCACTTGCTGTTCGCGCTGGTGCTGTCACCCGAGGCGGCGTTCGCGTCCGTATTCGCCGTCACTTTCGTGACCGTGACCCAAACCGCGCTGAAGGGACCCGACGGTACCGAGGTGGTGGAGCAGACCGGCGGGTCGGACAGGCTGGTGGTGACCGTGCCGCCAGAGTTATTGGTGCTTTTTGTGGTGCCGCAGCCCACCAGCCAAGCCACTGCCGAAAACGCACCCAGGGAACCAATAATCAGGAAGAAGTTCAGCGTCCGCAACATTTTCATGAAAAACCTCCCCTTGAAATTCATCGCGCGAGAATGATCATTTCGGTTCCGGGAAAGGCGTCAATACAAATTGACAATTTCCCGTAAAGGCTAGCCTTGGTATGATGAAACTGCGAACGGCCGGGTTTTTCGGCTTAATCGGTCCCAATCGAATTCTCCCCCAGCCGCAAGGTCGGACACGCCTCTCCTCTATTGCCGGGTGAATCGGTGTTGGCATGAGTATACACGAGAAGCGGCCCCGGACCTAGAGTGTGCAACCCGACTTCCAAATCCTGTCTGTAAGCCAATATGTTGATTATACGCACCTTAGTTTAAAAGCGGGGTGCTCCGCCACAGACAACGGCCATCATAGATGGGAAAACTATTCCCACGGCTTCTGCCAAATTGCATGGCGGCTCCCGAATTGTTAGCAAGCTGGTAAACCCGGAACGTTGGGCGGAGAACTGGCGGCGTGCGTCCGGCAGTGCGCGCTCGACCGAGCAAGGGCTTGGCGGGGCTTGTGACAAGAGAGGGAACTGTCCCTGAGGGTGAGGCCATGAGGCGCAGCGGGGTAGTGGTGTCATTTGCCAGACATGGGGGCTCGAAGGTCGGGAATGGCGGGCGTTTCGAAAGGCATCCCATCCCAAATGACACCAGCACACCCCGCGGATGGGGTTATTTCTTGGGCAGGAATTGTGATAGTGTAACCCCGCAATCAGGATTGAGGGGGGAACTTGTTCGGGCTCGCCTCGGCAGTGCGATCTGATTCTATGAATTTTGGTGAACCGCGATGAGTAATGCCCTCTTCTTGAAATCGGCCATCTTGACGTGCTCGCTTGTATGGGCAGCATTGCCGCAGGGTGTACCTGCGAAGACGCGAAGCGGCTGGGTGTCGCTCTTCAACGGCAAGAACCTCGATGGCTGGAAGAACAACGGCCAGGAAAAATGGGTGGTGGACCACGGCACGATACTTTGCGAAAGCACGGTCGGCCACTACGGATATCTAACCACCGAAAAAACCTACAAAAATTTCAACCTCCGCCTGCGTTTCACGGGAGAAAAGGCTGGCAACAGCGGCGTCTTTCTACGCTCGCGAATCATCGGCGACACGGTGGATCACGGACCGGACATCGAAGGGATGCAAGTGGAAGTGGACCCGACCGTGGGCAACCACACGGGGGGCCTCTACGAAAGCGGTGGCCGCGGCTGGGTGATTCAACCGACGCCGGAAGGCGAAAAGGCACTGAAGCCCATTGGCCAGTGGAATCTTCTCGAAATCTCCGCCCACGGCAACCACATTGTAACCAAGCTCAATCGCGTCCAGATGGTGGATTACACAGATTCCACGCCCCGGTTCACGGAGGGCGTCGTGGGCCTCCAGATTCACGTGGGCGGGGGCGTCCGCGTGCGCTGGAAGGATATCGAGATTCAGGAGACTGATAAATAGACCCGCGCGAAAGGCGCGGTGATTCAGGAAACGATGGAGGGTAACGAACATGGCAGAGAATTCTAATGGTAGCGGCCGGTTCAGCCGGCGCGAATTCATGGGGGCGGCGGCCATCGGCCTGACCATCCTCAGGCCGGGGCAGATTCGAGGGACGGCGGCGAACTCAGACCTGCGCGTGGGCCTGCTCGGCTGCGGCGGGCGCGGCACGGCGGACACAACCGACCTGGTCGATACCGGCCAGT
>QHZO01000036.1 GCA_003224695.1 Acidobacteriota bacterium
TTACGTCACCTCTCGAGGGAATTCTGGACACCGCAAGTACCCCCTACCTTTGGTCTATAGGCACGCAAAACTCTGCATGATATGCATATAGTTGCGTTATGCATGCAAGGCAATTGCACGCATTGTCTGCCAAAAGTTGTATGAAGAAAATGTAGGCTTTGTTGTACATAAATAAGTAGCTTAAGCAAAACCAGTTAACGTCTAACAACATGCGAAATCATACGGTTGCACATGAAAAATCACTATGCGTATGCAGCTAACTGCATATTAATTGCACAATATTAGCGGCCAATAAAGACACTAATACCCTTTTTGGAGGAAGACGTGCCTCAACGACGGCAGAACTCTCTGGCATGAAAAGGAGACTTGGTGAGAAATCTCATAATCAACGTGGCTATTTCTGCAATCGTGGCCTTACCCGGACCCGCCGAGACGAACCGCCCACACACCAAAGAGCTCGGCACATTCCGCCAAGCTGCCTATGTGAAAACAGGCCTGTCGGCCATTTCCCCCCCCAGATCGAATGCAAGCCCCAAGCATAAATCCGCGAACATGAATAAGCTTGAGTTGGATGGCAAGCTGGTACGGGGAGCAGTTCAACGGTCGCCCAACCGCGAACGGTGAAATTTTCGACATGAATGGACTTTCCGCCGCGCATCTTCACTTGCCTTTGGGCTCATGGATCAAAGTGACCAATTTATCGAACCGACGCTCGCTGGTTTTGAGAATCAACGATCGCGGGCCTTATGCGATGGGGCGGGTTCTGGATCTCTCCAAGGAAGCGGCACGGCGCCTGGGATTCATAGGAGCGGGAATGACCATGGTCGAAATCCACACTGTCAAGTGGACCGCGAGCCACGCCAAACCGCAGCCCGCCGCTATCGAGTTGGCCCCGCCGCTGCCTTCCGCTCCCGAAATGTCGGGGAGGCTTGCTCGTCTATGAGCCGCGGGATTTCAAGGTACGTGAAACTTTGTGTTACACACTGACCTTTCTGAGTAACGGAAAGGATTTCTAGAACCCCAAAAAGAATAGGTGACGAAATGAATGGGCCAGCTGTCGGTAAGGGATCGAAAGGCGCTCATTGGTGGCCGGCCGGAGAAACCAGCGGGCGGCCGTACGGACTTACTCTGGTAGCCGGTTTGCAATACGTGAAAGCCGCGATACTTCTGCTTTTCTGCGCGCAACCGCTGATCTTCCCCAGGCCACACCAAGCTTCCGACTCGCTATTCGCCATCGGGCTTTCGGCAATCGCCTGATATTCGGCGGTTATCGGCTAGTTACTTTGGCGCCTGAATAAGTGGGCACGCCGGGTTCTCCTTGTCTCGACTGGATACACACTCGCCAGGTGGTTCAAGTTTCTTTTACTTGGGGTTTGGGCGTTCGGTGCGGGCAAGGATTGGAGTCCACTTCAGCGGCAGGCAGCCACCCTGTTCATCTGCGTGGACGCATTGGTCTTTATCTATCTTCTACCATTGGGAGACGCTTTCGACCAAGGGCTGACTCCAGCAAGCCCGGCCCACTGTGCGCCCTCGGCCGGGGCAACGACGCTGGGGGATGAGGCCTATTCGGACGTACTGACGAAATTCGGCAACAAAGGCTACCAGTTCTGGGAGAGCGTGAGACGACGGAGCCCGATGACTTTCCCTCACCCTAAAGACCGCAAGAAAGAAGTGGTGCTTTCGGCATTCTGGGATGATCCCGCCGCCCAACAAGACGGCGGTGCCATCCGCGTTGAGGTGTCCGTCCTGCGCGCTTCCAGATCCGGCGTCAAGGTGCCAACCAAGAGTTTCCTGGTTTATCCGGACGGCACCGTCGTGCGGTCTGAGCGATTTTAGCGGCGCGTAAACGGCCCGACCCCAAAAGCCGCGGAGTTAGTATACAACCCCGCGCCACCTGCTTTTCAACCGTATCCCACCCTGAAGCATGTTGTATACTCGGCGGCTCGTAATCCGCTGGTTTTATTCGAGCCGGCCGAGAATGATCGTTACCCAACACCTAACTCGATGCAAGGGTCCGAGGTTGTGGTTCTTGGGCGTCGTTCTCCTCCCCTGCCTGCTCCTGGGCCAACAGATTGACCCAAGCCTTTACTCCGGGATGCGATGGCGGCTGGTGGGGCCGTTCCGTGGCGGGCGGGCGCTCGCGGTGACGGGCGTTCCAGGCCAGCCGAGTCTCTTCTACTTCGGAGCCGTCGGAGGGGGCGTCTGGAAAACCACGAACGCCGGACAAACCTGGGTTCCAATATTCGACAGCCAACCCATTGCATCCATCGGGGCAATCGCCGTTGCGCCCTCCGACCCCAAAACCCTTTACGTCGGCTCTGGCGAAGCCGACATGCGCTCCGACATCTCCTACGGCATCGGGATGTACAAGTCCACGGACGGAGGCGCAACCTGGAGTCACATCGGCCTCGAAGACAGCCGGCAAATCTCCCGCATTCTGGTTGACCCGCAAGACCCGAACCGCGTTTTTGTTGCCGCGCTCGGACACGCTTACGGGCCAAACCCGGAGCGCGGTGTGTTCCGCTCAACCGATGGCGGCAAAGTGTGGCAGCGCGTCCTTTTCAAAGACGAAAACACCGGAGCTATTGATCTCGCCTTCGACCCTCACAATGCGCAAATCGTTTACGCCGCGCTCTGGCAAACCCGCCGCCCGCCTTGGAGCATCTACCCGCCCTCGTCGGGGCCGGGCAGCGGCCTTTACAAATCGAGCGACGGAGGCAATCATTGGGAAGAGATTTCCGGCCACGGTCTGCCATCGGAAGGATTGGGAAGGATCGGTATCGCGGTTGCGCCGTCGGATTCCAATCGCATTTACCTGATCGTGGATGCCAAACAGGGCGGGCTCTATCGCTCCGACGATGCGGGCATGAACTGGCGGCGAATGGACGCGGAAGATCGAATCTGGAAACGCGGATGGTATTTCGGCGGTGTGACGGTTGATCCCAAAGACGCCGACACGGTTTACGTCGGCAATACTTCGCTCTACCGCTCGCGGGACGGGGGAAGGACCTTCGACGCCATCAAAGGCGCGCCTGGGGGCGACGACTACCACAGCCTGTGGATCGCGCCCGACGATCCTTCGCGCATGATTCTCGGGTCCGACCAGGGCACCATCATCAGTCTCGACGGCGCCGCGACATGGAGCTCCTGGTACAACCAGCCCACGGCGCAGTTCTACCACGTCGTGACCATCAACCGTTTCCCTTACTGGATTTGCGGAGCGCAGCAAGATTCCGGAGCCGCATGCACGGCTAGCCTCAGCAACTTCGCCTCCATCAGCGAGCGCGATTGGCGGCCGGTGGGCGCGGGCGGCGAGAGCCAGTACATTGCACCCGACCCGCTCGACCCGGACATTCTGCTCGGCGGCGCGTTCGGCGCCTCGGTCGCCCGCTTCAACCTCGTCACCGATCAAACACAAGACATCGCGCCCTCCCTTGCGCATCCGGGCACCTATCGCAGCGCCTGGACGCTGCCGGCGGTTTTCTCACCCCTCGATCCGCACCAGCTCTATTTTGGAACGCAAGTGCTCTTCCGGACTTCCGACAGCGGCAATACCTGGCAGGTCTTGAGCCCCGACCTCACGCGGGAGGACCCCGGCGTTCCCGATACACTCGACCCAGCGACCGCTGCCGACGCGCCCAGAGGAAAGCGCCGCGGAGTCATTTACACCATCGCGCCCTCCCCGTTCGACGCGCGCGAAATTTGGGTGGGCACCGACGACGGCCTGATTCAGTTCACGCGCGACGCCGGCAAGACCTGGCACAACGTCACTCCGCCCGCCCTCACCCCATGGAGTAAAATTGGCATGCTCGTGGCCTCGCGTCACGACCCGCGCACCGTTTACGCTGCCGTGGACCGCCACCGGCTGGATGATTACCGCCCTCACTACTATCGGACTCGCGACCGCGGTGAAAGCTGGCAGGAAATCTCGACGGGCATCCCCGGGGGAAGCTACGCCAATGCCATTCGCGAGGATCCGTCGCGCAAAGGGTTGCTTTTTGCGGGCACGGAAACGGGAGTTTTTGTCTCCTTCGACGACGGCGATCAGTGGCAGCCCCTGCAAATGAATCTGCCGAACGCCTCGATCCGCGACCTGGCCATTCAGGATGATGACCTGATCGTCGCGACGCATGGCCGGTCGTTCTGGGTTCTGGACGATATCACGCCACTGCGGCAGCTTAGCCCGAGCGTGGCAACTTCCGAGGCGTTTCTGTTTCCGCCACGCCCCGCCATTCGAATCCGCCCACCGTCTTTTGAAGGGACGCCTCTGCCTCCAGAGGTTCCACAAGGGGAGAATCCGCCGAACGGCGCGATTATTGACTACTACTTCAAGGCGGCTGCCTCAAGCCCTGTGACGCTTGAGATTTTGGACCACACAGGCAAGCTGGTGCGGCGATACTCAAGTGCCGATAAGCCCTCGAAAGTCGAGCCGAAAACGCTCGACATTCCAATGTATTGGATTCATCCCGCTGAGCCGCTGTCCGCCGAGGCCGGAATGCATCGCTTTGTTTGGGACCTGCGTTACGCGAACCCTGCCGGAGGCGGGGCGGCGGCGGCCTCCGTCTTTCGAGCCGCCCCTGGGCTTTGGGCGCCTCCCGGCACCTACACTCTCAAGCTCACCGCCAACGGCCATACTTACACCAGGCCACTGATGCTCAAGAAGGACCCGCGCGTCAAGACGTCGCTCGCGGAATTCAACAAGCAATTTGAATTCGCCTCGCGCGTCCTCGCGATGGAGACACAGGTTAATTCGGCCTTTCGCGAAGCTGATCGGCTGCGGGCCCGACTCGGCTCGCTCAAGTCGGAAGCGCGGGCGCTCCCCGCGAATGTTTCGGAGGAAACTGATTTGCTCTTACGCCAGACGGAAGAGGCGATGGGCGCTCGTCCGGCCGCCAATCTCGAATCCGCAGGGGTCGAAACCGCATCGCCGGATCACTCGAGCCTGCGTTATTGGCGTGGGCGGTTGGGCGAGGTCGAGCGGGCCGTCGAGAGCGCCGACGTCGCGCCGACCCCTGACGCCGTGACCGGTTACGGGCTGAGCCGTCAGGGCGCGATCGAAGCCATCGGCCGATGGAAGCAGGTTGTCGCAAGCGGCCTCCTGCGCTTGAACGCATTGCTTCGCGCCGCCGGACACAGTCAATAATCGGACGCCTGGCGGACCAACCGCATTGGAAGTGGTTTCGCTGCCGTCATTCGGCGGAGCGGGCTCCTCCAAAATGCAGTAGTATCTCCTTCGTATTTATTTGAGACACGTATCATGCGCCGCTCGGGTACCTTGATCTTCTTGGGGGCACTCGCTGCCGGAGCGGTCTGCGCCATGCGCCCCCTCAAAGCGGTGGACCTGCACGTTTACCACGCCGCGGCCAGAAGCTTCTTTCTACAGAACGGCCCAATGTACGGCGCGAACCAGGAATTCGGCTGGCCGTCGCTCTATCGTTATCCTCCCCTATTCCTTTGCCTCTTCCGCCCGCTTGCATCCCTACCTTTTCGAGTGGTCGTGGGAATTTGGGCAGCGTTTGAGGTCCTAGCCCTGGGGCCCTTGATCAGGATCTGGTACCGCCGGCACCCGCCCGCGCGATTCGGCCCGGAGTTGTGCTTTTCCGCTCTTATTCTGCTGCCTTACCTTTTGTACGGACTTCAGGTCGGCAACGCACAGTTGTTGCTAGTCGAAATGGTGTGCCTCGCCCTCTTGGTAAGCCGGACTTGGGACGGCGATCAAGGTCTGGCCGGCCCTTATTCTTCCCTTCCTTGCGGTGCGCAAGCGCTGGCGCATTGTGGGGATAACTCCCGTCGCGGCGGCTATCTTTACTGCCTTGCCCGGATTCTGGCTTGGCTGGGGAAAGCTGATCCATCTTTTTGAGGAATGGTACTTCCAGGAGTTGAAGATCAACGCCCTGCTCGGCGACCGATGGTATCCGAGCCAGTCGCTTCGCGGCGTCATGCTTCGATATCTTACTTGCATGAACTATTCCGGACTTCCGGATCAGAACTATCGTCACGTCAATTTCCTTTCTTTGCCCTCCTGGGAAGTGCGGCAATTCTGGCTTGCACTGGCGATAGCCTTGGGCGCGTTGGCGCTGGTGTGGGCCTGGCGATGCGCCAGCGATTGCGCCGCGCATTCGATCTTCTTCTGCACGCTGCTGATCCTGGAGCCCAATGTTCAACATCTCGCCTACACGGCGATGCTTTGGCCTGTTCTCTGTTCCGGGGTCGTGCTGATGGACCCCAGGACGCCGCAATCCTCGAAATGGATTCTCAGAGGGTCTGCGGCAATCGCAGTACTCCAGCCGCTGATACCAGGGGCGGCGACACAACGGCTGTTTCAGGTCCTAGGCATTGACTTCTTCGGAGTGCTCGTTCCACTCACGCTCGCCCTGCTAATTTCTTCTTCGTGGGGGATGACTTCTCCGCTCTGGCCGCGACGGGCGTCTATCGCTCCCTGTCGCCCTCTGATAGAATGAGGTTGATGTATGACGATGTTGTGACCGTGGTCGAAAACCGACCTCTCACTGGCGGTCACTACCTGCTTTCCGTTCATTCTCCGAGACAAGCGAAAGCTACGCGGCCCGGCCAGTTTGCCATGGTGCGGCTGCCGGGGGGTCTCGACACACTCTTGCGCCGGCCGATGAGCATCTACGACCTAAAGCCCTCAAACACCCGTAAGGGCGGTAACACAAAACCGAAAGTCGGCGGTCATAGACCGCCGCTACAGCAAGCGCCGGAAATTATCCAACTGCTTTACAAGATTGTGGGCAAGGGGACGCGGCTGATGGCGAAACTTGCGCCCGGCGACAAGCTCGAGATGCTTGCCCCGCTCGGCCACGGCTTCTTTCCCGAGGACTACCAGGCAGACGCGCACGCCGCCGATGAAGTCCTGCACGTAGCCGGGGGCATCGGCATCGCCGCATTACTGTTGCCCGCAAGGGAGCTTGCTTCGGAGGGCATTCATCAGCGCCTCTTTTTCGGC
>QHZO01000229.1:0-3333 GCA_003224695.1 Acidobacteriota bacterium
CCCGGGTCTCCATCACGCCCAGATTGTTGGCGACTTCGCCCAAAGGAACCATCCCTTCGAGGGTTTGGAAGGCGCGCTCCGAGGCCGGAAGGTGGCCGAGAAAGAATTCCCCCGCTCCGGTCATGAAGAGCGCCTCCGTGTAGTCGTCATCCGCGCGCGCAACTTTGGCGAGCCACTGGCTGGCCGCGGCGTAATCCTTCCGATTGAAATAAAGTTTCCCCAGCGCGAACGCCGCGTGATGATCCGATGGGTCGCGCCGGTCGGCTTCCGTGAGCAGCGCGATGCCGCTGTCCGGGTCGGCCGAGAGAATCCCGCGGATGTAACTCTCGAAGGCGTCCAGATGCAGGGGAGGAAAGCGCCGCCGGAAATCCTCTTCCCCACCGGTTGTAAATCCCGGCTCGTGAGTGGCGAGCATCCGCCACGCGAGTTGCGTCGAAATGTCATCGAGGTCGGCCAGTTTCCCCTCCGCCTCGATCGCGGGGGAAAGCTTGAGGGAGCTGGGCTCGAGCGGAAAGCAAGTCGCCGCGCACGCTAAAGCTCCCCACCACGGCCCAGTCCGCGCCCAGAATCCCAGCCACCTGAAACTTGCTGGCCAAGGTAATCGGGACGCCCACCGTCACGCCGGCTTGTTCCGATGCTTGGTCCCGCTGGTCGCGGCTGAATACGTAGCGGTCCCCTCCGGCGAGCCGCCTGGAAACCAACTCCGCGAATCCTTCCGGGAGCCAGCGAAGGTCCGTGCGTGTGCTTTGGTTGTCGAAGGGGAACACCAGGATGGTGCGCACGCGCTCTTGGGCCGGAGCCGGAACGGCCACGAGCAACAGGATCCAAGCCAGCTTTTTCGCCACGTGTCGAGCGGGCACGAAGCTATTATACACTCGACCGTCCGGACTTTCGGAGCGTACATGAACCGCTGAAGGGGGTCAGTCCTTGATGGCCACGGGCGGGTTCTTGATCAATTCCACGTATTCGGGTGTCTGGCTGATTTTCTTGAAGTCGGGGTCATCCTTCAAGCTTTTCAGGTCCTGGAACCCGTCCTCAAAGGCGCGGCGGAGGTAGCGGACCGCCTCATCCACGCGGCCGAGATTCGCGAAAGACTTGGCCAAGTAATAGTAAAACTTGGGGTCGCTCTCGCGCGTCTCTACAACCGTGCCCATCTCCGCGTGCTTGCTCAAGATGTCTGGGTCGAGGAGCAGGGCGGCGCGGTACTCAAGCACTGCTTTATCGAAGCGGTCCAGGTGATAATCCGTAGTGCCCAGATTCATGTGAAAAGAGGCGGATTGGCCGTTTAACTGAATGGCGCGCTGGTAATACTTCGCCGACTTCCCGTACTTCTTCTGCATGAAGTAGGTGGTCCCCAAATTGTTCCAAGGCTCCGGAAAATCCTTGCGAAAGTGCAGAGCGTTCTTGTAGGCCTTGCGCGCCGGCCCGTATCTCAACTCCGCCTGAAGGGCAATTCCGAGGCGGTTCCAAAGCGAAGCCGTCTCCTCGCCCGGGAGCCCGGGACGGCGAAGAGCCTGGCCGTAAGTTTCCGCAGCATCCGCGTACTGCTTTCGAGCCATGAAGAGGTCCGCGCGTTCTGCGACCGTCAGCGCGTGCTTCTCGGGCTCGGTCGGCGTCCCCGACTGAGCTTGAGGCGCCTTCACTGCCCCGTTAAGGACCCCCTCTCGCGCGTTTAAGCACCATACGGAAGTAAGAACCGATACCAGAGCCATGGCCCACTGAGAGCAGGATTTCCGTTTCATCCTCGAATCCTCCGCCCCCCAACCTGGAAGGCCAATTCTCGCCTTGAAACAAGCCTGCTTTCAAGGGTCTTGTTTTTTCACTGGAGGCGGGTCTTTGCTGGAGCTCGGCGGCGTTTTCGATCCCTTGCCTTTAAAGACCGAGAGAATTTTCTTCAGCACCCCCCCGTTGTCTTTCGGTCTCTGGCCGTCGGCGGGAGCGGTCTGGTCGGTTGGTGGCGGATTTGCGCCGCCGGGCGGTGGAGCACCAGGCGGGAGGGGCGGCGAGGCCATAGCCGGCGCAGGCGCCGTAGGCTTGCCAAGGTGCAAGATGCGGCCGAGGATTCCCGACGCGCCGCCCGGCTCCGATGGATCGCCCGCCGGAGCCGGTAGCCCGATGGGCGGTGAAGCGACGGTAGGTTCCGTGCCGGCGATGAAGACCTCCGTGTGGGTCAAAGTGGCGCCCGGCCCTGCTAGCAAACTCGTCTGGTCGTCAATCGCCGCAGTTTCGATGCCCGCGGGAGCGTCGAACGGCTGCGGCGCCGAATACGACGGGACCGTGATCGCCCTCTTCATGAACTCCACCCAAATGGGCAGCGCCGAATGCGCCCCTTCCAAATTCAGCTCGCGGTCATCGTCATAGCCGACCCAGGAAATCGCCAAAAGGTCGGAGGTGAATCCGGCGAACCAGCCGTCGTGCGATGTTCCCGTCTTTCCCGCCGCCGGCGCTTTGAACCCACGCGGGCGGACCGAATAGGCAGTGCCGTTGTTCATGACGCTCTCGAGCAGGCTCACCATCAGATAATTGACGCGCGAATCGAGCACGCGCCGCGTGACGGAAGGGCTGGCCCAGACGGTGCGGCCGGTCGAGTCCTTGACGGCAAGGATGGTGCGGGGCTGGACGTAAACGCCGCCGTTGGCAAAGACCGTGTAAGCGCCCGCCATTTCGAGCGGGGTCGCCACGTAAGCGCCCAGCGCCAGTGCGGGCGTGGAACCGATATCGCGATTGACCCCCGCCTGGATGGCCAGGGCTCGAACCTTCTCGTAACCAACCATCTCGGCCAGGCGCACGGTCGGAACGTTGAGCGAAAGCATGAGGGCTTGGCGCACCGTCACCACGCCGTGGTATTCCTGCTTGTAATCATCCGGCTCATAAATCTCGTCGCCAAATTGGAACGAGGTGGGTTCATCCAGCAAAGTGGTCGCCGGGGTGACCAGGGGAGCGGAGCCGTCAATGGCTGAATTAAGCGCGGCCGCGTAAACGAAGGGCTTGAACGAGGACCCGGGCTGGCGCCGCGCCAAGGCGTGGTTGAGCTGGCTGGCCGCGTAGTCCCGTCCGCCGACCAGCGCTCGCACTGCGCCCGTGTGAGGATCGAGAGCGATCAGAGCGATTTGCGGCTGATTCGGGCCGGGCAGCCCCTGCTCCTTCGTCCAATGCCGCTTCTTGACCTGCTGATCCACTTCCGCCACGCCCGCATTCGCCCCTTCGAACGCCGCCCGCTGCAGGTCCAGGTCGAGCGTCGTATAGACGCGGTATTTCTCCGTCATCAGGTCATGCTGGTCCAATTCCGCCAGCAGGTCCTGACGGACCAGATCCATAAAGTACGGCGCTTGG
>QHZO01000229.1:3339-5516 GCA_003224695.1 Acidobacteriota bacterium
GTCTCGACCATGCGGTGCAGGACGAAGTTGCGCCGCTCCAAGGCCCGCTCCGGATGCCGATACGGCAGATAAAGGTTTGGCCCGCGGATCAGCCCGGCTAGAAACGCCGCTTCCGAGAGCGTCAGGCTCTTGACGTCTTTGTTGAAATATTCGCTCGCTCCCTCGCCGAAGCCGTAGATGGAAAAACTCCCGCGCTGGCCGAGATAAACCTGGTTGGCATAGAGTTCGAAAATCTGTTGTTTGGTCAGCCGCTCCTCGAGCAGCAGGGCGACGAAAATCTCCTCCGCCTTACGGCGGAACGTTCGCTGGCGGTTGTTCAGGATAATGTTGCGCGCCAGCTGCATCGTCAGCGTGCTTCCGCCCTGCTGACGCTGGTCGGCGCGGACGTCGGCGATGGCGGCGGCGAGAATCCGGTAGATGCTCACGCCGAAATGTGAAAAGAAGTTGCTGTCCTCGGTCGCAATCACAGCGTCCACGAGCACTTTGGGAAGGTCTTGATAGCGCACCAGGCGGCGTTTTGAGCGCTCCTCGTCGAAGACCGTCGTGATGGCTTCCGGCTCCAGCCAGTAACTTTGGAGCGCCGTCAGCCGGTCGAGGTCGGTAATGGATGCCAGCTTCTTGTCCCGGAATACGAGCTCAGCCGGGCCTTCGTGCTGAAGATCGCCCTGGAAAAAGGATGCGGGCCCTGGCCGGATGGTCAGCCGGTCGCGCTCGAGGACGTAAGTCCCCACGCTCGACCCGGTTTCCCCTTCCGCATACATCGCCTTGCGCAAACGCCCGGCAATGATTTCCGGAGTCGCGGACTCGCCCACGCGAACTTCCGCGGGGGCGGCAAAAACGATGGAAGCGTTGTTAAAAACGTCGCCGGAGAGTTTCGCGTCAATCATCCGCGCGAAATGCGTGTAGATATAGACGAAAAAGCCGACGCAGGAAAGTACAATCCCGAGGCCCAAGACAAGGCCGGCCTTCTGCCAGAGTCCTAAGCCTCGGCGCGAACCCTTCCCGCGAGCCTCCACACTGCCGGTGGGTCCCGAGCTGGCGCGAGTTCCACTGCTTTTTCTAAAACGCACGGGTTATATCTGCCGGTTTTCGGCCGAAGGCGTAAAGTGCAGCATCAGGGTGTAAAATTTCAGGTCGATGGGAACGAGGTAATCCACGTCTATGGTCACGATGCTACCCGTGCGCACCTTGACGTTCTCGGCGGTGACTGGAAGGCCAAGGTCGCTGGCGTAGGAAACCACGTCCTTAGTTATGTTTTCGACCGACGAGCGGTGCACCGTAGCGTTGACAGCCACATCCTGGATGTGCTGGGTCAGGTCGTAGTTGTTGACATAAATAGGAATGACCTTAAAGCCGAGATAGATGGTCCCCGCCAGGAGGGCCAGGGCAAACAAAGCCTTGAGCCTTCCCCTGCCTTCGTCAAGCCGCCCCATCGCTGAACCCTCCGGTTTCCCATAAATCGCACCGCGTTATCGGAGGTAACGTTCCTTCAGGCTCGCTACAACGGCTTCCAGCTTAACATCCTGGACTTGCTTTGTCGAGCGCTCGAAGACTTCCGCCAACCCCTGGGCAAACTTCCGTTTTCCGAGCGTGATCCGATAAGGCACGCCGATCAAATCCGCGTCTTTGAACTTCACCCCCGGCCGCTCTTGGCGGTCGTCGAACAGGACTTCTACGCCGGCGGGCTGAAGCTCTGCGTAGAGTTTTTCGGCCGCCTCCCTTAAGGCGGGGTCCTCCATATTCGCCACGGTAAGAACCACGTCGAAAGGCGCAATCGAGCGCGGCAAGAACATCCCGTCATTGTCGTGATTCTGCTCGGCGGCGGCGGAAAGGATGCGCTCGAGGCCGATGCCATACGAGCCCATCAGCATGGGGACCTGTTGGCCGTTGGCGTCGAGCACGGTGGCGTGCATGGTGTCCGAGTACCTTCGCCCCAGCTTAAAAATGTGCCCGAGCTCGACCACCTTGGTCAGCTTCAAGACCTTGCCGCAGCGCGGGCAAAGATCGCCGGCCACGACCGCGCGCAAGTCACGGAATTCCGCCGTGAAGTCGCGGCCCGGCGTGACGTGCCGCAGGTGCGTGTCGTTGCGGTTGGCGCCCGTGATCATGTCCCGCCGCCCTTCGAGCGCCTTGTCGGCAATGACGCGCGCGCCTTCGAGGCCCACCGGACCGAGCGA
>QHZO01000230.1 GCA_003224695.1 Acidobacteriota bacterium
GAACACGCCCAGGCGCTCGAAGTCGGCGCGTTGCAACGCCACGAATTTTTCCGCGTAGCGGCGGCAGGCGCGCCGGATTTCCACCACCGGCATGCCGGACTTCCCCGCGCCGAGCTCCTTATCCACGTTGATTTCAATTGGCAAACCGTGGCAATCCCAGCCGGGGACAAAGGGCGCGTTGAAACCCGCCAAGGTTTTCGACTTGACGACCAAATCTTTCAGGATCTTGGTCAGCGCCGTGCCCAGGTGCAGTCGGCCGTTGGCGTAAGGCGGACCATCGTGAAGCGTGAAGATAGGGGCGCGCTCGCGGCTCTCGCGAATGCGCTCATAAAGTCTTTCCTGCCGCCACCTGTCGAGCCACTTTGGCTCGTTCGCAGGAAGGTCGGCCTTCATGAGAAAGGGAGTCTTGGGGAGATTGAGAGTGGCTTTCAGGTCGAGCGGCACGGGCATGAACCCTCCGGCAGGCCGGTAAGATTCCATTATAGTGAAGATAGGATTGGGGTGTCCAGAAAGCCAGTGGGCGAAAACCGGTAGGGGCGGGCCTTGTGCCCGCCCCAGGGCGACCACCGTTCGACAAGCTCACGGCCCTGAGCGAAGTCGAAGGAAAAGGGGCGCCCCTACTGCTTATCGGGCGCGGTCCACGGTTTCCGGCGCTTCGACGATCACGCCGTTGCCGTTCACCATGGCCGGGGCCGGCATCGGTTCCGCGCGGCGCGAGCCAAAAAGCCGGCGCACGAAGCTCTGGAGGGAGTCGAGGTAAGTGCAGTACACGGGCGTGATGTAAAGCGTGATGAACTGGGAGAACAGGAGGCCGCCGACAACGGCGAGGCCCAGCGGCCGGTTTGACGAAGCGCCCGCCGCCGGGCTGATGGCGATGGGAAGCGTGCCGAGCAGCGCAGCCATGGTGGTCATCATAATGGGCCGGAAGCGGATCAGACAACCGTAGTAAATGGCTTCTGTAGCGGATTTGCCTTGATTGCGCTGAGCGTCCAACGCGAAGTCGATCTGCATCATGGCGTTTTTCTTGACGATGCCGATCAGCATGATTAGGCCGACGAACGAGATGATGTTCAGGTCGGTCTTGAAAATCATCAGCGTGACGAGCGCGCCAAAGCCCGCCGAAGGCAGACCGGAGAGAATCGTGAGAGGGTGGATAAAGCTCTCGTAGAGGATCCCCAGCACGATATAGATTACGACCAGAGTAAAGACGAGCAGGAGCCCGAGACCTTTGAGAGACGATTGAAACGCCTGCGCGGTACCTTGAAACGCCGTGGTGATGGAGGTTTTGCCAAGCACGTCACGGGCAGAGCCTTCAACCTCGGTTACCGCCTGGCTGAGCGAGACGTTGGGCTTTAAGTTGAACGATATCGTGACGGAGGGAAGCTGGCCGTAGTGGGTGATCGTCGTCGGCCCAAGCGTCTTCACGAGGTCCGCGACCGCGTTCAGGGGGACGAGCTGTCCGTTCGAGGAGCGAATATACAGCATCGAGAGCGCCGCCGGATCCATCAGGTATTGGGGCTCGAGCCCCATAATCACCCAATATTCGTTCACAGCCGTGTAGATGGTCGAGACCTGGCGCTGGCCGTAAGCGTCAAAGAGCGCGTCTTCGATCTGCTGCGCCGTGACGCCGAGCGCCGAAGCCTTGTCGCGGTGGATCACCACGTTGACCTGCGGGTTGGTAACTTGCAAGTCGCTCGAGACGTCTTGAAGGCCGGGAAGTTTCCGCATCTGGCCTTCCAGTTCCTGTGAATAATGATAAAGCTCATCCGTGTTCGGGCTTTGCAATGTGTATTGATAAAGCGCCCGCGAGAGCATGCCGCCGATGCGGATGGGCGGGGGATTCTGCATGTAAACTCGGATTCCGGGAATGCCCGAGAGCTTGGGCCGCAGCTCGTCAATCACCTGTTCGGGTGTGAGTTTCCGCGGCGGGCGGTCATACAGGTGATAGAACATGACCCCGTTATTGATGGCCCCGCCGAAACCGCCGATCCCCCCCACCGAGCACATGAACTTTTCGACGTTCGGGTCCTGGCGGGCGATTTCGGCGATGGCCAGCGAATTCTTGGCCATATCGTCGAAGGAAATCCCCTGCGCTGCCTCTGTCGAAGTAAATATGGAAGAACTGTCGCCGCTCGGCAGGAAGCCCTTGGGGATCGTGACGAGCAGGTCGAGAGTGGCACCCAGAATCGCGATCGAAATCAGGAGCGACGCCAACCGATAGCGGAGAACGCGCTGTAAGCTCCAATCATAGGCGTGCAACATCCTTTCAAAAACGCGCTCCATCGCCATGAAGAGTGAGCCGTGTTCTTTCGCCGGAGGTTTCAGAAACCGGCTGCAAAGCATCGGCGTCAGGCTGATGGAAACAAAACCGGAAATCAAAATCGCCGTGAAAATCGTGACGGCAAATTCGTGGAACAAGCGCCCCATGATCCCGCCCATGAAAAGGACCGGGATGAATACGGCGGCGAGCGACAGCGTCATGGAGAGGATCGTGAAGCTGATTTCCTTCGAGCCACGGAACACCGCGGTCATCCGGTCTTCGCCCAATTCCAGGTGCCGCACGATGTTTTCGAGAATCACGATGGCGTCGTCCACCACGAACCCTACCGAGAGCGTCAGGGCCATGAGCGAAAGATTGTCAATGCTATAACCCAAGAGATAAATCATCGCGAACGTGCCGATGACGGAAAGCGGGAGCGCCATGTTCGGAATGACCGTCGCGGAAACGTAGCGCAGGAAAAGGAATATCACCATGACGACCAAGGCCAGGGCCAAATAGAGTGTGTGCTTTACATCGCGGACGGATTGCACAATCGAAGCCGACCGGTCATAAAGAATATTCAAATGAACTGAGGGTGGCATGAGGCGCTCGAAAGAGGGGAGAAGGGCTTTCACCGAATCGGCGACTTCCAGGGTGTTGGTCCCCGGCTGGCGCTGGATGGCGAGCACGATGGACCGGCGGATCCCGGTCTTATCCACATACCAGGAGGCGGTTTTGTCGTTCTGAACGCTGTCAATCACTTGGCCAAGATCGGACAAGCGCACGGGCGAGCCGCCGCGGTAAGCCACAATCAATGGACGGTAAAAGGCGGCGTTGTTCTTGAGCTGCCCAGTAGCTTGCACGGTGAAGGCCTGGTGATGGCCCCAGAGCGTGCCAGTGGGCAGATTGACGTTGCCGTTTTGGATCGCGGTCCGCGCTTCGTCAATCCCAACGCCGCGTGTGGCCAGCGCCTTCGGGTCAAGCTGCACGTGGACGGCGTATTTCTGCGATCCGTACACTTGCACTTGCGCCACGCCGCTCACCATCGAGATGCGCTGCGCCATCATGGTTTCGGCGTACTCGTCGAGCGTGTAGAGCGGCAACGTGGGCGAGGTCAGGGCGATAAAAAGAATTGGTTGGTCGGCAGGGTTGACTTTGCGGTAGGTGGGCGGCGTCGGCATCCCCTGGGGAAGGTAGGGCGCTGCCTGAGTGATGGCGGATTGCACGTCCTGCGCGGCTGCGTCAAGATTGCGGCTGAGATTGAATTGCAAAGTGATCTGCGTGAAACCGACTCCATTCGACGAAGTCATCGAGTCCAGCCCCTCGATGGTGGAGAACTGGCGCTCCATCGGCGTGGCGACCGAGGACGCCATCTCGTCGGGACTCGCTCCAGGAAGATTGGCGCTGACGAGCAATGTGGGAAAATCCACGTTCGGAAGGTCGCTGACCGGCATCAAGCGATAACCCATGACGCCGAAAATCAGGATGCCGGCCATGACCAGCGTGGTCATGACGGGGCGCCGAATGAAGATTTCAGAGATGTTCATCGCTGACCGGAGTCTCTTCCCCCTTCTCGACCGGAGGACGTCCAGAAAAATCTGACTTACCGCCCTGTGCCAAGGCCCCCCTGTCCGGGAGTTTCCGTGGGACTCTTGATCTCGACCTTGGCCCCAGGGGCGAGCCGGATCTGGCCGTCGGTCACCACTTTCTCCCCCGCTTGCAATCCCTTCTCGATGACCGTGTCTGCGCCGAAGGTCGTGCTGGTGATGACCGGCCGGGAATCTACAGTTAAATCATTCTTGACGACGAAGACGTAGGGCCCCGATTGGCCGGTTTGAACGGCTTGTGATGGAACCACAATCGCGTTCGGCCGGTCGCTGAGCCGGAGGCTTACGTTCAGGAACTCTCCCGGCCACAATTTCAAGTCGGAGTTGCGAAAATTGCCTTTGAGCTTGATGGTGCCGGTGGTCGAATCCACGGCATTATCCACAAACGACAGGAAGCCGCGGACGGGGTGGGCCTCGTCATTGGGCGGGTAAGCTTCCACCGTCAGCCGGCCCCGAGCCATGAATTGTTTTACGTCCGCTAAATATTGTTCAGGGATCGAAAACGTGACGTATAGGGGGCGGACCTGATTGATGACCACCATCGCCGCATCGTCGGCTTTGATGACGTTCCCGACGTGCACCAGCAAGCTTCCGGTCCTTCCGTCCAGCGGAGAATAGATGGAGCAATAACTCAGGCGCACTTTGGAACTCTCCACGGCCGCCTGGTCGGCGCGAACGGCCGCATCCAGCGCGTCTGCGTTGCTTCGGAACTGATCGGACTGATCTTTCGAAGCGATGCCATCCTTCAAGAGTTTCTCGTAGCGCTCGGCCTGCCCCTGGGCGTAGGCCTCCTGCGCCTTGTCGCGAGCCAGGGTTGCCTCGGCCTGATTGAGGTCAGCTTCGAAAGGGCGGCGATCGATGAGGAACAAAAGGTCGCCCTTCTTGACATACTGCCCCTCGGTAAAAAGAGCCTTTTCGATCGGCCCTTCAATTTGGGATTTGACCGAAACGGTCGAGTAAGCCTCTCCGGTTCCGATTGCCCGAACCTCGACCGGCACCGTCTTCTGAATGACCGTAGCCACAGTCACCGGGACGGCATCTTGAACGACCACCTGAGCCTTCGGCTGGCCGGATGTACAGCCCGCGAACAGCGCGGCGAGACCCAAGGATCCGACGATGAAGAGATGTCGGGCTAAATTGCGAGCCCTACGGCGAAAATCAAGGTAAGGATTCATAGAACTCCGAGATAACATGCGGCGCCCTGAATCGCACCGACCGTGGGCGCTGCCGGCCAGATCTTCCTCGGTCCTCTCGAAAAGAAGTTTCATTCTAACAAACCTCATGAGGTTTGGACGAAGGAGAGCCTCGGGAAGTTGCGGCCAACTTGAAGTCACGATGTCTTGGTTCGAGCGCCGTCGAGAACGCGGCCGGCGGCCTGGAATTCCGCTACAATTTATTCCACCGCGATGCCGCGCAAGAAGGCGGCGTTTTCTTCAGGCAAAGAGACGTTGATGAACATTCCCGAACCCAGCTCGAACCCAGCCGTTTTCGTGAGCCTTGGAATGATGCTGACGTACCAGTGGTAGTACTTGACGCCCGTCCATTCGATGGGGGCGGTTCGAATAACATAATTGTAGTCGGGGTCTTCGAGGCCCTTGTAGAGCTTGGACAAGGTGCGGCGCAAGATTCTGGCCAGCTCCGCCGCCTCGGAGTCCTTTATTTCGGCAAAGCACGCCATGTGGCGACGCGGCATGAGGGTCAGGGAAAAAGGCGACAAAGCCGCAAAGGGGCTGAAGCAGACGAACTTTTCCGTCTCCAGAATCACGCGCGTCCCTTCCTGGCTCTCCAATCCCATGACATGGCAAAAAATGCACTCCCCGAATTCGTCGTAATGTTCGAGAGACCGAATCAGGCGGTCCCGCAGCAGCGACGTGATGACCGGCGTGGCGATCAACTGCGAGTGAGGATGCTCGAGCGACGTTCCCGCGGCTTCCCCGTGGTTCTTGAACAGCGTCACCTGCTCCACGCGCGGGTCTGCGGAAGCGGCCTTAAACCGGTGGAGATAGGTTTGAATGATGCTTTCGACTTCGCGGTCTGTTAGCAGCGCCGTGGTCTTGCTGTGGTCGGGCGTTTCCACGATTACTTCGTGAATTCCCACCCCCGAGACTTTCCGCCGGATGCCTTGAAAGAGCCTTT
>QHZO01000231.1 GCA_003224695.1 Acidobacteriota bacterium
AGAGCCTATGTCGGCCTCGCTGACGGACGCGCCGACGCGCATGTCCGCCAAATCGCGGGCAATCGTGAAAAGCGTAGGCGCCTGCAAGCTCGCCGCCACCGTCTGGCCGAGTTCGACGTTGCGGCGGATCACGACACCGTCGATTGGAGATTTTATGATGGTCCTTTTCAGATCGATCTGCGCCCGTTCCAGCGCGGCGCGGGCCGCTTCGACACCCGCGGCGCGAATCCGCTCGCGCGCCTTGCCGGAGGCCAATTCGGCGGCCAATGCCTGAGCGGTCGCGCGAGCCCGTTCGGCTTCGCGCTGGGAAACGCCGCCGCTTCTTGAAAGAACACTCTTGACCTGGAGGTCTCGGAGCCCCTCCTCGTAGCGGACTTGCGTACCCTCGATTGCAGCCGCGGCTTCGTCATGCTGGGCTTCCGCGACGGCCAGTGCGGCTTGCGCTTCCTGCACCATCACTTCGTACGTGGCGCTGTCGAGGGCAGCGAGAGGCTCCTCCGCGCGGACGGAGGAGTTGTAATCCGCCATGAGCTTGGCGATCTGGCCCGAGAGTTGCGAACTGACCTCGACGGTGTCGACAGCCTCGAGCGTACCCGCGGCCGTGACGCTCTGAACGATATCGCCGCGCGCCAAGGATATGGAACGCAGCCCGTCGACCCGCTGCGCTCTCCCCAAATCCCCTTCGGGCAAGGAATAAGCAACGAAGATAGCGCCCGCGGCAATCACCACGCCGCCGGTTGCTCTCCTCAGCAACATGCGAAGCATGATTGGGTCAGGCGATGAGGCGCTCAGCCGTCCGCGACGGCGCTACGCGAGCAGGAGGCGAAGCACTTCTCGCGTCGGAGCGCCGTCGCAGATGACGATACCGCGCCAGGAATCAGGGTATTATCGAAGAGTTGGTCGACGGCGCAGTTTTGCCAGCCAGGGCCTGCGGGAGCGTGATGGACGGGGCGCCGGTCTGCGTGTCCGTCGCCGGTACGGTGTGCTCGTTGCCCGAAAGCGGGCTGCCCTGACCCGGGACGGCGTCGGCCGTCGGCGCATTACTGGTGGTTCCGGTTCCGTTCAGGAACGGCTGGCTCGTCGTCTCGTTTAGACCTCCTGCAGCCGTTGCCGTGAACAGGTGGTCGGCCGCGTAGCCGGCTGGGAGCAACGCAAAGAGCGAAATTCCTGCCAGGACAACTGTGAGCTTTTTCATCTGTTCCTCCTTGTTTTCCACTGCCTTAATTCGGTGCGCCCCCTTCCGGTCGAGCATGCATGCGCACTGGAACGGGTTTCCTGCCCGATAAGTTTGCGCTCGCCCGAGCGTTCTTGCCTGCACGCCGCATGCAGCGTCCGGTGAAGCCGGACTGACCGGCTGCCGTTCCCTGAACCGCGGAAAATTTGCCATTACAAATAAGTTAGTTTGTGACGGATAAGTCAGCTTTCCGGGTTTTCGGACGGGTGAAATAGAGTGCCAAGATCACAGTACCGAATAAGCAACGAAGACAGCGCCCGCCAATCACCACGCTGCCGGTTGCCCTTCTCAGCAACATGCGAAGCATGGTTCGGTCAGGCGGTGACGGCGCTCAGCCGTCCGCGACGGCGCTACGCGAGCAGGAGGCGAAGCACTTCTCGCGTTGGAGCGCCGTCGCAGACGACGATACCGCGCCAGGGTCACGGTATCGGCGAATTCGGCGCCGTCACCGTCCCCACCGGCGGAGGCGTCTTGAAGGTGCCGTTGCCAGGGTTCGCATTAGTGGTGGGCAACGCGCCAACTTCCACCGCCGGCGTCGTGGTGTCTTGACCCGAGAGCGGACTACCTTGGCCGGGCACGCTGGTTCCAGGGTTCTTCGGATTGACGAATGGCTGGCTGGATGTCGTCAGGCCACCGGCACCGACGGCCGTGAACAGGTGGTCGGATGCGTAGCTTGGCGGAGCGAACACCAAGAGCGACATTCCTGTTAGCAGAACTGTCAGCCTTTTCATCATTTCCTCCTTTCGAGAATCCTGCTCGATCTTTCGAGGATCCTGATGCTACCCCCTGCCGTACTGTGAAATGCTTGCCTCCTGGGTGCACGCCTGCATGTCGGCTATCGCTGGCTCTGGGAAAGCTTGTCGCGAGCAACTAATCACGAGCATGTCAGGCATCGGCTTGACAGCATCGTTTGTTTGCGGCCGCTAGTTGATTCGTCGACTTGCACGTCAAGAGTGGATCCAAATTCCGCGTTACGAACGCTCTCTGCAAGTTCAAACTCGGTCCGGTTGGGAAGGCCCCGCCCGGCGGCGGGGCCTTGGAGGCGCGATACGTCCCGAACCTACGCCGGGATGATCGCCACGATCTCCAAAGTGACCGGATCGACGATCACAAGCTCTTCCTCCAAGATGAAGAACCGGAAGCCGCGGAATCGCGGGACGATGTCCACGATGTCCGCCGGAAGCACGAAGAGGTGAAAGCTCCTGGGAATGACGGTGCCCACGCGGACGGCGAAGTTCACGTCGCCGACGCTGAACCTCGACGAGAAGCGCTGATTGAGCACGACGTTGTGGATGCGCGTTCGCTGCTGGGACGAAAGCGAGACCCGGCCTTGCACGCCGGCTTGCGCGAACCCGCGGGTGCCGGGCTGTTGCGACTCACGTGTGCTGCGCTGCCCGCGCAATTCGCCGCGATTGCGCTCATTGCGCTCCTCGCCGAACGCACGGCCCCTTTGCCCGCGTTCGAGATCCCGAGCACCGCGGGACTCGCCCAGAGCACGACCGCGCTCATTGCGCTCCTCGCCGAAGGCATGACCGCGCTGCTCTCGAG
>QHZO01000232.1 GCA_003224695.1 Acidobacteriota bacterium
GGATTCGGCTGCGAGAGTATTTCACGGAAGTCCGCGTGGAAATGAAGCGGGTGACGTGGTCGAGCTGGCAGGAGGTTTATGGCACCACGGTCATGGTGTTGGTGGCCACGTTCCTCTTTGGCGTTTATTTCGAGCTCTGTGACGTCGTCTTCCAACGTTTGGTGCAGCGGGTGCTGAATTTTTTTCTGGGGAAATGACAAGCGCCCTATGGCGAAAAACTGGTACATCATCCACACCTATTCGGGATTTGAGAAGAAGGTAGCGGAGACCCTGCGCAGCCGCATCGAGGCGGAAGCGCTCCGCGACAAGTTCGGTGAAATCATGATCCCCACCGAAGAAGTCATCGAGATGCGGAAGGGCAAGAAAGTGGTGGCGCCGAAGCTCTTCTACCCGGGCTACGTCCTGGTGGAGATGGAGATGAGCAACGACACCTGGCACCTGGTGCGCTCCACGCCGCGCGTCACGGGTTTTTTGGGTTCAGGACCCACGCCTGTTCCCCTGACACCCGACGATGTGGACCGGATTCTCCACCGCGTCGAGGTCGCGGCCGAGCACCCGAAGCCGAAGCTCAAGTTCGACAAAGGCGAGACGGTCAAAATCACCGAAGGGCCGTTCAAGGATTTCACCGGTACGGTGGATGAAATCAACGAGGACCGCTCGACGCTGCGCGTGATGGTGACGATATTCGGGCGCGCGACGCCGGTGGAACTGGATTTTTATCAGGTGGAAAAACTGTGAAAGGCTGGACAGATTGATGGGCTCATTTTCGGTAAAACTGGCAGTCTGGAATCCCGCTGAGCCTTCGCGGTCGGAAGAAATTGAAGCCTTGGTGGATACTGGGGCCAGCTACAGTTGGATATCCAGCACCCGCCTGGCTGCCCTCGGGATCCGGCCGAGCAGACGGATGACTTTTCGTACCATCGAAGGCCGGCTGATCGAACGCGACATTGCCGCGGTCTTCGTCAAGGTAGACGGCTACATGGGTGGCGACAATGTGGTCCTTGCCGAGCCTGGTGACAACGAAGTTTTGGGAGCGCACACGCTGGAAAGTCTGGGCCTTACCGTCGATCCGATAAGCAAGGTTCTTGTCCCGATGGTAGGATTTGCGCTCAACGCTGGCCTCGGAACGGCAATCGCCGGCACACGCAAAATGAGTGCGAGCGTAGAAGGTCGAAATTCGAAGATAGCAAAACGCGAGCAAATCCTGCGACGTCCGGCATGGACGAGTTTCGAATTTCGAGGTTCGATTTTCGGCAAGTCGGAAAGAGAGGTGGACGAGCTTGGCTAAGAAAGTCACAGGCATGGTGAAGCTCCAAATCCCGGCGGGCAAAGCCACGCCGGCGCAGCCGGTGGGGCCGGCGCTCGGACCGCACGGCGTCAACATCATGGAATTTTGCAAGCAGTTCAACGCCAAGACGACCGCGAAAGACCAAGAAGGGCTGATCATTCCGGTGGTGCTGACGATTTATCATGACCGGACATTCACCTTCATCACCAAGAATCCGCCGGCTTCGATCCTTCTGAAGCGGGCGGCGGGCATCGCCAAAGGTTCCGGCGAGCCGAACAAAACGAAGGTGGGGAAAGTCACATCCAAGCAAGTGGAGGAGATTGCCAAGCTCAAAATGCCGGACTTGAACACCCGCGACCTGGCCGCGGCCGTCCAAACGGTTCGCGGGACGGCCCGGAGCATGGGGATCGAAATCGAGTCGTAGCCCGAAACTGGAAATTCGAAATTCGAGACTCGAAATTTGACCGGGACCGAGTTTCGAATTTCGAGATGGGAGTCAATGATGGGCAAGAAATACGAGGCATCCGTGAAGCTAGTGGACAAGCCCCACTACACGTTGGCGGATGCGATGCCGCTCGTGAAGAAGGCGGCGTTTGCCAAGTTCGACGAAACGGTCGAGCTGGCGATACGGCTGGGCGTAGATCCGAAGCACGCCGACCAGATGGTTCGCGGCACGGTGGTGCTGCCGCACGGCCTGGGCAAGACGAAGCGAGTGATCGTCATCGCGTCCGGGGACAAGGTCCGCGAGGGGCGAGAGGCGGGCGCCGATGAGGTGGGCGGAGACGACTTGGTGCAGCGCATCCAGGGCGGCTGGCTGGAGTTTGACGCGGTCGTGGCCACTCCCGACATGATGAAGTCCGTCGGCCGGCTCGGCAAGGTGCTCGGGCCGCGCGGCCTGATGCCCAATCCCAAGACGGGCACGGTCACGCTCGACGTGGCCAAGGCGGTCCGGGAACTCAAAGCCGGCAAGGTGGAATTTCGCGTGGACAAGACCGCCATCATTCACTGCCCGGTCGGAAAAGTTTCATTTGAAGCGGCGAAGCTGGCTGACAACGCCCACGCGCTGATTACGAGCGTCGTCAAGGCCAAGCCGGCCTCCGCCAAAGGCAAATACGTGAAGAGCATCGTGATTTCCTCCACCATGGGGCCGGGTTTTCGCATTGACCCGGCGTCGGTCGAGGCGGCGTAACGCGGTCTCGAGCGGCGAGTTGCGTCTCGCCGCCCGGACCAGAGGAAGTTCGGCGAGTTCGCCAGCTCACCGATTGCCGTTACGAGAACGTGAAGCGCGGTGAGACGCAGCTCGCCGCTACAGCCGGAGGCCGTAACCCGCATGAAGAAGGACGAAAAGCAAAAGCAGGTGGATGCGCTGCACGCCGAGCTAGCCAAGGCGCGCAGCATCATTCTTTCCGGTTTCGAAGGGATCAAGGTGGCCGATGACACGGATCTGCGGCGAAAAGTCGCGCAGACCGGGGCGCAGTATCGAGTGGTGAAGAACTCGCTGGTCGAGCGGGCCGCGGCGGGAACGCCGGTGGGAGCTGTGGCCGCGAAGCTCAAGGGGACCACCTCACTGGCCTACACGGAGGCCGACCCCGTCGCCCTGGTCAAGGTGCTCACCGCGTTCGCCAAGGAATTCCCCGTACTCGTGTTCAAGGCGGGGGTGGTGGAAGGGCGCGTCGTATCGCTCGCGGAATTCGTGAGAATTGCGACCATGCCTTCGCTCCATGAGTTGCGGGCGAAAATCCTTTTCCTGATCCAGGCGCCGGGCCAACGCCTGGCCATGAGCGCGGCCGGGGTGGCGCGGAACCTGGCGGTGGTCCTCGGCCAGGCGGTGAAGGAGAAAAAGTTCTCGGAAGCTCAGGGTTAACTTCGAGTGTAGCGCCGTCCTTTAGGGCGGCATATGCTTCGCGTGTAGGGCGGTGTATGCCGGGCTGAAGCCCGGCGCTACGGGCGGATTCGAAGACGATTAAAACTTGAGAAGGAGAAGCCAACATCATGTCAGAACGGGTGGATAAGCTCGTCGAAGAAATCAAGGGCCTGACGCTGCTCGAAGCTGCGGAGCTCGTGAAGAAGCTGGAGGAGGTGCTGGGCGTTTCAGCCGCGGCCGCGGCGCCCGTAGCCGCGGCGGCAGCGACTCCCGGGGGAGGAGCACCCGCTGCGGAGGAGAAAACCGAATTCACGGTGGTCCTCACCAACGTGGGCTCAAACAAGATCAACGTCATCAAGGCCGTGCGAGAAGTCACCAGTCTGGGCCTCAAAGAGGCGAAGGACCTGGTGGACGGCGCCCCCAAGCCCATCAAAGAGGGCGTCAATAAGGAAGAAGCGGAAGCCTTGAAGAAGAAGTTTACCGAAGCCGGCGCCACGGTCGAAGTCCGCTAGGCCGGCGATTCCTTGGGAGGGCCGGGCGACGGACATCTCGTCCTGGTGCGTGGCCCGCTCTTCAACTTTGAGTCAGGGGGCGGCTCCGGGCGTAAGAATGCATCCTCGGACCCCTCTGGCGCATCTCTCATGTAAGGGTTCTGTGAGGGGAATGCCTCGTCACTTCTCATACTTTTTCCGAAGGGGTGTCTGGAATGGCTAAAGGCACAAACGGCGCGGTGCGTCCGCGGATTAATTTCTCCAAAATTCCTACGGTCATCGAGATCCCGAACCTGATCGAAGTGCAGCGGCGGTCTTACGAGCGCTTCCTGCAGATGGACCTGCTGCCATCGGAGCGGGAAGACGCGGGTCTGCAGGCGGTGTTCAACTCCGTTTTCCCGATCACGGACTTTCGCGGCATCTCGCAACTGGATTTCGTGGATTACTCGATCGGGAATTGGGAGTGCAAGTGCGGCCACCTGCGGGGATTGCACCACCTGCGGAGCACCTGCAAGAACTGCGGCTCGACCGTGAAGACCGACCCGTTCAAGATGGGCGACGTGCTCTGCACGAAGTGCGGCACGTTCAACAAGAACGTCCCCGACTTCTGCGACAAGTGCGGAGACCCGGTGGCGCTGCAGTTGAAATACAACGTCACGGAGTGCCAGGAGCGCGGCATGACGTTTGCCGCACCTCTCAAAGTGACGATCCGATTGACCA
>QHZO01000038.1 GCA_003224695.1 Acidobacteriota bacterium
TCGCCCGGTACTGGGTCACTTTGAGGTGAGTCTGCGGAATAGCCTATTCCCGCCCAAAACCAACAGCGAATAGGCCCCTATCTTGACTGCCGTTCCAATTACTTCGGCAATGGTGTCCTCTGGCCACGTTCCTCCATGCTCCCCTGCTATCAACATTTCAGCAAACTTCCCGGGGAATAGTGGAAAAAATAGGATAGCAGTGCGAAGAAGATTCGATGAACCAGCAGATTGATAGTAAAGAAAAGTTAGGGGAATCACGATGCCGGATGCGATGTACACCGCCCTATTTGCGCTCATTCGGGTGCCTGTTCTTCCGAATAATCTCAGAAATCCTTCGTGCGGCCCCGCCTCAACGCGAGCAGGCAGGCGCGGAGTCAGCGCTTTTTTCGGGGAAGTTTGGCGCCCGGCGCGTCGGCGACCGCGGCAAGAGTGCCCTTTTTTTCCTTCAGTTGCTTAAGCGCGGCAGCTTCGTCCGGCGCCAGGTCAAAAAATTGAGTCAAGCGAACCCCGTCCAAAATCTTTCGGACGTGCTCGTTGACGGAGGCCAGGACCAATTTGGCTCCGGCATTCTGCGTGGTGATGCGGCTGCCGGCGAGGAACCCGAGTCCTGTGGAATCAATGTAGGGCACCCCGTCGAAATTGATCACCAGATCTCGCACGCCGGCGTCAATGAGGTCTTTGACTTTTTGGCGGAGGAAGGGCCCATCACCGCCCGCCAGAAATCTCCCCTCAAGGTTTAGGATGGCCACTTCGTCCTGGAATCGCACTTCGATTCTCACCGTCCGGCCTCCTCGGTGGAAGGGGAACTGGGCTTGACGACCCTCGCCCCGCGCGCCAAACCAGGATTTCCCTGCCCTTCGTTTCTCGGGATCGAGATAACGAAACCTGATGCTATTTGAGGCGCGGGTTTCTGTCAAGCGCGCTGCCGCGCCGGTAGTGTCCCAGTTTGATTACTCTGTAGATACAAGCGGCGAGCTGTGTCTCGCCGCCATTCCCTTCGTCAACTCGGCGAGTCCGTCGGCTGACGGATCGCCGCTACAGCAAACTGAGACACGACCGCCGCATCAGGTGCAGGTGTCATTCGGGACGCGTTCCCGGTCCTCAAGCCCGCGCGGCCGCGGGCTTCGATTGGAAAGACCTCAGCACTTTCAGAAACTCGCGCATGAAAAATGGCAGATCCATCCACGTGCGGGAGGAAACCAGGTTGCCGTCCACCGCCACTTCACGGTCTTGGAACTCCGCGCCCGCCGCCTTCATGTCTGGCGCGAGCGCTTCATAGGTTGCGATCTTCTTGCCATCGAGCGCCTGCGCAGCGGCGAGAATCAACGACCCGTGACACAAGGCCGCCACCGGCTTGCCTTGTTCCATGAAGTGCCGAACGATGCGAATCAGCTCCAGGTTGTTGCGAAGGTATTCGGGCGCACGTCCGCCGCTCAAAATGAGCCCGTCATAGCTCTCGGGCCGCACGTCGCGGAAGGCGATGTCCGCCGGGATTCGGTAGCCGGGCTTCTCGACGTAAGTGTCCCAGCCGGGCTCGAAGTCGTGAATGACCGAGCTCAGCACCTTGCGCTCCGGCGCGGCAATTTCAACTTCCATCCCTTCCTCGCGCAACCGATGGTAGGGATACCAGGTGTCCAGCGACTCGGTGGCATCTCCCGCCACCAGTAGAATTCGGGCCATGGATTTTCACCTCCGGCGCATTATACGCCACCCGGGCTAGAAAACGGCTCAGACCTGTCATGCTGAGCGGAGCGAAGCATCCCGGCATTTCTCAAATCACGCAAAGACCGAGATCCTTCGTCGTCCCGCAAGGCGGGACTCCTCAGGATGACAGATACGCGAGTTTTTCAACTCGCTTTCAGCTGGGCATGGTTTCGATTTCGCTCTGGGGGTGGCGGGCGAAGGCCTCGGCGAACTTGACGCCCGCTTCCATCCCGCGAAACCGGTTCATCATGTCGTGGAAGGCGTAAAATTCCTCGGGGTTCTGGCTTTGGTGCGCGTAGCAGGACGCGCGCTTTCGCGCCTCTGTCGCGGTGATGTCCACGAACACGCTCGGCGAGCAAAGTTGCGTCTGCGCGCCGGTCATGACCTCAGAGTAAAAAAGGGCGAAGGATTTCTGGAGTCGAAGCCAGGCATCGTAGACCAGCAGAGAGATTGCGCGATGGTCGGGATGCGTATCAATCGGCCAGTGGGTAAAAACCAGATCGGGCTTTTCGGCCTCGAGGAGCTTGCGGAACGCCTCGTAGCGCTAGCGGTTTACGACGGTGTCTCCATTGATCTGCCCCGCCCAAAGCGGCCGGGCCTTGAGGATTTCGCAGGCCCGCTCGGCCTCGCGTGTACGAATGGCCGCAGCCTCGTCGTGCGTTTTCCCCGCGATGCCTGCTTCGCCGCGGGTCAAGTAAAGCGCCACCACTTCGTGGCCGAGGTCGGCATAGCGGGCCATCGTGCCGCCGCAAGCGGATTCCGGGTCGTCCGGATGCCCGCCGGCCACGATGACCTTGAGCTTTTTTTCGGGAAGAGCGGCCGAAAAGGATGGCCGCGCTTCAAGCAATGGCAAGCCGAGCGTCGCCCCCGTCAGCGTTGCGGAATCCTTCAGCCATCTTCGGCGCGAAGATTCACTCATCCGATTCCCCCCGGCCCGGATCATTCACGAAGGTTCGTAGCGGCGGCGGAAGGGCCGCCCGGTGGAATTGACTTCTCCGTACCAGCGCTCCGCGTGGTTCTTGAGCCACGGCGGCTGGTCGTCCCACTCCGCTTTGGGAATGATGTAGCCCAGCTCGTCGTTCGCCAGGCCGAAAATGAATTGGTATTTTGTTTTCAAGCGGGCCCGCACGGTCGGCTCTAAAGGCGCGTCGGGAAAATCCGCGCCAGGATAGCGGGCTATGCCGCCGTTGATCAGCTCCGGATAGATTTCCCCGGGCACGGTGGCGATTTCGGCCGCAGGTTTCCCGTGCGCGCGAAGCTGGATGTAATCCACCTCGGTCTCGAGGTCGTGGCCCGCGGCGTATTTTAATTTGCCCAATCCGGCGAGTTCCCGCTCACTGGTCGAGGAGTCAAGCTGGCCATCAGTGTAGAGTGGCTTGCGCCCCTTGTAAACTCCCAACGCCCCGGCAACGCGGAAATGGTCGTTCAAGAGCGGCGCGAAGAACACAGCGCGGCGGATGAGGAGGGCATCCACGTCCGCCCTTTCGCCGCTCTTGAGCGCGCGCTCCGCAAGCTCGCCGACCGTTGTGCCGACGAGTTCCGCCTTTTTCCAGGTATTGTTCCGCGCGGTCTCGCCGCTTTCCGGGTCTTCGAGCGCCACCTGATCGCCGAGCGTGGACAACAAACCCCCGATCGAACCGTTGAAAAAAACCGCCATCCCGCCCACGCGCTTTTCGACGGAATCGCACAGCCAGTGAGGATAGTCGGCGGTAATCAGCGTGTTTCTTTCCCCGGGCGTTTCCGGATGATCGCTCCAGTTGACGAGCGTCGAGATGGGCTGGTCCGTCGAGGCGGAATCGAGTTTCATCACGAAGAGGTAGGGGTCCTTGACATAAGGCGGCCGGCTATCGTCCTGGAGGAGCGCGAGGAGCGGGTGGTCATCGCGCCCGAGCGTTAAGACCGCCGGCTGCTCGGCGCGCACCGCCTTGACCGCGGTTTCGGCGATGCGGCCGTCAAGCCCGTTCATGTAATTTTCGTCCATTCCGCTTTCGAGAGGCATCGGCCCCCACAAGCCCATGGTGTCCGGCCCCTCGTGGTCGTGCGTCGAGGCGACAATGACCGCGGTCACCCCGGGCGCGGCGGATTTCACCTTCTCCCGCACCTTCAGGACATCATCGTAAAACAACCCGATGAGGTCGGAAGCGCACATCACCAAGTTGTCGTTTCCGGCCGCCAGCGCCAGGCAACGAACGTAAAGGTCGTCGTGAACGCCCGTCGCCACGCGGTTGTTGCCGAAGCCCGCCATGTAAACTTTAGAAGCCTTGACGTCGGGCGTGATCACGGCTTTGGCCGCGCCGGCTCGAAGGTCGGCGGCACGTGCGCAAGGCGCGGACATCGCGCCCAAAACTAGAATGGCCATGAGGAAATTCTTGACTGTCATGATCGCTTCCCTACTGTAGCGGCGGTCTATGACCGCCGAAAGGATCTAGAGTAGTGCGTCGCAAATTGCTTTACACATGTAGAGCCGCCCTTTAGGGATGCCGGGCTAAAGCCCGGCGCTACAACAAACCGAGCGAATCAGCAATTGTTAAGAAGCGTATGACGCACCGCACTACAATCAATACGGCCGTCATAGACCGCCGCTACAGCCGCTTTTCAATGCCATTGACCACCGTCTTCAAGGCCTTAATCCTTGCCCACCATTTGTAATTGCCTTCGATGATCGTCCAAGGCGCAATGTCCGTATCGGTCTTTTCGAACATTTCTTCCAGAGCTTCGATGTAGGCGCCCCAGCGGTCGCGATTCCGCCAATCTTCTTCGGTCAGCTTCCAGTTTTTCCAGGGGTCTTTTTCACGGCCTTTGAACCGCTCGAGCTGCTCCTTCTTCGAGATGTGAATCCAAAATTTGACGAGAATCAGGCCATCATCACTCAGCGTGCGCTCGAATTCGTTGATTTCGCGGTAGGCGCGCGACCACTCTTCCTTCTTGGCGAATTTTTCGACGCGCTCGACGAGCACGCGGCCGTACCAGGTGCGGTCGAAAATGCCGATGCGGCCTCGCGGCGGGATGCGCAGCCAGAAGCGCCGCAGCCAGTGATGAGCTTTCTCGCCGTCGCTCGGCGCGCCAATCGCGTGGACTTCGTAGCCGCGCGGGTCGAGCGCTTCGGTCACCCGCTTAATATTCCCTCCCTTCCCCGCCGCGTCCACACCTTCATAGGCAATACAAACCGCAATCCCTTCTTCCACAATCTTGCGCTGCAATTTCAGCAGCTTGAATTGGTATTCCTCAAGTAATTCTTCATACTCATCCTTCGATTCAAGTTTCGTCTCAAGGTCCAGTTTGTCGAGGTAGCCCATCGCTTGCCTCCCGTCGTTCCCGCACCGCGACAGCCGGTCGGCACTGCTCTCCGCTCAGCGCCAGCCCGCCCTTTGCCATGGATTTCTGGGCGGCGGATTTTACCAGAACGGCCCGCCCATCGCGGAAACTTTTCCGTGCTTAACGTCGCGACCCCTTTCTGTAGCGCCGCTCTCCCACTTCCGTCATTCCCGCGAAGGCGGGAATCCCCTGATTGCGGGACTGTTTCGCGCTAGTTCGCTGACCAACCTGTCGAAGGCCCGGTGGCAATGCGCCTGCGTTCCACCAAGCACACGACTTCAACGAGTATAGTATTATAGATATAAGATTGTATGCCGATGGCCGCCGCGCCATAAACCTCTCAGGCTACACCCGTCGCCATCGAAAACCAAAAAGCTCGCGTCAGTTCGTAAACGGCAAGGGGGTTAAACAAATGACTGCATGGCCCATTAACCAGTTGAAAATATCCCACCTCAGTTGACGATCACGAAACTCAAGCACGCTGTATTAGCGAAAGTCGTGATCGGCGAGATCGTAAAGCTCGTCCCAGGAATTCTGGCGGTCACGGCAAAATTTCTGCCACTAAAAAAACAGGTTACTCCCAATTTAGTACTCAGCGAGATGTCTTCCTGGACCATGATTTGGCTGTTTGCGGTGACCGCAGAGGTATTCACGACCAGCGAGGATGCGCTGCTGGAAATGGCGATCGAGCCAGCCGACGCCGAACCACAGACAGCCGGTGATACACTGGATGAGCAGTTGGAAGACGTTGTGATCGTTCCCGCTCTAACTTCGGTTCCAAACAAGTAAACATGCGGCGGCGTCTTGGTGGCGTCGATCACCCGCCCCAGCACTTGTCCTCCTCCGGCGGGATAATTCGCGCCCGCGTCATGGCATTTTCCCGCAGCGGTGGGGCTGATCTGAACGTAATCTGCCTCGACCGCTGTGTTATCAAACACGCAAGGAGCCTCGCCGATGATCGCGGCCTGCGCAATGGGCGAGGTAGCGGAAGTCCCGGCGCCGTTCACTACGATTCCAATCGCCCCGCCCAAAGCGCCGGCACTGGTCACCGAAGCTGTATCCGCCGTGGTAAGCTTCGCCACCTCATTCAAGACCGTGCCGACGGTTGGGTCGTTATTAAGCTCGCCTAAGAATGCCCGGTGGAAAGTGACGCCGCGGGTGTCCAGTCTGATGATATCCTTGGAACCGTCATTCGCGACCAAGATCGTCCCTCCGGCCGGGTTAATGAAGTGTCCGGCAGCCCCAGCTCCGCCGGCCGGGTCGTTTGAGCTCCCCAACACCCCGGTCGAGACCAACTGCCCGGTGGTCGTCAGATTGCCGCTGCCGTCGACGCTCAATTTTTCAGCGCCGTTATGGCGGGCGCTCAGGATTTTGCCGCCCCCGGCGTTGTCAATGACGGCCGCGATGCCGCCCGAGCTCGCCACTTTCGCGAACAGTCCCGTGGTCGTCCCGCTCGTCGCCGTCGCCTGGGCGTTGATGCCG
>QHZO01000233.1:0-7675 GCA_003224695.1 Acidobacteriota bacterium
GGATTTGATTGATTTTACCCTTTTGCCTATTCACGGCGTTAAAGTCCGCGGGCAGATCGTGAATGCTCTGACCGGCAAACCAGATCAGGGCGCATGCGTGAACCTACAGAATCGGTCCCTTGCCTTAGGATTCTTGGAGGGACAGGAGGGCTGGGCTTGCGGCGATGATCCCTCCGGGGAATTTATTCTCACGGGCGTCGTGCCCGGCTCGTATGAGTTGATAGCGATGCTCGGCCAGGGTACTAGCAGTATGAATGCACGCGTCCCTATCGAAGTGGGCCAGGAAGGATTGGACGGTGTTGTAGTTCAGCTCTTCCCGAGCATTGAGATCCGTGGGCACGTTTCGGTCGAAGGTGACAGCCAAATGGTGCGGGAAAGCTTGTGGCTGAATCTCACACCGATCGATGATACGTCTCGGAGTGCCGGCCAAGCGCAGACCGATGACCTTGTGTGGAATTCGGGTGACGCTTATTTGAAATCGGTGAGTCTCGACAGCCGTGATGTCGCCGACCAAACGTTCACGGTGGACCGGAACACATCCAGCAAGAAACTCGAAGTCGTCGTTAGCGCGCGAGGGGCGACCGTCGAGGGCATGGCGGTTGACGACGAGAAGCGGCCGGTGGCCGGGCACGCTCGTGGTGCTGGTTCCCGACGCCAACCGGCGCAATCGCGAAGGCTTTTTCCAGAATTGCTTTTCGGATGAGCTGGGCAAATTCAAGCTGGGGGGTATCCCACCCGGCGAATACATCCTGTTTGCATGGTCCTCCTCGAATGGCACCAGCTACCGGAACCCGGACTGGCTTACGCAATACGAGACGCGTGGGAGCGTTGTCCGCGTTTCGGAAGGCACACACCTGACCGTCCAGCTCCGGACGATTAAGCCGACCGACTCCTCCCAATAGTCTAGGTTTATTCATCAACAGAAAACGAGTGCGGTATAGTATCGCGCGGCGAGCGGCAGCGCGAAGCATTCCATAGTCAAAAGTCAAAGGTCGAGAGTCAAGAGTCAAGAGTCATAGGGAACACCTCAGTGAGAAGGCATGGAAGCCGTTGACCGAATTGCCGAGCGAGCCAATCAGCGGAACGCGCTGCTGGCGGGCTTTCTCGGCTGGACGCTCGACGCCTTCGATTTCTTCCTGCTGGCCTTCGTCCTGGCCCCGATTGCTGCGGAATTTCATGTCAGTGTCGCCGCGGTGGCAGCGGCATTCGGGGCAAGCCTCGCCACGCGTTGGCTCGGCGCCATCATTTTCGGACTGCTCGCTGATCGTCTCGGGCGCCGCCTGCCCCTGGTTCTGAATGTTCTCTACTACTCTTTGATAGAAGTGCTTTCGGGCCTTGCTCCCAATTACAAAGTTTTCTTTGCCTTGCGCCTGCTCTACGGGATCGGCATGGGGGGGGAGTGGGGCGTCGGAGCCTCACTCGCGATGGAGTCCGTGCCCGCGCGCTGGCGAGGAGTTTTCTCGGGACTGCTTCAGGAGGGATACGCCTTGGGAGCTTTGCTGGCCGCGGTCGCCTACGCACTGATCTTCCCGCACTGGGGCTGGCGCGTCCTTTTTTTCGTGGGAGGACTGCCAGCCCTCCTTACGTTGTTCATCCGCGCCAAAGTGAAAGAGCCCCAGGCGTGGCATGAGTCGCGCACGGACTGGGCCAATTATGGCCGGAGCATTTTGAGGGGCTGGAAAACTTTCCTCTACCTGGTGCTCTTGATGACCATGATGAACCTGGTCTCGCACGGAACGCAGGACATGTATCCGACCTTCCTTCGAGAACAACGGCGACTCAGTTCCTCGCTGACGTCACTGGTGGCCTCGATCTCCTGGATCGGCGCCATTGTGGGCGGCGTCACCATCGGGTTCCTTTCGGACCTCTGGGGCCGCCGGCGCGCCATGGCGGCTGCGGTCGTGCTCGCCCTCTGTGTGACGCCGCTGTGGGTTCTTGGACCGAACCTCCCGCTGATCATCCTGGGAGCGTTTTTGATGCAATTTATGGCGCAAGGCGCTTGGGGCGTGATCCCTGCGCACATCAACGAACTTTCCCCGGGGGCGTTGCGGGGTTTTTTCCCGGGATTCGCCTATCAGCTGGGAGTGTTCGCCTCGGCCGGAGTGGGATATCTTGAAGCGCGTCTGGCGGCTCGATTCAACTATGCAGCGTCCATGGGATTTCTGGCCGCGGGGGTGCGCATCGTGACTGCGATGGTTATCGTCGCGGGCCCGGAAGCGAAAGGTGTGGCGTTCGGAAAAGCGGCAATCCGAGCGGTACTCGAAGCGCAGGTCGCGGCGTGGAACAAAGGCGACGTTGACGGCTTTATGAAGGGATATTGGAACTCGCCGGCTACGACGTTCGTCGGCAGCTCGGGCATCAAGCGCGGCTGGCAAGCGGTGCTCGAGCGCTATCGCCACGATTATCCCGACCGCCAGGCCATGGGGAAGCTGGAATTTTCCGGCCTCGAAATCACTTTGCTTTCATCCGACTCCGCGCTCGTCGTCGGGCAATGGCGGCTTGAGCGTGCCCACGACCATCCGGGCGGAGTCTTTACGCTCGTCTTCCGCAAGTTTCCCCAAGGCTGGCGGATTATCCATGATCATACGTCCGTGGTCAGTGGTCAGTAGTCCATTGTCGGTTGAACGTCGAGAGTCGAGAGTCGAAAGTCCAAAGTCCTCACATTGGACCTTCGACCCTCGACTTTCGACTTGCTTGCAACGGACCACGAACAAGGGACCACCGGCCGCGGATGTGATCTTCAAAATCACAGCCAATCCATGAAGATGAAATAGGACGACCCCCAAAGCGACGTGGGCACGGAGCCGCGGGGCTGGCTGGTGAAGATGATGTTAAAGCCGTGCGCCGCCGACGCCTGGGCGAACAGAGCCTCGGTCGTCTCGCCTTCGGACGTCGGCTCAACCAAGGCAAGACGTTCCAGCGTCGGATAAACCACCTCGCGCCCAGGCGCCATGCGGGTCTCGAAGCCCTCCGTCAGGAATTGCATCTGGGCGTCAATTTCAAAAAAGTGCCAGGCCAGGCACGCGCACAGACTGACCGCCTTCTCGAATTTCGCCAGGGCCTTCGTGTCCGGCTTTTCGAGGTGGGTGTCGAAGACCAAGACCACGCGGCGCTCGTCTTCACGGGTGAATTCCCGCACCTTAAGCTGCCGCGCCTTCGCCGAGGCTTTCCAATCCAAGTGGCGCGCCGTATCGCCATGCTGATAGTCGCGGATGGCGTACAGGTCGTGCCCGCGCCCTTTGTGGACGCTTTCGAGTTCTCCGCTGACCAGAGGCAGAATTTCGTAAAACTCTTCGGTCGGCGCGATGCTCGGCAGGACCAGGACTTCTTGCCGCGCGCTGATGGCTCGTGTCTTCAGCAGGAAGCCGAAGGGAAACTTCGACGAAACGCTGAACCCTTCCTGAGTGTAGCGGCCGCGGCGCGGGAACTGCAATTCCACATGTTGGGTCACAGCGGCGCGGCGGGGTATGAAAGGCAGATAAACCGGACCGTTCAGGATGGCGCCCCCGGTCGGGCGAAGCTCGCCGGACGGGGTTGGGCTTAAGCCCTTCTTCGCTCGTGCCTGGCTCGCGGCGACCGTCACGGAAAATGACGGCAGGAGCCATTTCAAATTGCGCACGGTGAGGCGGGAAACAATCGGCTGCGCCGCGAAGACGTGCTCAGGCAAAACGAAATCGAGTTCCAGGCGCTCGAGGACGAGCATCGAAAGGATTCCAGAGGCGAGGATTCCCGCCAGAAGGCTGGCGAGGACGATGAACAGCAGATTATTGCCGGTATTGAGCGCCGCGACGATAATAACCGCGATGACCAGGAAATAGACCACACCCTCGCGCGTAAATTCATACTCGATTTTTTCCATCCACCTCTCGAGCGCCGTCCGCTTCGCGAGGTAAGGAACCACCTTGACGGCGACGATGCCCGCCAAGAGCAGCGAGAGCGCCGCCGAGAGCATGCCCCAGTTGTGCCGCCCCGATTGATTGAGCGCCGCCGAAAAGACCGCCAATAGGAAGGCCAAGCCGAGGCCCCCGAGAGCCAGAAAGAACCGCCGCCACGCCGGGCGGTCTAAGTGGGTCAATTGCTCACGGGCAACGGAAGCGGCCTCGCGCCAGAGGCTTCGTGAGGCGGTCTTCGTGAGGGTTGACATCGGGGAGGTCGGAGCAATCGAAAATCCAAAATCCAAAATCTAAAATGCGAAATCGGTCACAGCGGCACCGGCGTGGACTCGAGAATCTCCGTGAGAATGGAATCGGTCTGGTCGGATTTCTTCAGCGTCGAGACGAAGCGCGAGTTGACGACGCACCGGTGGGCGAGCACGGGCAGCGCGAGGCGCTTGAAATCGTCGGGGATGGCGTAGCGGCGGCCCTCGAGGAACGCCAGCGCTTGCGCGGCACGGTAATGCATCATGGTGCCGCGGGGGCTCGCGCCCAGGCTTAGATACTCGTGATGTCGCGTTTTTTCGACGATGGCCAGAGCATAGCTGACCAGGTGCTCGTCCACGCTGACGCGGCGGACGGCTTGCTGGAGCTCCACGACTTCTTCCGCGCCCATCACCGGCTCGACGTTCAGCAGCGGGTCTGAGTCGGCGAAATTTCTGACGATCTCCCGCTCGCTCTCGGCCGATGGGTAGCCGACGCGCAGCCGCAGCAGGAACCGGTCGAGCTGCGATTCGGGCAAGGGATACGTGCCGTGATGCTCGATGGGGTTTTGCGTGGCCACCACCATAAACGGCTGGGGCAAAGGGTAGGTGTGGTTATCCACCGTCACCTGGTATTCGTTCATGGCTTCGAGCAGCGCGCTCTGAGTTTTCGGCGTCGTGCGGTTGATCTCGTCGGCCAGAATGATGTTTGCGAAAATGGGGCCAGGGCGAAATTCGAAGCGTTCAGCCTGCTGGCTGAAAATGCTGACGCCCAGCACATCCGAGGGCAGCATGTCGGACGTGAACTGTATGCGGTGGAAGGCGCAATTGAAGGAGCGCGCCAGGGCGTGCGCGAGCGTGGTCTTGCCCACACCCGGCACGTCTTCGATCAGCAGGTGTCCGCGCGCGAGCAGCGTGACGATAGCCAGCTCGATGACCTCGTCCTTGCCGCGGATGACGCTTTGGATGGACTTTTGCAGTCGCTCCAGAAGTTCGGGCGTCGCAGCCGCGTGGTTCTTAATTTGGGCGTTCTCCATGGGTCGAGTCTGGTGGCGGTGGATTTTCTCCCGTACTTTTGCTATTTTTCGAGATGGGGGCGGTTAACTCAGCGGTAGAGTGCTATCCTCACACGGTAGAAGTCAGAGGTTCGAATCCTCTACCGCCCACCATGCACCTTCCGAGATCGTGCTCGAAGACCACCCTTCCGCCGGCTTGTAATTCCCCACTGTGATTCTATCGGAAGTTTGAGCCGCTACCTAATGGTTTTCCGCGCCGCTTTCGGACCTCTCCGGGCCGAACAACTGCGGGCCCTTCGAGAGCCTGTGCTAGTATCGAGCCGGCTTTTAAAGTTGCTGGTTCGCCGCTCATAGGCTGGCGCGGACTAGTCGCCGCTCATAGACCGGCGCTACAGCGCAAGGTGGCCTCGTGCTGAAAATCGGGATTGTCGGGCTGGCGCAATCCGGGAAGACGACGCTCTTTGAAATTCTGACGCGGGCGCACGGAAGCGCGGCGGGTGCGGGCCGGCCGGAAGCGCGTGTGGGCGTAGTCCGCGTGCCGGACCGAAGGCTCGATCGCCTCGCGGAAATGTATCATCCCAAAAAAACCGTGTATGCGAGCGTCGAATACGTGGACACATCCGGCAGCATCATTGAGATTGCCCGAGCCGGCGCGCAGATGGCGGCGTTGCGCGAAATGGACGCGCTCGCCCACGTGGTTGGCGCGTTTGGCGGCGATGCGTCAGCGCCCGAGGCGAGCTTGGCCGGCGCCCGCGCGGCGATTGAGTCCGTGGAGCTCGAATTGATGCTTTCCGACTTGGCCGTCATCGAAAAGCGCGTCGAGCGGCTCGAGAAAGACCTGAAGAAAATCCGAAACCCGGTCCTGGAAAAGGAATTTCAGGCTCTTCAAGTTGCCAAGACTACGCTCGAGAAACAAACCCCTCTGCGCGAAGTCCCTCTCGGCGCGGGCGAAGAGAAGACCTTGCGCGGGTTCACGTTCTTGTCCATGAAACCCATGCTCTACGTCTTGAATTTAGGGGAGAAGGACGCGGCGCGGCTCGGGGCCGCGGAAGAATTTCAAGCCTTGGCGGGCTTCGCGTCACGGCCTCGCACAGAAGTTACCGCTGTTTGCGGACGAATTGAAGCGGAGCTGGCTCAGCTCGACGAGCAGGACGCCGCGGAATTTCTCTCGAGTTACGGGCTCAAAGAGTCGGCCATCGCGCGCCTCATCCGGTCGAGCTATCATCTGCTGGGCCTGATTTCGTTTTTCACCGTGGGCGAGGACGAGTGCCGCGCGTGGACGATCCGCTCGGGGCGGACCGCGCTCGAAGCCGCCGGCGAGATTCACTCCGACCTCGCCAAAGGTTTTATCCGCGCCGAAGTCGTCAAATACGACGATTTGGTTTCCTCCGGCGGCCTTCCCGAGGCCCGCACCCGCGGCGTCCTGAAGCTGGAAGGGAAAGAATACGTTGTCCAGGACGGCGAAATCGTTCACATCCGGCATTCGGGCTAAGTAGGAGGAGGGCATGCCCCATTACAACTATCTGATTATCGGCGGAGGCATGACGGCGGATGCGGCCGTCCAAGGCATACGCGCCGTGGATGCGAAAGGGACTGTCGGCCTGATCAGCTCGGAGTCCAACCCTCCCTACAACCGTCCCCCGCTTTCGAAAGGGCTGTGGAAGGGTGAGCCCGTCGAGAACATCTGGCGTAAGACCGAAACACGCGGTGTTGAGCTGCACCTCGGCCGCGAAGCGAAGCAGCTCGACGCGAAAAACCACCAGGCAACCGATGACCGAGGAACAATCTACACGTTCGACAAGCTACTGCTGGCCACCGGCGCGCGCGTGCGCAAGCTGCCCTTTGGCGTCGAGCACATCATCTACTACCGGACGCTGGACGACTACCACCGGCTCCGCGCGATGGCCGGCGAAGGCAAGCAGTTCGCGGTGATTGGCGGGGGATTCATCGGCTGGGAAGTTGCGGCGGCGCTGGCCATGAACGGCTCGAAAGTATCCATGCTTTTTCCCGACGAAGGCATCGGCGCGCGCCTTTACCCGCGAGAGCTTTCGCAATTCCTGAACGCCTTCTACCGTGAGAAGGGAGTCGAGGTGTTTCCCGGCGAGGCTGCGGTGGCGCTTCAGGAGAGCGGCGGCGGCCTCCGTCTCGAGGCCAAGAGCGGACGAGCGTTTCAGGTGGACGGTGTTGTCGCGGGCATCGGCGTCCAGCCGAACACGGAGCTCGCTCAGGCGGCGGGGTTGAAGACGGGGAACGGCGTTGCGGTGAACGAAAATTTGCAAACCAGCCACGCGGATATTTACGCGGCGGGCGATGTGGCCGAATTCGCGAACCCCGCCCTCGGACGGCGCCTGCGCGTCGAGCACGAAGACAACGCCAACACAATGGGACTCGCGGCGGGCCAAAACATGGCCGGTCAATCTGCGCCCTATCATCACCTGCCTTTCTTCTATACCGACCTTTTTGATCTTGGCTACGAAGCGGTCGGGGACCTCGACTCGAGGCTTGAAACGTATGCCGATTGGAA
>QHZO01000233.1:7775-16075 GCA_003224695.1 Acidobacteriota bacterium
TTCAAAGCCTCGGATCTCAAGGGCCGCCTGCCGGCGTGATTCAAACGGCGCATGGATTGTGAATAAGAGCGGCTCACTTCGCCCCGCTCCTGACACAGCGGCTTTGCTCGTATGTATTCCGAAAAAGTCCTGGATCATTTTCAACATCCGCGGAATGTTGGAGAAATCGAACTCCCGACGGCCGCCGTCGAGGTGACGAATCCCGTTTGCGGCGACGTCCTGAAATTGTGGGCGGTGGTCGAAGACGGCCGCATCGCCGAATTGAGATTTAAATGCGCAGGCTGCGTCCCCGCAGTAGCCGCCGGCTCGTGGATAACCGAATGGGCGCTCGGCCGCCGCGTTGATGAATGGAAGACCATCACGCCCAATCAAATTGAAGAGGGGCTCGATGGCGTGCCATCGGGCTCGCGCCATGCCTGCGAGCTTGCTGCGAGCGCGTTAAGGCGCCTGGCCGACCAACTTGGTGTTTAGTTTCGTTTGTCCGGCCCTGGTGGGAGCAGGCGTCGAGCCCTCGCCGATTGCCTTTTTTGAAGCAAGGGTTACGGTGCGAGGCAAAACCATTTCCAGCGCTGAACCGACCTCCATGTAGAAATGCCGGCTGCGCGCGTAAACCATGAGCGCGACGGCGCCGCCGACCGCGCCTCCCACCACCGCTCCGATGCCGATTCCCTCGGGCGTGCGGCTCGTCATCGTCATTCCCCCGAGGGTGCTCGTATGGGTCGTATGCGCGGCGCTGCCGATCAGCATGCCGAGCCCCAGGCCGACCAACGGGGCGGAGAGGATGGCGGCTCCTTCACCACCGCTCGGGTTCCGCCAGGCGGTCCCTTCGACGCTCTCGATGGTGAGCGGGCCCGGAATGTTCGACACGATGCCGTCGGGCATTATGATCGAGACGGATTGCATGACCAGCTCAGCCCGAGTGCCACGGCGCGCCAGCTTCTCCACCCTGCCTTCGACGAAAGAGCCGGCCGGAATGGCGACCTCGCCCTCCGACGATACGGGGGACGTTGTCACCGCATAGACTTGATCGCCGCTTTTCATGAATTTGCTGTCAACCGGATGGGTGAGAATCAGCACGAAACGTGCCCCGGCGGTAACGACAAGCGGAGCCTGGTCCTGGGCGGGACTGGGGGCCGGAGCTGTGGATGGCTCGCCCGTCTGAGGGGCGACGCTGCTCGCCCCTTGCGGCGCTATCTGAGCCGCACCTGTTGCGCTAAACACTGTTATCGCCATGGCACTCCAGATAAGCTGCCGCATTTGACCTGCAAGAATAAAGAGGTTGGGGCTTGATATGCGGGACGGCGCGGTCATGGGAACCTCCCCGGGAAGGCGGTTCGCTGCCGCTCGGCGATGCGGACAGGGAACCGCTCCATCATTACCTTAGACGTTTCAGTTTTTCAAATGGTTTCTTTGACTTGATGCCGAGGTTGTTAAAGCCGGTAAATTGCTCATTGCGAAACTAGAGCCCAGGAGCGTGTGGCGATCATCGGATTAAGTCTTGATAAGTTTTGGGATCGTCAACGTCGGTTACGACGCCCGGATCGTTGACTTCGAGGATTCGCGTCGTGTCGCGGTATTTTCGGATGATCGAATTCGCGCCGATCCCGGGGCCAAGCGCACGCAATTCTGGAAACAATTGGCGCGCGATGAGGACTGGATGTCCGCGCTCGCCGCCATAGCTTGGGATGACGACGTCGAGAATGGGCGGCTCAAAAGCCCCGACCAAGGCGCGCACGGTCTCGGCATGGACCGTGGGATGATCTACCAGGCAGACGAGCACGGCTTCGAGGGCAGGCCCATCGAGCGCCGCGAGGCCTGCTTGTAATGAGGAAGTCTGGCCGAGGCGATAATGCTCGTTGACGACCGCCTCGGCGCCTTCGAGCCGGGTTTTCTGCCGAATCTCCTCCGCATGATGCCCGAGCACCACGGCGATGCGTTTGATCCCGCCGGCGTCGAGCGTCCGAACAATGGCTTCGAGGAACGTCCGTCCGCGATACAATAACAGGGCTTTGTCCCGCCCCATGCGCGACGATTCCCCGGCGGCGAGAACCAGGCCCGCAATCATCGCGCCAGTTGCGCTTTCGATTTTAAGCTGAGAGAAATGGAAGGCAAAGCCTGGCCGCGGCGGGCGGCAATCATCTCCGCCACCACGGAGACGGCGATTTCTTCCGGCGTCAGGGCGCCGATATCAAGCCCCATCGGCGAATGTACGCGCTCGAGTTGTTCCGCCGCCACGCCTTCGCTTTCGAGAACTTTGGTGATTTCGATGAACTTGCGCCGGCTGCCGATCATCCCGATGTAACGCGCGGGGGTCCCGAGCGCCCAGCGCAGACACGTGAGGTCGCCTTTGTGTCCGCGTGTGACGATGGCGAGATAGGAGCCATCGCTGATACGAAGCTTTCGGACAACCTCCTCCCACGGCCCCACGAAAATTTCGCTCGCCTCGGGGAATCGGTCCTTGGTGGCGAAGGCGGGCCGGTCCTCGACGAGCATGACATCGAATCCGGCCGTACTCGCGACTTTCGAAAGATAAAGCGAAACGTGTCCTCCGCCGAATAAAATCAGAGTGGGCTGGGCGAGAATCGGCTCGATAAAAATATCGAGCGAGCCGCCACAGATGAGGCCATTGTCGTATTCGGGTTGGTTGTTTAGATTGAAATGCAGCCGGCGGGGCTTCTCTTCGCGCATCACATCCTGCGCCACGGCCCAGACCTCCGCTTCCACACAGCCGCCGCCCACCGTGCCCACGATCGAGCCATCGTCGCGCACCAGAATCTTCGAGCTTTCGTAACTCGGGATCGAGCCCTGCACCTGGACGATCGTGGCCAGCGCGGCCTTCCGGCCTTCTTTGCGAAGCCTCGCGATCTCGGCGAAGATGTCCATTTGCGTCTTCGGAATTAGAGTAAACTCGGGGTTAAATGTTGTCAACGAAGCCGTTCGCGGAAGACAAGTCGGCCTGAAGGCTCCATGACGGGGATTCAGGCGTCCGCTTGAAGTAGCGGTTGCATTTTGGTAGCATTTTGGAAGGAGGGCTGTATGGCCACGTTGACCATCAAAAACGTCCCGCGCAAGCTTCACCAGCGGCTCAAGCTGAACGCCGCCGCACACCGCCGCAGCATGAATAGCGAAGTGATTGCGTGCCTGGAAGAGACACTGGCGGATAAGCGCCCCGACCCTGAGAAATTCCTCGCCGAAGTACGCGAAGCCCGGGAGCGGATTGCCCGAGAGAGCGGCTTATTTGTCACGGACGAATTTTTGCGCGAAGCCAAAAACTGGGGCCGTCCGTGATCGTAGTGGACACGAACGTCATCGTATTCCTTCTGATTCAAGGCGATCAGACAGCCCTGGCAGAGAAAGTGCTTCGAAAAGATTCCCACTGGCTGGCCCCGAAACTCTGGCGGTCGGAGTTCTCGAACGCTCTTGTGCTCGGCCTTCGGGGGTCGTCGCTACGGCTCGAACAAGCATTGGAGATTGCAGGCAAAGCGGAATTTCTTATGCGAGGGAGAGATTTTCAAATAAGAGCGGCCCCGGTTCTGAAATTGGCGGAGCACTCCGGTTGCATCGCCTACGATTGTGAGTTTGTTTGTCTTGCGCAGGAATTGGGCGTGCCGCTCGTTACGGCCGACGAGGAGATCCTCACGAAATTCGGATCTATCGCTCTTTCCATGGAAAACTTCTGCTCCTGATCTCGTTTCTCAAGACTCTGGAGGGGACCACGGATTATGAAAGCTGTCCGTTTCCACGAACATGGCGGGCCGGAGGTCCTGAAATACGAGGACGCGCCGGACCCACAGATTCAAGCTAACGAAGTTCTGGTGCGCGTCAAGGCCGCGACGCTGAATCACTTGGATATCTGGCTGCGCATGGGCGTGCGAAGCTGGAAGCTCGCGATGCCGCACATCGTCGGGAGCGACGTCGCGGGCGAGGTGGACGAGGTCGGCTCGCTCGTGACCCAGGTCAAAACGGGCGACCGCGTCTTGCTGTGCCCAGGCATCAGTTGTGGCCTGTGCGACGCTTGCGCGCGCGGGCTCGACAGTGCTTGCCGCGGCTACACGCTCTTCGGCGTGATGGTGGACGGCGGCTACGCGGAATACGTCCGCTCGCCGGAGCGGAACGTCATCCCGATTCCGGGCGATTTGAGTTTTGACGAAGCCGCGGCGGTGCCGCTGGTTTTCCTGACCGCCTGGCATATGCTTTTTACGCGCGCTCAGCTCAAGCCCGGCGAGGACGTGCTCGTGATCGGCGCGGGGTCGGGCGTGGGCAGCGCCGCCATTCAAATCGCCAAACACGCCGGCGCGCGCGTCATTGCGGTGGCCGGAGCGGATTCGAAGCTTGAAAAAGCCCGCGCGCTCGGCGCCGATTTTGTGATCAATCACGCGAAGCAAGACATTGCGGAAGAAGTTCGGCGCATCACCGACAAGCGCGGCGTGGACGTGGTCTTCGAACACGTTGGCGCGCCGGTCTGGGAGGCCTGCTTCGAGTCGCTGGCCACTTACGGGCGCCTCGTGACCTGCGGCACAACCGGCGGCGAAGAAGTGAAGCTCAACATGCGCCTGCTCTATGGCCGCCAACGGACCATCCTCGGTTCATTCATGGGCGGGAAGTGGGAATTGCTCGAAGCGTTGAAGCTCATCGGCCGCCGCGAGCTCAAGCCGGTGATTGATTCCACGTTTCCCTTGAAAGATGCCGCCGCCGCGCAGCGCAAAATGGAGAGCCGGGAATTCTTCGGGAAAATCCTCTTGCGTCCTTAGCCGGCGGCTTCCAGTATTACTGTCCTTCGACGCTTACGACGTACGCCTGGAACGTGCCTCCCTCGCTGGCCATATGACGTCGGCCTCGTGTGGCGTTCAAGGACGGCTCCGCCCCGGCCAGCGGTTGCTACCACGCGAGATGGCTGATAGCTTTTCAACAATGCATTCGCTTTATCAAAGATTGAAGGAGCTGGGCTGGGACACATTCCAGCGCTTTATTTTCCAACTCTTGTCGGAAAGACACCCGGGGTTGGAAATTAAGCATGTCGAGGGTGCTGCTGGTGATCGCGGGGCGGACATATTTGCGGGCCAGCTCAACGACCACCCGAAAATATGGCAATGCAAGCACTTTCCGAACGGCCTGGGCACCAGGCAGCGCCCGCAGGTGCGCAAGTCTCTTCGAGATGCCCTAAGGTACTACAAGCCGAGTAGGTGGGTCTTGGTGACTTCTGTCGACCTGGACTCAAAGGCGCATTCCTGGTTCCAAAAGCTGCAGCGGTCCTACGCCAGGGACACCGAGGTGGGATTGTTCCAAGCCTCCGACATCATTCGCGAACTTGTCCACCGTCGGAGTATCGGTGATTCATTCTTTCCTCAGGCTGTCGTTGACACTGTCACTCTCAATCGATGTCTCCAAGCGCTTGACGGTCCCACGTCCGGCGACCTCGACAAATTGGTTCAGCGCGGGGCGGACGAGCTGATCGCTCGCCTTGAGGAAGCGGATGGCAGGTTCGATTACCGTGTAGCGTACGGCCCTAACATTGGAGCGCAGAATGCGCTGGCCCAGCCCAGCGGAGCACTGCATATTGCGACAGTCCAGTACGGCGACAAAAGAACCGAGGTGTTCGCACGGGACCTGGAAGCGATTCGTTTGGACCCTCCGACAGTAAAGATGCAACTTCCCTACTCGGGCGCGAGGAAGATCAATGATGCTATCCGCACAGGACGCGCTCAGGAGCTTACGACCGACGAGGTTCGCAATATCCGCTCGACGTTCGACTTCCTGTTGCCTGAACATGAGAGAGCGGGTTGGAAGGTGGTCTTGCAGCCTAACCCACAAAATCCATCTAACATGAGGCCGCTTCGGCTCACATTCACGAAAGGCGACGAGAGCGTGCTGTTTGAGTTTGTCCAATTCCGTATTATCCGCGCGGGTACTGAAGAAGCTGAAATTCAATCAGTTAGTCCGCTCCCCTTCATTCTGTCGCTTGTGTTGCCAGGCACCGGAAGTGGAAAAGTAACTCTCTCCTTCAAACACCGCTTTTACGGTACCGACGTTCGTGACGTAGGCAAGGCGATTAAGGCATTCTCATTACTGCGAGAGGGTGGATTTTTGGAAATCTATGCGCTTGATCTCGGGAAGACGCTCGCAACGATTTCTGTTGCACTACCAACTTCGGAGCGACGTGGCCAACTCGAGAAGTTGGTGCTCGACGCTGCGACTGTCTGCGAGAGATTCAACGTGCAACTGCGCTTTCCAAGGAAAGTCCACACAGCAGACTTCTCCGCGATAGCGACCCTGCTAGCTATCGGCAGGGGCGAGCCTATGCCTGTTAACGGCTTCAACGCCAAGCTGGTGAAAACTAAGGAGTACGAGAACAACGTCTACAAATTCATCACACGGCAAAAGCTCGAATTCATTTCGAGCACGGAGCGACTTGAGCCGAGGCCCGTCGTCTTCGGTACGGCGGCGGATACAGGCCCGCTCAGATTGACCGGAAGCGGCGCGCAGATAAGAGATCAGGCTCGGTTATTACGGCGGTTCAGGCAAGCCAGGTACGGAGATGCGGTACCGATCCGGTTTACCGTAACAGACCTGAAAGCAGAACGAATTCAAGATGGGGATGGGCGTCTTTTCGTGAGGCCGGATTTTCGTTCTTGAGGCGCGCGGCTACATGCTACCATATTCGCCTCTTGCGACCGGGTCACAGGCCGAAGAGCCGCGGACCTCAAAGGCCGAGGTCCGCGCTACTTTTGATTTGTCGGGGTCTTGGAATAAAACGGCAGCGCGGTGACGGATGCGGCGGCGCCGGAAGCGAGTGAGAGTTTTGTTCCTGGCTCGGCGGCTTCACGTCGGACGTAGGCGAGCGCAATCGTCTTCGCGAGCGTGGGAGAAAAGCAGGCGCTTGTGACCTCCCCAACTTCTTTCCCGTCGGCGAGGAGTTTTTCCCCGGGCGCAGGCGGAGGCCCGTACCCGGTGGTTCGAGGCGGGGCCGGCGATTCAACAATCAATCCCACCAATCGCCAGTTCGCGTGGCCGCGCGCGCGCGTGCGTTCGACAATTTCCTGGCCGACGTAGCAGCCTTTCGTAAAGCTCACGGCGTTGAGCAAGCCGGCTTCGTGGATCATGGTCTCTTCGTCGAGCTCGGCGCCGTAGCGCGGGATGCCGGCTTCGATGCGGAGCGATTCCAGAGCTTCGAAACCACAGGCAAGCGTCCCATAAGTCGGCGCCTGGCCGCACGCCGCGCCCCACACGCCCATCAGGCCTTTGGCGCTCACCCACACTTCGTAGCCTTCCTCGCCCGTGCTCGACCGGCGCACGACGCGGACCGCGAAGCCCGCGTAGTTCGTCGCGAAGTGGCCGTATTCAGGGAGTTCGGGAATATCCACATGCAAAGTCTTAGATACGAGCGGGCGAGACTCAGGGCCCTGGAAGGCGATGGCGAAGAGTTCGAGCGGCTCGATTTTGACGCGGTCGGCGATGATGTAGCGCCCCAGGCCCTTCATCGCCTTTTCGCAGAGGTCGCCGTCGGTCGCGAGAATGAATCGGTCGTCGGCGCTGAAAACATGGAAATCGGCGAGGATGTGTCCTTGTGCCGTCAAAAGGGTCGCGTAAGTTCCCTGGCCGGGCGCGAGCGACTTGACGTCGTTCGAGATGATGCGGTGGAGGAACCGCACGCGGTCTTCGCCCGCAAGAGCGAATTGCGCGCGGAAAGAGAAATCAAAAAGGCCGGAGGCCGCGCGGACGGCCAAGTGCTCGCCCACAGGGTCGGTAAAGCGCGCCGGCACTATCGCGCCGTGATAGGCGCCGAGCGTCGCGCCCTGGGAGGCGTGATAATCCGCGAGCGGCGAGCGACCCGATTCAGCCATCTAACCTCGCCGCAGGTAAGCGGAAATTAGAATCACGGCTATTCCCAGTCCCAGCGCGACCCTCAGCCACTTCTGGCGTCGCTCGCGAAGCCGGTCGAAAACCTGGAGCGGCAAGGTGAGGGCAAGCGCAATCCCAAAGACCGCGAAGGCCAGGACGATCTTGACCGTCAAAAAGAACCACGACCTTCCCCACGCCACTTCCCAATAATACTCCTTGACGTTATAGAGGCCGGAGGCGATGAGCAGCGCGATGACCGACCAGCTCACCCAACGGAACCGGCCGGCGACGGCCCGCATCATGCGGTCACGGTCTTCGGGCGCGAGCAGCCGCGCGGAAGGGAGCAGGACGAGGGAGAAAAAAGCGATGCCCCCGATGCCGATGACGGCGGCCGCGACGTGCACCCATTGAACAAGAGTCGGCATCCTCAGCGCCTTGGAATAAATCCTCCGGCTGGACCC
>QHZO01000234.1 GCA_003224695.1 Acidobacteriota bacterium
CGTGCAACCTGACAGTCGAGCCGCTCTGCCGGGCGAGACGGTGATGTTGAGTGCGAAGGCGGTCGGAACGCAGCCGCTGCTTTATCAATGGCGGAAGAACGGAAGCGATTTAACCGACGGGGGCAGCCTCTCCGGTTCCACGGCCAGCGAGCTGACTCTCTTCAACGTTTCTGACGCCGATGCCGGAAACTATTCTGTGGTTGTGAGCAACACGCTTGGTTGGGCGATCAGTGCTGAGGCGACGCTGTCAGTCGTTTCCGTGACGGCGCCGGGGGTCGCCATGACAACCCTGTATTCGTTTACCGGCGGCGATGATGGCGGCAATCCGAACGGTTTGGTGCAAGGCACTGACGGCATTTTCTACGGCACGACACAAAATGGCGGGATCAAACTCTCCGGCAGTGTTTTTCACATGACTACAAACGGTTCGCTCGCCAGCCTTTACTCGTTCAACGGTGGGAACGACGGCGCCAATCCCTTCGCCGCGCTGGCGCAAGGGCCGGACGGCAATTTCTACGGCAGCACCTTTCAAGGCGGCGACTCCGACGTACGCGCGGTTGATGCTGGGGGCGGATGGTAATTTCTTCGGCACTTCATATCAGGGTGGAACGTTTCGTCGCGGCACGGTTTTCAGAATTTCCACCAGCGGCGCGCTCACCACCCTGGCTTCATTCTCGAATGGCAGTGAAGGCGGGCATCTTGCCGGCAATCTGGTCCAGGGCAGCGATGGAGATCTCTTCGGCACCACGTACAAGGGAGGCATGCAGGGCTACGGCACGGTGTTCCGAGTCATGACCAACGGCGAACTGACCAGTCTGATTTCGTTCAGCTACACCAACGGGGCCTTTCCGTATGCAGGCTTAACGCGCGGGGCCGATGGCAATTTCTATGGCGTGACGACCGGAGGCGGTCTGTACGACGGTGGCACGGCTTTCCGAATAACCTCAACGGGTCTGCTCACGAAGCTTTACTCGTTCACGGGCGGCGACGATGGCGGCAATCCCCGCTCTGCCTTGCTGCAAGCAGCCGATGGCAATTTCTACGGCACGACGGCCAACGGCGGCACCTACGGCCAGGGCACGGTGTTCGCGATGGCGCCGGATGGCACGCTGCTCACGCTAGTCCAGTTCTATGGCTATAAAGGGGCCAATCCGCAAGCGGCTTTGGTGGAGGACGCCAATGGCAATCTCTACGGCACAACGCAAAACGGCGGCACGCGCGGACGCGGCGTGATTTTCCGTTTCAACATCGGTTCCGCCCCGCGAATCACGAGTCAGCCCGCAAATCAGGCGGTTTTCGCGGGAGCGAACGTGGCGTTCAGCGTGTCGGTTCTCGGCCGAGTTCCGATGTCTTATCAATGGCAAAAGGATGGAGCCAACCTGAGCGATGGCGGAAAAATTTCCGGCTCTTCCGCGCGTGTCCTGAACCTCAACAGCGTGGCCACGAACGATGCTGGAATCTACTCTGTGATTGTGACCAATGCGCTCGGGTCAGTGACGAGCGTGGGCGCGCTGCTCGCCGTTACCTCGTCTCCGCCGTACATAGTCCTGC
>QHZO01000235.1:0-6888 GCA_003224695.1 Acidobacteriota bacterium
GTAGCGGCGTAGTTCACATTCGGCCGTCCGCCGTCCGTCACCTGCAAGTAATGCCCGCCGAGCCCTTTAAAAAATTCCACATATCCGCGCATTTTCTCGAGATCGGGAGATTTCTCGCCCGGGTGAAGCTTCACGCCATGGCATGAAAGCGCGACGGGCTCAAGCTTCAACTTCTTGAGCAGCGATTGAAGTACGGCGAAGCGTTTGTCACCATACTCGTCGCTGACCCATCCCAGGAGTTGGACGCCTTTGAATCCGCGCGATGAGATGACGTCCAGGGCATGAGGCAGGTCGCTATCAGGCCAGGTGAGCGTGGCATAGCCCACCGGGTTCGAAAGGCTGGCCGCGCGAGACGTGGCGTCGCGCGGCAATGCCCACGCCGCGCCGGCAAGTCCAGCAACTTTTGCAAAGAAATCCCTGCGCCCGACACGTCGTTGTATCATCGAGACGCTCCAGCCAGCCGGCGGATCACACCTTGTCCGGCACCGCAAAGGGATCGCGGTATCCGCGGTCGCCGTCGCGCAGCATGAGATTGGCTTCATCGTCGCCGACCACCATCTCGCTCGCCGGGTCGAAATGGAGTGTGCGTCCCAGCCGGTAAGAAGCGTTGGCCAGATGAACGAGGGTGCAGGAGATATGCCCTTCCTCAATCGGCGCGTTAAGCGTTTCCTTCTTCCGGCTGCGAACGGCCTCGATGAAATTTCCGAAATGGTCCTTCTCGTCCTCACCGCGTCCGGTCGGACCCGGCTCCTGATCGTCGCCGAGCCAGGTCCGGTATCCGTTGTAGCCGTCCATCGCCATGAAGCCTTTCGAGCCGTAGAAAATGTTCCCGATGGTGTTGTGGTCTCCGGCGTCAGGCCCGAGCTTGGGCTTGCCGGCCTTCGATTTGGGTGCCGCGAGTCCGGCCGCCGGAATACTCCCCTTGAATCGGCCCTCGCCAATGCCGGCTTCGTGGTTGGTGATCCAGCCCCGGACTTCGAATTCCAGCATCTTGCGTTTGCCGTCAGGCATGTCGAATTCGCAGGCAACGTTCAAGGTGTTCGGCGTTTGCTGGTCGTCGTCAAACATGAAGTGGCCGCCCATCGCGGAAACTTTGTTGGGATAGCCGACGCCCAATCCCCAGCGCGCGATATCCATTTCATGGATGCCCTGGTTTCCGATGTCGCCGTTGCCGGTGTCCCAAATCCAGTGCCAGTTGTAATGGAAGCGGTTCTTGGTGAAAGGCTTCAAGGGCGCGGGGCCGGTCCAAAGGTCGTAATGCACACCCGGCGGAACCTCCGCGATACTCGCGTGGCCAATCGTGTCCCGCCACTTGTAGCAAAGCCCGCGCGACACATAGGTCTCGCCGATCAATCCCTCGCGAAGTTTTTCGACGCCCTCGCGCAAGCCGGTGCTCGAGCGGCTCTGCGTTCCGTGCTGGACGATGCGGTTATATTGTTTGGCCGCCTGAACGAGCTGACGCCCTTCCCACCAGTTGTGCGAGCACGGCTTCTCGACATAGACGTCTTTGCCCGCCTGGCAGCCCCAAATGGCAATCAGGGAATGCCAGTGGTTAGGCGTGGCGATAGAAATGGCGTCAATACTCTTATCATCCATGAGTTTTCGCGGGTCGAAACAAGTGGAAGGTTTATCCCACCCGTTTTTTTCGCAGTCGGCGACGCGTTTGGCGCTGACGTTTTCATCCACGTCGCACAACCCCGCTACTTCGACGTTCGGCAGCTTGTGATATTGCTCGACGTGGTCCCAGCCTCGCCCGCGCACGCCGTAGACGGCCACGCGGACGCGGTCGTTGGCGCCGAAAACCCGGTCGGGGCGAGTGATGAACGTGATGCCTTCGAGCGCAGCTAGTCCCGCGCCGGCCCGGGCGCCGGTCTTCAGGAAGTCTCGACGATTGACGGTTGATGGATCAGCCATAAGTCCCCCCTTTCAAAGATGTGGCCCATTATACTCCCCGAACAAATCAAGGGTTTTTAATTTTACGGAGCTCTCCGGTTTCCGCCAATCCCTACCTTGTAGCAACAGGGCTTTGTTGTTAGACTGAGGTTTCATCCGAAACACCAGAGAGACCCGAGGTTGAGTTTGTGGCAGACGAAAAGGAACATGGCGAAGAGTTTAAAGTCGTTGACCGAAGATTGTTCGGCGAAGACGGCAAGCTGCGCGAAATGGAAAACGCGGAGCGGGGCCAGCCGGCTCCGGCCGCGAGCCCCCCTCCCAGTGGATCACTCAACCGGCCCCCGACGGCGCCGTCGAGCCGGGAAGGTCCGTTGGGCGTCCACGAAGAGACTGAGCCAGTTTTCGAGGCAGAAGCCGATTTCGAGATGCTGGTTTCGTACCTGAGCACCACGGCAATGTTCCAATTGGGGTTGCTGCCCGGCCCGGGCGGCGAGCGCATTTCGCCCGACCTCGCGAACGCCCGCCGGACGATTGACCTCCTCGGCGTTCTGGAGCGGAAAACCTGCGGCAACCTGACGGCGGAGGAGGCCCAACTGCTCGACGACGTGCTGGCGGACCTGCGGATGGGCTACGTCGAAATGGAAAACCGGCTCGCCAAAAAGCGAAAATGAAGCTGACCTTTCTCGGGACCGGCACTTCGACAGGTGTCCCGACTCTGACCTGTCATTGCGCGGTCTGTGAATCCCCCGACCCTCACGACAAACGGACGCGGCCCTCGATCTTACTCGAGTTCGACGGGCGCGCCGTAGTCATTGACACCTCGCCCGACTTCCGCGCCCAGGCCCTGCGCGAAAAGCTGGAGCGGCTGGACGCGGTGCTCTTCACCCACTCGCACGTGGACCACGTCATGGGTCTCGACGACGTCCGCATGTACTGTTTTCGCCAGAATCAAGCGATGCCAATTTACGCCGATCCCGGCGTCATGGCCGACCTGCGGCGCATCTTCGCCTACGTATTCGATCAAACATACCCTTATGGCGGCATCCCAAAGGTCGAACCCCACCTCATCGAAGGCCCTTTCGACCTCTGGGGCGAACCGGTTACGCCCATCCGGGTCCTGCACGGGAACCTGCCGGTCCTGGCATTCCGGCTTCGAGATTTTGCCTACATTACGGATTGCAGCGCCATCCCCGAGGAGTCGTTCGCGGCGCTGGCTTCGCTCGATGTTCTCGTGCTCGACGCGTTGCGGCACAAGCCCCACCCCACGCACTCGACGATCGAACAATCGCTTGCCTGGGTGGACCGCTTGAAGCCGCGCCGAGCGTATTTCACGCATATCGCGCACGAGCTGGCCCACGAGGCCACCAATGCGACGTTGCCTCCGAACGTCCGGTTGGCCTACGACGGATTGAAATTGGAAATATAGGAGCTCGCTAAAAAACACCCAACTGTCATGCTGAGCGAAGCGAAGCATCTCTGTATTTCTCCGAAAATAAATGCCGGGAATCTTCGCTTCGCTCAGAAGGACAGCCTTAGCGCGGTCTCGGCACTCTCGCAACCATGAAGGTTATTCGTAATCTCGAATCCCTGCCCGCGCCGGAACGGGCAAGCGTCCTGACCATCGGGAACTTTGACGGAGTCCACCGCGCGCACCAGAGGCTGATTTCGAGCGTCGTCGAAGCCGCCCGCGCCGGAGGCGCCGCAGCCGTCGTGGTGACGTTCGACCCGCACCCGTTGCGCGTCCTCGTCCCGGACCGCGCGCCGAAAATGCTGACACCTTTCGAAGTGAAGGCGTCCCTGATCGCCGCCCTGGGCGTGGACATCCTGCTGGTTCTGCCCTTCACGCGCGAGCTCTCGCGCCTTTCACCCTCCCAATTCGTCAGTGAAATCCTGGTCGAGGCGCTGCACGCGGCGGTTGTCCAGGTCGGCCCCACCTTCCGTTTCGGCCACGAGCAGCAGGGAACGGTTGAAGCGCTGGCGCAATTGGGGATGCAGGAGGGCTTTCAGTTGGACGTGCTGCCCATGCTCAAATACCGCGGCGAGGCGGTTTCGAGCTCGCGCATCCGCCAGATGATCGAGGAAGGCCGCGTGGCCCGGGCCGCGCGCCTGCTCGGCCGGCCATTTTCGAATTCGGGCAAGGTCGTTGCCGGCATCGGAGTCGGCCGCAGCCAGACCGTCCCCACGCTAAACCTTGCCCCAGTCGAAGAACAGATTCCAAAAATCGGCGTTTACGTTTCGCGCACGGGCGTCGGCGCCACTTGGCTGCCATCGGTGACGAACGTCGGCCACAAGCCCACCTTCGGAAATTATCCCGTGACCGTCGAATCGTTCCTCCTCGACTTTTCAGGGGAGATTGGCGAGCGCGAGATGGAGGTCGAATACCTCTACCGCCTGCGCGATGAAATGAAATTTCCGAGCCCTGCCGCATTGAAGGCGCAAATAGGGCGCGATGCGGCGCGCGCGCGCCGGTATTTCCAGCTCGCCCGGTTCTTTTCAAACCGCCGCGATAGTCAGTTGACCGCAGACCGCTGAAAGACCGACGGTACGCTGCCGCCAGAGCCGTATTCCACCCAAGTCATTCCCGCGGAGGCGGGAATCCTACTTCGCGAACGGATAAATTTGGATGCCCGCCTGCGCGAGCATGACGGAGGAACCACTTTGGCCGAAGGGAGGGCATCGCCATTAAAACGCCGAGACCGGCTGCCTTCGGTCCTTCCACGGCCGGGCGGCCTCGAGTTGCGCGGCGAGGCGGAACAAGGTTGCCTCGTCGCCGAAACGCGCGATGAAATGCGTTCCCACGGGCAGGCCGTCGGCGGTCCAATAAAGCGGCACGGACATCGCAGGCTGGCCCGTGGCATTGGCAATGGGGGTGAATGGAACAAACGCCGCGGCGCGGTCGAGCGCTCGAAGCGGATTATCCCGCGGCTGCTCAAACCAGCCGAGAGGCAGGGGCGGCTCGGCGAGCGTCGGGGTCAACAGAATGTCGAATTTCTGCATGAACCGCGCCACTTCTCGAGCCATGGACTGGAGCGCGCTTTGTGCAACCAGGTACTCGGGTCCGGTCACCTTCTTCCCCTTCTCGTAAAGAGCCCAACTCAGCGGCTCGATGGACTCGCGCTCAACCTTCAGTCCGAGCTTTTCGATTGTATCGAGCATCGAGCCGCTGCCGGAAGCCCAAACATCCATGAAGCTCTTCGTGAAAATGTTGCCGTTTATCTTTGGGAAGTCTTCCTCCACTTCGTGGCCGAGGTCGGCGCAGAGGTTCGCGGCCTCGCGCACCGCTTTCACACATTCGGGATGAATGGGCACGCACGTCGGAGCTTTCGCGGTGAAGGCGACGCGCAAACGGCCCGGATCGCGGCCAACTTCTTCGGCGAAACGCCGCGCGGGTGGCGGGGCCCAGTATGGGTCGCCGATGTCAGGGCCAGCCGTCGCGTCGAGTAGCGCCGCGCTATCGCGCACGCTCCGTGTGAGCGCGTGCTCGGCAACCAGGCCTCCCATGATGTCACCGATATCCGGTCCCAGAGGGTTCCGCGCGCGCGTGGGCTTAAGGCCAAATAATCCGCAGCAGGATGCGGGGATGCGAATCGAGCCGCCGCCATCGTTCCCGTGCGCGATGGCGACCATGCCCGCGGCCACCGCCGCAGCCGAGCCGCCGCTCGAGCCGCCCGTGATGCGCTCCAGATTCCAGGGATTTCGCGCCGCGCCGAATAGCCTGGGCTCCGTGGTAGGAAGAATGCCGAACTCCGGCGTGTTGGTTTTGCCAACCACGATGAGGCCGGCCTTCTTGTATCGGCGGACGAGCTCGCTATCGTGGTCCGGAATGTAAAATCGCAGCAGCCCGCTGCCCCAGCTCATCGGCACGCCGGCATAAGCGGCGAGCAAATCTTTAAGGAGAAAGGGCACGCCCCGAAACGGGCCGTCGGGAATGTGTTCGCGCGCCGCCTTCCGAGCCTCGTCGAACATCGGCGTGACCACGGCGTTCAGCCGCGGGTTCACGCGCTCGATGCGCTCGATGGCCGCCTCGACCAATTCGAGGGGTTGGACTTCCTTCTTGCGCACCAGCTCCGCCTGCGCCGTGGCGTCTAGTAAAGCAATTTCGGCCAATCTCGGCATGGTTTCGTCCTCCAGCTTTATCGAGCGACTCCCAATCTAACCCAAGAAGCGATGCCCTCGCTGCAAATCATCCCCGGTGGCTAAGGCCGTCCCTGTTATAATACGCGCGTCAATATCTACATTTCGGAGGAAACGCGAGTGGCAGGCCTTCGGATGATCCTCTTCGATGTCTCCCACGGACTCTGTTGTTTTGTTAGGTCGCCGAACGGCTATCTGCTTCTTATCGACTGTGGAATGAAAGAGCTTTTCTCGCCTGTCGAATACATTCTTTCTAACGACGTTGCGGCAGCCGTTCCGTTCAATAATCAGATACTTGCCGAGCTGGTTGTGACCCATCCCCATGACGACCACATTTCGGACATCTCAAGACTGATTCAGCGGATGCCTCCCGCCATTATTGCGGGGTGGATATACAACTGGGAGGAAATAAAGACGGACGACAACGGCGATTACCATAACCTGGACACGTATGCCTCCTTTCGCAGCGGATACACGGGGGAGGTGAGGGAATTCCCGGATTGGGGCATGACGATGTCCACGTCGTACCGACTAAGCCCAGGCGAGGCGAAGGGACTCGACGCGACGAAGTTTGTAAACAATTCAAGCATTCCCGTGCTCATCCAATACCTTGGCTGGAAGATCCTAATCGGCGGGGACTTGGAGGCGAAAGGATGGGAAGAACTGCTCAAGAGGCAGGAATTCAGGGATGCCGTGAGAGGGACCCACATATTTGTCACATCGCATCATGGACACGCATCAGGTTACTGGCGCGGCTTGTACGATGCGATGGGTAAGCCTTTTGTCAACCTGGTTTCCGTCACAGCAAGAGATGAAAATGTTGATCCTGGCTATTCGAAGCCCGACCGGGCACGCGGAATG
>QHZO01000235.1:6900-12591 GCA_003224695.1 Acidobacteriota bacterium
TAGAAATCTCCCCGAGTGGGAAGGCCACCATGTATGGGAATGCCCTTGCGGACAACCTTCGGCCGATAAGGCCCTAAACTATGCGGGTTGTATTCGATGCCTACGAGTGGCGAGCTAGAGTGTTTCCCGCGGTCATAGTCAGTCTGCCCGTTGTCATCGCCCTCTGGTCTGCACTCCTTTGGAAAGATATTACTGTTGGGGGAGGTACCGCGAGCGGGCTCGTTTCGTTGGCGATCATCTATGCACTCAGCACGGTGGTACGGTCGAATGGGGTTAGGCTCCAACAGGAACTATTCAAAAAGTGGGGTGCTCACCCGTCAACGATCGTCTTGCGTTGGCGCGACAAGACACTCGGAAATGATTTGAAGGCAAAGTACCGTCGCGCGGTGGTTTCTACCTTGAAACTGCCGATACCGACCGAAAGGGAAGAATCAGAGAACCCAGCCGACGCAGACAAACTGATCGCTCAGGCGTTTGATAGAATTCGGGGGGTGCTTCGCGATGAAGACGCCGATGGTCTTTGGGCTACGCACAACGCGGATTACGGCTTTCACAGGAATCTGATGGGAAGTCGAGTGTTGTGGCTTTCAGTTTCAGTCGTGGGTGTGCTGGTTTCAGGGATTCTGGTTTATTTACAGCCGACCAAGACGGCCGCTTCTGGGCTAGTCGCGAATTTTGGAATAGTTGCAGGCTGTCTTTACATGGGCTGGTCAACGCTGCCGCGGGGTTTGGAGGAATCAGCGTTCCAGTACGCCCTAGCAGCCTGGGAGTCGTTTCTAGTTCTGTCCAAGCGTGGGTCCTCTTAGATGAATTTGGCTACATTGAGGTGAGGATGCAAACAAACCTGGTGAAAATGTACAAACCATATTAGAGCCGGATTTGCGAAGGGGAACCCTAACGGCCTGCCCGATTCCGCTTGTGCTAGACTGCGCAGCGGTTCAAAATGCCACCCGAAAAAGAGAGGGCGTTGATTTGCGTGCAAAATCTCAGCGCGCCAAGCCCCTGGTGGCCGGGACGGGCGTGGGTGCTTTATATCGCGGCGGTGGCGCTCGCAGTGCAACTACTGACGGCGTTCCGCTACGGAATCTTTCGCGACGAGCTCTACTACATTGATTGCAGCAAGCACTTGGCCTGGGGTTACGTGGACCAGCCGCCGCTCATCGCCTTCATCGCCTGGCTCGAGCGGCACTTGACCGGCGACTCGCTGCTTTCCCTGCGCCTTCTTCCCGCCCTGGCCGGCGCGGCGACAGTATGGCTCGCCGGAAAAATGGCGCGCGCGCTCGGAGGTTGCCGGTACGCGCAGATTCTCACCGCGCTGTGTGTACTTTTATCTTTGGGCTACCTCGCCTTCTTTCATCTTCTCACCATGAATGCCTTCGAGCCGCCAATTTTGACGGCCTGCGCCACCGTGGTATTGCGAATCGTCCAGACCGGCAACCAAAAGCTCTGGCTTTGGTTCGGGCTGCTTGCCGGCATCGGACTCGAAAACAAGTACGGGATGCTCTTTTTTGGATTCGGCGTTTTCGTCGGCCTTCTGCTAACCAAAGAACGGAGAGCCTTCGCCAAGCCCTGGGTGTGGCTGGGCGGCGTGGTGGCGATGCTCGTCTGGCTCCCCAACCTCATCTGGAATTTCTCGCATCATTGGCCGTTCCTTGAGCTCATGCACAACGTCCGCCAAAGCGGGCGCGACGTCGCGCTCGACCCGGTTTCGTTCGTCATCCAGCAGGCGATTTTTATGAACCTTGTGACCGCGCCCATTTGGATCGCGGGGCTTGGGTGGCTGTTCTTCGGCAGGGAGATTCACCCTGACGGGCAGGCTGACCGCGGCTGTTATCGAATCCTCGGCTGGACGTTTCTGGTGATGATGGTGACGTTCATTGTCCTCAAGGGCAAAGCCTTTTACCTCTGGCCGGGATTTGCGATGTTGTTCGCGGCAGGCGGTGTAGCGATGGACAGATTGCTCGGCCGCTTACCGGGACGTGTCCCCATGACCCTTCCAGTGCTCTCCCCGGAAGCTTTCATCGAATACGTCCACGCTATACGCATCCCGATCCCACAAGTTGAGCACCAGCCGCTCGGGCCGCTCGGGCAGCAGATTTACGCCGACATGTTCGGCTGGAAAGAAATGGCGGAAGAGACGGCGCGCGCCTATAACGCACTCCCGCCCGACGTGCGCGCGAAAACCGCCATCGCAGCCGGGAACTACGGCGACGCGGGCGCGATTGATTTTTACGGGCCGTCGCTCGGTCTTCCGGAGGCGATTTCCGGCCACCAGTCGTATTGGTTCTGGGGGCCGCGCAACTACACGGGCGAAAGCCTGCTCTTGCTGAACTCTCGGCAAAATCAGGTTCAACAGATTTGCGACCAGTGGAAAGTGGTGGGGCGGGTCGAGCACCCGTTGTCACGCCGCGACGAGCGCTTCGACATCTACTTGTGCCAGCAGCATCGCTGGACGCTCCAGCAAATCTGGCCGCAGGTGAAACATTGGAATTAGCGGCGCCGGGCTTCATCCAGCATGAGTTTCGGCAGGTGGTCAAAAGAACGAGGAAGAACCTGTTTCACGCCAAGCCGCAAAGAGCTCAAAGCACTCACAAGACCCTTGACGATGCGGAATTGAATGTACGTCTTCTGAATTGAGACGCTGGCTTTACGGCAGGACGTTGAGAGGATTCTGGGGCACGGGTTCTGGCTCAAGCGCGGGGGCTGTTGAGGCAACGCCCGCGGTCTTGTCGTGGACAAAGCGCTCGATTTCTTCAAGCAGCGCCGGGACGATTTCCGCCTCGCTCACGCGCCGGATGGCTTTGCCTTCGCGGTAAATCATCCCGTTGCCGCGTCCCGCGGCCACACCCAAATCGGCTTCGCGGGCCTCGCCCGGCCCATTCACCGCGCAGCCCATCACCGCCAGGCTGACGGGCATCTTGATGTGGGCAGTGGCGTTTTCGATTTCCGCCGCGATCTTGAAGAGGTCCACTTCCAGGCGGCCGCAAGTCGGGCAGGCGATCACCACGGGCCCGCGGCTGCGCAGCTCGAGCGACTTCAGCAGCTCATAAGCCACGCGCACTTCCTCCACAGAGTCGGTGGCCAGCGAGACGCGGATCGTGTCGCCGATGCCTTCCGCAAGCAGCATCCCCATGCCGACGCAGGATTTCACCGTGCCGGTAAATTCGGTCCCGGCTTCGGTCACGCCGAGATGTACAGGATAGTCGAATTGCTTTGAGAACAAACGATACGCCGCCACAGTCAGCTTGACGTTCGAGGATTTGAGGGAAACGATGGTGTCCGTGAAGCCCAGGTCTTCGAGAATGCGGATGTGATACTCGGCGCTTTCGACCATAGCCTCGGGCGTCGGGAAGCCGTATTTTTCGAGTAGCCTCCGCTCGAGCGACCCGGCGTTCACGCCGATGCGGATGGGGACTTTTTGTTCCTGCGCGCGGCGAACCACGGTGCGCACTTTTTCCGCGTCTCCGATATTGCCCGGGTTGATACGCAGCTTGTCGAAGCCCGCATCGAGCGCCATGAGGGCGAACCTGTACTGAAAGTGGATGTCCGAAACGAGAATGGAATCCGGCAGTCGGCGGCGAATCTCGGCCAGCGCTTTTGCCGCTTCGATATCCGGGACGGCCAATCGCACGATCTCGCAGCCCGCGGCTTCCATCTGCCGGGCCTGCTCGACCGTCCTTTCGACGTCGCGCGTGTCCGTCTTGGTCATGGACTGGACCACGATCGGCGCCTCACCGCCGATCTGGAGCCGCCCCACCTTCACAGAGCGGGTCTTGCGGCGCGGCGGAAAATGTTCCTGGTCGCTGAAATTCATCTTGGTTCCACGCACAGGTGTAGGGGCGCAAGGCCTTGCGCCCCTACGATTCAATTCGTCCGAATCGTCTTCATAATATCGTTGTAGGTTACGAACACAGCGAGCAAAAGTAAGAAAACGAATCCGACCTGAATCACCCGCTCCTTGACTTGCAGGCTCAAGTCGCGGCGCAGGATGCCTTCAATCAGCAGCAGCACAATCGCACCGCCGTCCAAAATCGGGACGGGCAGCAAATTGAAGATCCCGAGCTGCAAGCTGATGACGGCAACGAATTGCACCAACATCAGAAAACCCATGCTGAAAGCTTCGCCAGACATTTCAGCCATGCCGATGGGCCCTGAAAACGTGTCCGGAGACATTTTCCGAGTCAGAACTTTTTCCAACACCACGAAGGTCAGCAAGGAGTTCTGAACGCAGAATTCCGCAGCACTCCCTACGGCCTCCCCCCAGGGAAGTTGGCGAACAATAAAGTCTCCCGTGAGCGCCGCGCCGATTCTCCAGGCACTGCTCTTGCCGCCGGGCGCATAAACCGGTTTCAACTGCACGTCAAACTGCTTGCCCTGGCGCAGCACGGTGAAGGTAACTTCCTTGCCTTTCCCTTCCTGAAGTCGTTGAACAACCGACGTCGCTGACCGGTCGAGCAGCGTCCCGTCCAGCGCCAGGATGCGGTCACCGACCTCGAGGCCGGCGCGCGCGGCCGGCATGTTGGTCTCAAGGGCTTGAACAACCGCAGGCAAGACGGGCCGCACGCCAATGTAGCCCGTCCTCTCGTTGCCATTCGGCTGCGGCGTGATCGTCAGGCTCAGCCGCTTTCCCCCGCGCTCGATCTCGATGGGAAGCGTTTCATTGGGCGAGGTCGCGATTTTCAGCAACAGTTGTTCCCAGTTGGGATTTGTCAGATCGTCGCATTGGACAATCAGGTCGCCGGGCTTGAGCCCAACGGTGGCTGCGGGTGAGTTCGGGTCTACAAGCCCGACTCGTACGGCCTCTTCTTCATAGGCGGACTTCTCGAAACTGAAGTGGTTAAGCAAGGTCAGCAAGGCAATGGCCATCGCCACATTCATCGCCGGCCCCATGATGACGATAACAAACCGCTGCAAGCGGGGCTTCGCAAGGTATTCGCGCGGGTCACCCTGGCGTGGCTGCGAGGGGTCGTCGCCGGCCATTTTGACGTACCCTCCCAGGGGAATGAGGCTGACCCGGTAATCCGTATCGCCGCGCTTGACGCCGAAGAGCCTTTTGCCAAATCCGAATGAAAACGTCAGCACGCGAACGCCAAAAGCCTTGGCGGCGACGAAGTGCCCGAGCTCGTGCACAAAGATCATGAGGGGCAGCACGACCACGATCACGCCCGCATCCCGGAAGATGTTCGAAAGCATTAGACAGCCAATCTCCTTCTGAGCTATTGGATGCGCGCCATAGCTTCGTGAGCCGAACCCCGGGCTTCCGCGTCACAGGCCAGGACGTCCTCGAGCGAGCCAAGACGGCAGGTCCAGGCTTTCCCCATAACTTGGTCGATCACCCGCGGGATCGCCGAAAAGGAAAGCCGCCGGGCGAGAAACGCTTCGACGGCGACTTCGTCGGCGGCATTCAAAACGCACGGCATGGCCCCGCCTTGCTCCAATGCTTCCCGAGCCAGCGTCAGGCACGGAAAGCGTTTCAAGTTCGGCCGAAGGAAATGCAGCCGCCCCCTCGCCAACAGGTCCAGTGCCGGCACATCACCGTTTAAGGCCACACGCTCTGGATACGTCAGGGCATACTGAATCGGCAGGCGCATGTCGGGCGCAGAAAGCTGAGCCATCACTGAACCGTCACAGAATTCTATCATGGAATGTACCGCCGATTCGGGGTGAATAACCACCTCAATCTGGGACGAA
>QHZO01000235.1:12634-14931 GCA_003224695.1 Acidobacteriota bacterium
CTCAATCTGGGACGAAGGCATGCCGAAAAGCCAATGCGCCTCAATGACTTCCAAGCCTTTATTCATCAGCGTTGCGGAATCCACGGTAATCCGCCCGCCCATTTTCCAAACCGGGTGATTCAGGGCCTGCTCGGGCGTCGCCGTGTCGAGGCTCTTTTTCGAGCTCTTCAGAAACGGCCCCCCCGAGCCAGTCAGGATTAGCCGGCGGACTTCCGTGGCGCGCCCCGAGCGTAAGCACTGGTGTACGGCCGAGTGTTCGCTGTCAATGGGCAGCAGCTCGACGCCGCGCTCCTGTGCAGCGTGCGTAAGTAATTCTCCCGCCACAACCAGCGCCTCCTTATTGGCCAAGCCGACTTGTTTGCCCTTCAGGACCGCCGCGTAGGTGGCCGCCAAGCCTGTAACGCCATGCGAGGCGGACACGACAAAATCCACTTCGGAATCCGTCGCGGCCTCGGCCGAGCCTTCGGCGCCACTCAGGATCCTGATGGGCTGAGAATATCCACGGGCCGCGAGGCGCGCGCGCAAAGGCTCAACACACTCGGGCAGCGCGATGGCAACCACCGAGGGATGAGAGGTTTTTCCCGGCGCAAAGCGCCTGGACTCGAAAGCGGTCCGGAAGCGCGCGGACGACATGCAGCGTATTTCTCCCCACGGACCCCGTGGAGCCAAGAATCGAGAGGCGTTTGATCATCGCCAAAGCCCAGCCACTGCCATCGCTACCCAGAGCATCGGGACCCCGAACAGGACGCTGTCAATCCGGTCCAGCACCCCGCCGTGTCCCGGGAGCAGGCTTCCGGAGTCCTTTACGCTCGCGGCTCGCTTAAGGCCGGATTCGACCAAGTCGCCGAGTTGTCCAGCAAGCGCTATCCAGGCTCCCACCAGCATAGCCGTTTTCAGCCCTGCTGTCTGCCAAAACCAATGCTCGAAGAGCCCCGCCACTAGAAGGCTTCCAACTAGGCCTGCCACCGCTCCTTCCACCGTCTTACGAGGTGAGAGGCGGGGGGCAAGCGGCCGGCGCCCGAAAGTCCTGCCCGCCGCAAAGGCGAAGACGTCTCCAAAATAGATCACCAAAAGGACAAAGAATGTTACGCGCCGGCCAACCTCAAGTTCCCTGAAGCGCAGTGGAATGAGGAAGGAAAGGAGAAAGCCTACGTAAAAAACCCCAAAAACGGTTGAAGCCGAGCGGGTGAAAGCATCGGAGAAATCCCTGGCGCCGCGAAGCGCCGCGGAGGGAATCGCAACGAGAGCCAGGAGCACCGCAGAAACGACATATGCGCCGGGTACAATCGTGGTGTGAAGCTCGGCGTACTGACCGAAACAGAGCATGGCTACTCCGGCGTAGCCCGCCAATCCCATTGCGCCCCATCCCGCCTGACGGCACAGCCTTAAGTACTCGTAATAGCTAAGCTCCGCAAGCGCCATGACCACCGCGAGATACACCAGCTCGTGCAGTCGCTGGACAGAAGTTGATTGGGGCATCCAGCCTATTAGCAGAGCGAAGGGAGGGATCAGAACCAGGGCGGTTAAGACGCGCAGTTTCATCGTAGCGACTACGTTCTAGGTGCTAGGGACTAGGTTCTAGTGTAGTGCGTCCAACACTTCTTTGCATTTCGCGACCCCATTCAAACGCCCGGTTTTCACGGGCGGGATCATTCTCGAAGGGCCGAGAATAAGTAAAGTTATGTATGACGCACCACACGAGGAGCCAGGCGGGAGGTGTCGGGGAGCAGTCCAAATAAGTTTCAGGGCTAGGGTCGAGGCCTTGGGGGCTCGCACCAAGCACCCAGAACCTCGTCCGGAGAGTCCGGCCCCTAGCACCTGGCACCTAACCCGCCGTAGCGCCGCTCCCTTTTCTGAAAATCCAACACGGCCTGGAACAAATGAATTTGCGTGAAGTCGGGCCAGAGCGTGTCGGTGACCCAGATTTCTGAGTAAGCCGCCTGCCAGAGAAGAAAATTGCTCAGCCGCATCTCGACGCTCGTGCGGATGAGCAAGTCCGGATCGGGAATGGCGGCCGTGTAGAGCTGGCGGCTGACGGCGCTCTCGTCAATCTCCAGCGCGCCGTTCGAGCGGGCGCGAGCCACCAGAGCCCGCACGGCGTCCACAAGCTCCGCACGCGACCCGTAATTCAGCGCCAGGGTCAGCCGCAAACCGGTGTTCTGCTGTGTCTGCTGGATAGCCCGCTCGAGGTCACTCCGCACAGGCGCGGAAAGCTCCCCGATCCGGCCAATAACGCCCAGGCTGATATTCTGCTCGTTCAATTCGTTGATTTCCTTCTTCAGGTACTCTCGCAGCAG
>QHZO01000236.1:0-12048 GCA_003224695.1 Acidobacteriota bacterium
CCATGGCGCTGGTCGTCATCGGAACTGGAATCGGCTTCCTGATTTCGCTGGCTCTCCCCCGACTTTTTGTCGCGAGTTTTAACGGCTTTCACGTAAGTGGCGGGCCGATTCTGATTGCCGCGCCTCTCGTCGTGATGCTCGTGGCGCTGGCTTCTTGCTACATCCCCGCCCGCCGGGCGACGAAAGTGGACCCCATGGTCGCCCTGCGTTGTGAGTAGCAAAGACGAAAGTTAAAGGGTGAAAGAGCCCTAACCCGCCATGCCTTCACCCTTTAACCTTTTACCCTTTCGGCGGCACCGCAGCCTGACTTCAATTAAGACAAATTTTTGCCCGCTCGCAAGTTACCACTTGGATTAGAATAAAGGGTCCCACTTCCAACTCCGGGCAAGGACGGGAGGGGAGAACGGAGAATCTTATGGCAGGAAAAGTGAGTGCAGTTCGCGAGGGGGCGCACACGATTACGGCGCACCTCGTGGTACGGGGCGGCAAAAAAGCAGTGGAATTCTACAAAAAGGCGTTTGGCGCGGAATCGAGGGGAATCCATGAAACGCCGGACGGCAAGGTGATGCACGCCGAACTCAAGATCGGAGACTCCACGATCATGCTGGCCGATGAGTTCCCGAGCATGGGGGGCGTCCAATCGCCCGTCTCATCGCCCGAGGCGCTCCGAGGCTCGACCGTTGTCCTCAACCTCTACCGCGACAACATAGACCAGCTCTTTAACCAGGCCGTCGCGGCCGGCGCCACGGTCACGATGCCGCTCGCCAACCAATTTTGGGGCGACCGGTACGGGCAGGTGAAAGACCCGTTTGGCCACGTTTGGGCCCTGGGCCAGCACGTGGAAGACGTGGCTCCCGCGGAGATGGACCGCCGCGCGAAAGAGGCCTTCGCTCAGATGGCCAAGACCGCCGGCAAAACTTAATCCGATCGCTTCGAACCTGTAGGGCCGGGGCTAGCCCCGGCCCTACCCCACCGGGCTGGGTTTCGTTTCTCGGGGGGCGAACGCCGTTCGCCCCTACGTTTCTAATGCCTGCTTGCAATACGCGAAGCACTTCCTGACTTCCGCGACGGTATCGAGCCCTTTGATTTCTTCGCCGTACTCGTATTCGATGTTGGCGGGAATTTTCCACTGTTGATCACGGAGGAGGCGCAGGACTTCGGCGATGGGGGTATCGCCCTGGCCGAAGGGCAGGTTCGCCCCGTGGTTTTTCTTGCGGTCTTTGATGTGGAGCGTCACGATCTTGTCGTGGTGCTCGCGGAGGTAAGCGACGGCATCCCCGCCCGCCGCCGTGAAGTGGCCGATGTCGAGGTTCACGCCGATGTAAGGCGACGCGCCTGCCATCGCGCGCGCGAACGTATCCGGTGTCGAGAACTCGTCGGGATTGCGCGTGTTGTCGTGGCCGTGGAAGCCCACCATGATTTTGTACTTCTGCGCGTAGATATCCACTTTGTGCGCGACGCTGACCTGCGAAGACGCCGTGATGTATTTCACGCCCATCGCCTGGGCCATTTCAAACCCGCGCGCGATTTCGGAGTCGCTCATAAATTTGCTGAAACTGTAGTTGTAGGCGTAAAGCAATATTCCCGCGTCGTCAAACTTCTTGCGCACGCCTTCGAAGAAGGAGAGCGGCGTCTTCAAGCGCCAATCGCGCAGCTTCGCAAGTTCATTCTGGCCGCGCCGCCCTTCGACGCGCGGCTCGAGGTGTCCCTGGTAGAGCTCACACTCGCCGAGGCCGCATTCGACGTAGGCCTGAATGGCCGCGTCGAGATCGCGGTCGCGGAAGGAATAGCTCTGCGCGCCGATCTGGACGCCGTGCACGACCGAATCAATCATCGGCCGCGCGGAGGCCCGCCCCGGAACCAATGCCCCGGCCGCCCCGGCCAAAATCAGTTTGCCCGCTTCCCGCCGAGTCACCGTTGCCATAGTCCCTCCCCAGCTTCATTCCTTCCATCGTGCGCGGCCAGTATATGAGGGGCGAATTTCTCCCGCAACTTGCAAATTTCTCTGGCCGGAGTGCGCGGCTCCGAGCGCGGTGCTATGATGGCCGATATGGATATCGAATACACCGTCCAAATCTGGAAAGAGGGGAACCGGTGCGTCGCCCACGCCATGCCCCTCGATGTCATGAGTTCCGGAACGACGCCAGACGAAGCGCGCGAGGCTTTGGATGAAGCCGTTCGCGTTTTCCTCCTGACTGCTCAGGACCAGGGAAACCTGCAGGCCATCCTCCAGGAAAGCGGCTATGAGTTTGTTGACGGAAATTGGGTAAGTCCGTCATGGGTGGGCGTGGAGAGGCGCTCGGCAGTCGTAGGTGTCTGAAGGTGCCGAGGATAACCCCTATCCACTGGCGGCGGTTGGAAAAGGTCTTCCTCGCCGCCGGTTTCAGATTCGCCCGGCAAGAAGGCAGCCATCACTCTTATGTCAAACAGGGAGTTCTGCGACCCGTCGTGATCCCCGCCCATGACGAAGTTCCGGTTTCCATCGTCAGGGGTAATCTGAAGACAGCGGGGATTTCTCGCGAAGATTATTTTCTACTGCTGGACGCGTCCCGCTGAGGGTCGCGCGCGGCGGAATCGGCCGACGGAAAACCTCCGCTGGAACTGCATAGGCCTTATCCGCCCGAAAACCGACCCGATTTATGCCCTTTGAACTCTCGCAAATCGAAAAGCTCGACGAAGTCCGATGGCTGATCCCGCGCAAGACGAAGCCCGGCATGCTGACGGACGCGATGGTCTACGCCGACGACCGGCTGATGCAGGACCTCATCAAGGACCAGTCGCTCGAGCAGGCGGCGAACGTCGCCATGCTGCCGGGGATTGTCGGCCGGTCGCTCGCCATGCCGGACATCCACCAGGGGTACGGTTTTCCCATCGGCGGCGTTGCGGCGACGCTGCCCGACGAAGGCGGCGTGGTCTCGCCCGGGGGCGTCGGCTTCGACATCAATTGTGGCGTGCGGCTGCTGGCGAGCACTTTGACCGCTGATGAAGTCCGGCCGAAGCTGCGCGAGCTCGTCAACCAACTCTTCCGCGACATTCCCTCCGGCGCCGGCCGCAAGGGCGACATCCGGCTTTCGCACCAGGACCTCGAAAAGGGATTGGGGCAGGGCGCCTCCTGGATGGTCGGGCACGGCTACGGAGAGATGGAAGACCTCCAGACCATGGAGGAAAACGGCTGCCTCGATGGTGCCGACCCGGCGGCCGTGAGTGACCGCGCCAAGACCCGCGGCATGCTGCAGGCCGGTACGCTCGGCTCCGGCAATCATTTCCTGGAAGTCCAGTACGTCGAAAAGATTTTCGATCCCGCCGTCGCGCAAGGGTTGGGGCTCTACGAAAATGAAATCGTGGTGCTCATCCACTCGGGCTCGCGCGGCCTCGGGCACCAGGTCTGCACGGATTTTCTGCGCGACATGGACGAAGGGATGCGGCGCTACGCCATCGAGCTGCCCGACCGGCAGTTGGCGTCGGTGCCCGTGCATTCGCACGAAGGGCAGGCGTACCTCGCCGCCATGCGCGCGGCAGCGAACTTTGCCTGGGCCAACCGCCAGGGCATCACGCACTTCACGTGCGGAGCGTTCAAGCGGATTTTCGGCGAGAAGATGGAATTGCGCGTGGTCTACGATGTTTGCCACAACATCGCCAAGCTCGAGCGGCATACCGTGAACGGGCGCGACCGCAAAGTCCTGGTCCACCGCAAGGGCGCCACGCGCGCCTTTCCTGTGGGCCGGCCCGAAGTCCCGGAGGCTTACAAAGGCCTCGGCCAGCCGGTGCTGATTCCGGGCTCGATGGGCACCTCATCCTACGTGCTGGTCGGCGCGGAGGGCTCGCTTAAAGAAAGCTTCGGTACGACCTGCCATGGCGCGGGGCGCGTGATGAGCCGCACCGCCGCCAAAAAATCCGATTACGCCAAAAACGCCCGCGAGCGGCTCGAAGAGCGGGGCATCTTCGTCCGCGCCGAATCGCGCGACGGCATTACGGAAGAAATCCCCGAAGCCTATAAGGACGTGGATAACGTCGTCGAAGTCGTCGAGCGCGCCGGGCTCTCGAAGCGTGTGGCGCGCTTAAAGCCGATGGGCGTCATCAAGGGATGAACCCTGCCCTTTCAGCTTGGCGGTAGTGGGTCAGTTTCAGGCTAGGCCGTTAATCAGGAGCTGCGGAAGATTAATTGCAAAAGATGGACTATAATCCCCGGCAAAGGGGGGGGTCCAAAGTCATGCGTCTTCTGGCCACAATCACGCTGGTTCTTGTCATGACGTGCTCTGCGCTCGCGCAAGCTGGCGCGCCACCCGACTTCTCGGGCACCTGGGTTCTCAACCCCACAAAGAGCACTCTAGCGAAAGACGCTACCATCAAATCGCAAACAATTGTCATTGTTTACAAAAAGTCTGCGATCGTTTTCCACTACAAGACAGACGGCAAGAAATCAACAGAGACCTACACCCCGGATGGGAAGAAGCGCGCCTCGCTGAACATGTCGTCAGGCCAACTGATGTCGAGCGCGAGCTGGCACGGGTCGGCGCTGGTCATCGAGTCCACGCTGGATATCAAGGTCCCCAACGCGACGGTGAATGTCACCGGGCTGAAGCCTGTCGTTGATACGTGGACACTGGCGGCTGACGGCCGAACTCTCACCCACGATGCGAACGAACACGAAGGGGTTTATGTCTACGAGAAGCAATAGGTGCCTCAATGTGAATCTTCACCTCCTATGTCTCTTCGAGCGTCTCTGTTGGGCCCGATAAGTCGGCTAATCGGAAACTGACCCACAACCCAAGCTTGGCCATAGGGGTTACGGATTACACATCGAGATACAAAATGGGCAGAGAAGGCTAGGGGATTCATGAAAGTTATCCAAGTCTCGATGCAAGAAGAGCTACTTCGGGCCATGACGCGCAAAGCCAAAGCGGCGCGCCAGTCCCGAGCGGCCTTGATTCGAACGGCCTGCGAGGACTATTTGCGGAAGCTCGACGAGGAACAACTCGATCGCCGCTATGTCGAAAGCTATCGGCGCAAGCCGGAGAATCCCGGCCTGGGGAAAGCTGGCGCGCGTCTGGCCGACGAGGTCTGGGTGCGAAAGAACAGAGACTAGAGAACGAATTCGGCCACTCCACGAAACCGCAGGGCGCTCGTCGAGTCTATCCTCGGCATGAGGCTGCCGACCATCGAATGGAAGCGGGCGAAAAAAGAAATCGAGCCCGCTCGTGCGGGCCTTTCCTGACACTGGCGTCTTTCTGTGCGCCAGCGTGGACCAGGATTTCGATCAGGTTCGTGAGATCCGGCGACTCGCCCCCGGCGCAGCGTGAACGCGTGAGCTATTGGCCGTGCATTTGCTGGGCAAGGTAGTTCGGAAGGCCCAGCTCCTTGATCATGCTGAGCTGGGCTTCGAGGAAGTCCACGTGTTGCTCTTCATCCTTGAGGAGCACTTCCATCAGGTCGGCCGAGGCGTTGTCGCCGGCCTTGCGCGCCGTGGCGACGTAGGCGTTGTATTCCGCGACCGCCGTCTTTTCAAGGATGAGGTCGTTCTCAAGCTGTTGCTCGACAGTCTTGCCGACTTTCAGCTTCGCCATGGCATTCAGATCCGGCAAACCTTCGAGGAAAAGGATGCGTTCGATCAACACTTCGGCGTGTTTCATTTCGCCGACGGCCTGTTTTTTGATCTCGGCATAGAGGCGCTTATAGCCCCAGTTGTTCTGCATTTCGGCGTGCAGAAAATACTGGTTGATCGCCTGCAACTCCTCGCTCAGCGCCTTTTGAAGTATCTCCAGCACTTCGGGCTTGCCCTTCATAATCGCTCGTCTCCTTTTAAACGCCCGGGCATTACCTGCCCGGACCGTCCCGCATGGGGTGACCCGTCGAGCGCGTCATTCTAACACAAAAGGAAAAGGGGGCGGCCGGGAATCGCTTGCCGGCTCAACGGCCGCGACCGAGCAGGCGCGTGCGGGTTCCGCGCAAATGGCCGATGAGTTCGCGGATGGACGATGCGAGCTCGACGACTTCGCCTTCGCCCTCGACGTTGATTTCGACGTCGTAATCTCCGGAGACCGCGTGGTCAATGGCCTGCCGAAGGTCCACGAGAGGCTTCACCACCGCGCGCGGCAGGATGAAGCTAACCAGAATGCTCACCACCAGGATGATGCCGGAGACGATGAGAAGGACGAGCTCGGCGCGCCGGACCAGTTGCCGGGTCTCCGCGTGTTCGCGCTCGACGCGTTGCCAGCTCCGGTCGCGAAGGTCCGCCGAAAGGCGCTGGATCTGGCTGTTCGAGGACTCCAGATCAAAGGCAATCTGCCGGAACGCAGGATCCTCGGCCACCATCCGCTGCGTGACTTCGAGGTCGAAGGAACTAACCCGGTCGCCGATGTCCTCCAGCAATTCAGCCGGCGGCCGGTTGTCACCGTGCTTGATGATGTCATTCAAGTCCTTTTCATACGCCCTGACCACATCTTCAATCTGCCCTGGAGTGCCGGGTTCGAGCCTCCCCATGCGCGCCACGGCCTCGTCCAGGCGGTGACGGTAAAGCTTCACCTGGTCGCCGATGATCTGGATGGTGGCGTGTTCTTCGGGTTGCTGGTTGGCGCAGCTCGCCAGAAGCCCGTCAATCTTCGCCATGGCCTCGCGGTTTTCCTGGAGATATTTGGGGTCGTGGAGCAGGAAATAGTTGCTCTGCGCCAACTGGGCGTTTTGCATCTCGGCCAGGATTTGCCCGGCTTCGGTCGCGACCGGGGCATTGACGCTCACGATTTGGTCCACAATCCGCCCCATCGCGAAAAGGTAGTAAATCGCGAGGAAAATGACCGGAACCAGGATAACCCTCACGATGGCGAGGCTGTAGGCAACGCGCCGGCGCAGCGACGTGCCTCGCGCGAAAACACGGAACGGCTTTCGGACTCGCCAAACCATTGAATCAGCCCCTCGAAGGGGCTGCGCCGCCGGCCCCCGCCAGCGGAGCAAAGCCACGAGTGCGCCTTTGCTTGAAATGATAACCCAAAACCGGAATGGCAAGATTAAAAACTTCCGTGAGCTCAACCCCCGCCGGCCCCGCGTCCGGAGCTTGCCGGGGCGGGAAAGCAAAATTGCAGGAACTAACCCGCTTCCCCGGGCGTATGATGGTGTAGAAGCAAGGAGGTGCGGCCATGTTCTGTCCGCGATGCGGTCGGGAGTACCGAGAGACGGTCAATTTCTGTTGCCAGTGCGGCGCCGCGATGTCCAGTCCGCCCACGGCGGAGCGCAAGCTGACGCGCTCGCGCCACGACAAGAAAATCGCCGGCGTCTGCGGCGGCCTGGGAGAGTATCTGGCCGTGGATCCAACTCTCGTGCGTTTGATTTGGCTTATTGCCGTGATCTTTGGCGGGACAGGTCTCCTCGCCTATGTGATCGCCTGGATTGTTATGCCGCAGGAACCGGAGCCGAAACCCGCTCCGGCACCCGTCAGCGCGGGCGCCCAACCCGCTCCGACCCCTTAGCGGCGCTCGCGGTCGCCATGTGGCAGGCGGCACGCGTCTCAAGGTCTGTCCCCGATCGAGGCTAGCCAACGAGACTCTGAATCTTCGCCGCTTGGCGCGGGTTCTTGGCGAGCAGGATTCGGCGCAGTCGGCGAAATTCGTCCGCGTCTATTTTTTGCACGGTGCCCCGGCCACGCTTCGGGCTGAAAGCCAGAATGTGATCGAGGTCGGGGCGGCGCAGGAGAGGATATTCAAGCCGCACGGCCCGGTCGGGCGCGACGAAATCCACAAGCGACCCGAGGCCCACGTCCCGGCCGTCAGAGGCCGCGCGTGTCACACCCACGACGCGCTTGCGGTCCACTTCATAACAGAAAAACACATCACCGCGCCTGACCTCTTCCCGCAGATAACGGAGGCTCGAAGCGCTCCGGATCCAGCCCTCGTCGCCCATTTCGTAGGCGCCGCGCGCTCGCGAGCGGAAATATTGGTCAAACTCCCAGCCGCGCTTGGTATTGATTTTGAAGACCCAGGCCTTGGCTCGGTTCATGCCGGTTGGGCCGAAGAGAATTCCGGATCACGAGGCTCGCACCGGAACATCCATCGCGAGCAGGCGTTGGCCTCGCCAGCCAGGCCGTGCGGGTGCGGGCCCACTTTGATGTTTCCCGTCACCTGGAGCGTTTCGAGGTCAATGACCATGATGTCGTCGCCGAGGCTGTTCGTGACGTAGATAATCGTCCGGCGGTTCGCCACAGGCCGCGGCAGCGCCGTGCCCGCGCCAAAAATCGGCCACTCAAGCAGCTCTCGCCGGCCAAACTTGCCTTGCAAATTAAACCCTCCTGCCTCTCGTCCAACATCGGCCCAAAAGGCCTTCACTATAGCCATATGCGACTTCTTCGAAGACTCCGGTTGGCTCAAAGGGAATTCGCATCCTAAAAATGTAGGGCGGTCGGCCGAGTGACCCACAGCCCATTAATCCTCTCCTCAAATGAGGAGAGGAATTCGCGCCGCCCGGGCGCGGTAATTCCTCCCTTGAGTCGCTCAGCCTACCCGCTTCGCCAGCGCCTCTATGAGGAATCAATCTTTAGAGTCCCCTGGCGCGTTCAGTGTGGGGCCTCGACTACCTGCCAAGCCCAAACGCCCAAGATCGCGAGCAATAGCACGCCCGATGCCACGCTCAGAACATAGACGTAGGGCTTGACCCTTTTGATCTTCTGGGCGATTTCTTTTTGCTCCGCGGCCATGTGCGCCTCGGCGGGATCGAGAATAAGTTGGTCCTCTTCGTGCATTCCCACCACGCTGCGGTAAATGATGAGGAGGGCCAGCAGTCCCGTCAGGACGCCCCACACCGTGAGCAAACCGTTGAGTAACGTGATCGCGAGGGGCATAGCGTACCTCCTTCTTCCTCGCGTTGACGTGAGGCCAGAGTCTGGGCCGAGCCTGCTTGTCCGCCAGCCGGCGGAGAGTCGCGAAGCTCGGCTCTGCCAATCGGAATGGGCAAATGATACCACAGGCCGCTTGTCAAGTAGAGAGCGGTAGCTTACATAGAGGGAAGCTGTGCAGTCATTAAGCGTCGCTGATGCGCGGAGGTTCGCTCTTCGGCAATCGGCGTGATATTGGAACATGGCGGTAATTGGGATACGATGGGATCTGGTGGAAGCAGCCCAGATTGCTATGTGCTTCGTACTTTACGCAGCAACAGAAAGGCCCCTGCCTCGCAAGGCGTGGCGAAGTGATGCTCCGGATCTCTCGGTGACTCCCCTGACGAAAGATGAAACCTCTATAAAAGCGCACTTCTCCAAGCCAGAAATTCAAAATATAGGCTCGACTTCCGGGTGTGGGTGCGACTTCCCCTACATGCGTTACCAAAACGGAGGGTGGCCGTGGTTCGATGATCCCGAGGATGATGCGGAACAGGAAGCGAGCGACCGGTATAACCGAGAGGCATTAGCTGCGTTGCTGCGAGCCTGTGGAGAGCATATAGTCGAACTCTATGGTGTCTGGGATGGAGACTTTGCGAAGCCGCCACAAGCAAGAGAAGAAATTTCCCTGAAAGCTCTCACCGGGCCCAGCTTTCGTTTCAAAGAACGGGGGGTTTTACGTCGTGCATGTGGAAGCGACGAGTCGGCTTGAAAACAGGCCGGCCCAGTCCGGCAATTTACGTAAGTAGAGCCGAGGCAGCGTCGTGGCGCAACACCCATGCAGCTTGAGGTTACCCAATCTCAACCACGCGGGCGGCGCGGATGGCGGGGACGGCGCGAATTTCGTCGAGGACTTGGTCGGGGATGGGGGAATCCACGTTCACGAGGCCCAGGGCGAGTCGAGCCTCCTGGTTTCGCCCCAGCGCGAAGCTCGCGATATTGACGCCGCGGTCGCCGAGGATCGTCCCGACGCGCCCGATCACGCCGGGAACGTCCTGGTTGCGGATGAAGAGGATGGTGCCGCGCAGCGGCGCTTCAATATCCACGTCGTTGATGCCAAGGATGCGCAACGCCCCGCGCACGCCGACCATGCCGAGGACGGAATCCGGTCCGGCGTCGGTCTTGAGCCCGATGCCAAGTGAGTTGGAGAACGCCGCGCGCCGCGCGCTGCGCACCTCGACGACTTCCAGCCCGCGCGCCTGCGCGAGAGTTCCGGCGTTAACAAGATTCGCTTCTTCATCCAGCACCCGATTCAGGATGCCCTTGAGCACGGCGTTTTTGACCAAGTGGGTATTGAGCTCGGCGAGCCCGCCGTCGTAACTGATGCGAACTTCTTCCAGCCGCTCGCCGGCAATCTGGACGAGAAACACGCCGAGCTTTTCGCCGAGCTGGATGTAGGGCTCAAGCTTCTTGAACTCTTCAGGAGAAATCGAAGGCATGTTCGCGGCGTTGCGGGCGATGCCGAGCAGCAGATAGTCCCGCACTTGCTCGGCGATGCGGATGCCGACGATTTCCTGCGCCTCTTCGGTCGAGCCGGCGATGTGGGGCGTGGCAACGACGTTCGGGTGGGCCACCAGCCCCGTATTGCGGGGCGGCTCGGTCTCGAAAACGTCGAGCCCGGCGCCGGCCACCTGGCCCGAGTCGAGCGCCTCGAGGAGCGCGGCCTCGTCCACCAATTCCCCGCGCGCGCAATTGATGACGCGCAGGCCCGGCTTGGCGAGCCCGAGCGTCCGCCGGTTGAGCAGGTGGCGGGTTTCGGGCGTGGCGGAAGCGTGCAGGCTCACGACGTCGCTCGCCTTCAGCAATTCTTCCAGCCCCGCCAGCCGCACATTCTGCTCGCGCGCGACGAGCGTGCTGACGTAAGGGTCGTAGGCGAGCACTTGCATTTCGAAGCCCTGGGCGAGGCGCGCGACTTCCGAGCCGATCTTGCCGAGGCCGATGAGGCCCAGAGATTTGCCGCGCAGCTCGAAGCCCTGAAGCTTTTTCTTTTCCCACTTGCCTTGCTTGATGGAAGCGTCGGCCGATGGGATGCGCCGCGCCAGTGCCAGAAGCAGCGCCAGGGCGTGCTCGGCGACGCTCGTGGCGTTGCCGCCGGGCGTGTTCATCACCACGATGCCCCGGCGCGTCGCGGCTTCGAGGTCAATATTATCCACGCCCACGCCCGCCCGCCCGATCGCGCGCAGCTTCTGGGCGCGGCCCAGAAGCTCCGCCGTTACTTTCGTCGCGCTGCGGACCACCAGCGCATCCGCATCCGCAATTTCCTGCTCAACCGACGCGCCCTTCAACTTGGGGAGCGAACGCACCGCCCAGCCGTTTTCCGTCCGCAGGACTTCCAGCGCCTTTTCCGAAATGTCTTCCGCAACCAGGATTTTCATGGCCGGCCAGCCTGCGCCGCCTGCGCTTCCTGCTCGACGAAACCCAGGTAAACCTCTTGTGCCCTGGCGACGCCCGCGCCCAACTCGCACGTGTGTCCGAGCTTTGTGAGGACGATTTCGAGCGACGCGATGAGCGCGAACATGTCCGGCGCGTCATAATAGCCGAGGTGCGCGATGCGAAAGATTTTGCCTTTCATCGAGCCCTGGCCGTTCGCGACAATCGCTCCGAAGCGCGCGCGCAGCTCTTTGATGATCGCGCCCGAATCCATCCCCGCGGGCGCCGAGACGGCCGTCAGGGCGTTGGCGGGCGAGCTTTCGGCGAAGAGTCCGAGGCCCAGGGCCGAGGCCGCTGCTCGCGTCGCCTCAGCCAGCATCGCGGCGTTCGCAATCAGCTTCTCGCGGCCCATGGAACGGATGTATTCGAGCGCGGTGTGGAGCGCTACGACCAGCGTGGTGGCGGGCGTGAAGCTCACTTCGCTTTTCGATTGCGCCTTGCGCTCGCGCGCGAGATTGAAATAAAAGCGCGGCAGCTTCGACCGCTCGATGAGCTTCCAGGCCTTTTCGCTGACGCCCAGGAACGCGAGTCCCGGCGGGACCATCAGCGCTTTTTGCGAGCCGCCAATGACGATGTCGAGCCCCCACTCGTCCGGCTGAAGGTCCGTGGTCCCGAGTCCCGTGATCGCGTCCACGACCAGCGCCGTCTCGGGAAGCCCCCGCACCAGGCGGCCGAGCCGGGCGACGTCGTGTGAAACGCCCGTGGAACTTTCCGTCGCTTGGACGAACACGGCTCGGAACGGGCCGTCGGACTTGAGACGC
>QHZO01000236.1:12075-14233 GCA_003224695.1 Acidobacteriota bacterium
AACCTTCCCGGCTTCGATGCCGTAGGCGCGGGCGAGCTCCAGCCAGCGCTCGCCGAATTTTCCTGCCGTCCCCACCAGCGCCCGGTCGCCCGGCGAAAGCAGGTTGGTGAAAGAGGCCTCCATCGCGCCCGTGCCGGATGAGGTGAGCATCACCACGTCGTTTTGGGTTTTGAAGAAGTATTTCAGGTTCTCGAGCGTTTCACCGATCAGCCGGCGAAAGGATTCCGTGCGGTGATGGAGCGTCGCGGTGAGCGTCCGCGCCTGCGCCTCCAAGAGCAGCGGCGTCGGCCCGGGCGTGTAAAGCCTTTCTTTGACGATTCCTGGCATTGGTTTAGCACCTGAATCTATGAGATGACTTTCGGAGGATCAATCCCCGAGCGCCTTAAAAGGGCCTACAGCAAGTCCTGGTTGCCTTCATTAGGCGGGCGCTGAAACATTGTCATAGCCCGCGAACACGCGCCGTTGCCCTGCGAGCGGGCTTGAGCGCTCTCCAGGACGGCGACGCCAATTTTCGAGAAACCGTTATCGGCAGTTTCAACGAGACGAAAAAATTCGCTGGATAAAGATAGTCTTCACCCGATTCGTCGATGACGCGCGCATACCCTTCGCGCGCCGCCGCGCGGTCCGGCAAGATTTGATAGACTTTCCGAAGTTCCAAGTCATCCCCGCCGTCGTGACGGATGCAAAGAACGAATCGCGATCCCAGTTTGGCATTTTTCATATTCGTCAGTCCAAGAATCGCCTGATCTTCCAGCCCTTTCGCCCAACCCCGTGGGCTTCGTACCAGTGTAGTTCTGCCCGGCGAATCGAGCCATTGCAAAGGCGTATGGTTGCAATTCCTTTCTCTTTGCGCCAATGACGGCCGGCGTATTTCTTTTGCAAAAATTTCAACCTCCGGACGCCGCGCCCTGTGGCGATGGTCTCGGCGTCGGAGATATCACCGAGTATCTCGAACTGCGACCCAATCCATTCTAACGCCACGTCAAGGGTTCTGTCCGCCTTTGGGTTCTTTAGACGGATCGGCTAGGCATCACTGGATTTTGAGTCTAGGTGATGGAAGTATGGGTTGTCAAATTCGCCGAGGTCTGCGGTGGTTCAGTTCGTCTCGCCGCCGGATTCGAGGATCCGCACCAGCGCGATCTCGGTCGAGCCCCAGCCAGGCTTGAGGGCCACGATCTTCTGGTCTTTCTGCCGCTTTATTTCGAACACCGCCTTCCCTTCCGAATTCTTCTCCGTGAACTTCGTCACTTGGCTGCCCAGCTGCTGCTTGTAGAAGTCGCGGACTTTGTCGAGCGAGTCCGAGGTGGTATATTTCGCCGCCACAATGCGAACGTTATCGTGCTGGGGCAAGCCTAAGCTGATCGTGGCGCCGCCGTCTCCTTCGTGAATCCGCGTGGAGCCGGGGTAGATGGGGAGGCCCAATTGGGCTTCGCTCACCTCCTTGCGGACGTCGAGCGACCCGACGGGCGTCTTAATGTCCACTCCCTTGCCGGTATCATGAACCGACAAATTGAAGGTATTCGAAAGGATACGATGAGCGCCAGAGACAGCAGGGTGATGGCGACCCAATGACTCGAGCGCGGCGGTTCGGGTGGTCGTGGGGCTGCGGGACTCGTGCCCATGGAGGTCTCCTCCTCTTAAAACATACGCTTCCAGGGCGGGCCGAGTTCCAGCACGCCTATGTAAAGCGCACCTTCACATCCGGGCGGTCGGCCAAGTGCACCGAATCAATAAAGCGCACGCGGCGGTTGGCCGTGGTCATCACCAGGGATTGGGTCCGGACGCCCTCGCCAAAGAACCGCACGCCTTTGAGCAGGCTCCCGTCCGTAACGCCGGTGGCGGCAAAAACGATATCATTCCCCGGCGCGAGGTCCCGCGTGGAATAAACTCGTTTCAAGTCGCGGACGCCCATGGAGCGGATGCGCTCCGCCTGCGCTTCGTCCTTGATGACCAGGCGGGCCAGAATCTCGCCGTTCAGGCAGCGGAGCGCGGCCGCGGTCAGCACACCTTCGGGGGCGCCGCCGATTCCCATCACCGCGTGGACGCCCGTGCCGAGAACCGCGGCGGCGATGCCCGCCGATAGGTCGCCGTCGCCGATCAGCCGGATGCGCGCTCCCGCCTCGCGAATATCCGCGATGAGTTGCTCATGGCGCGGGCG
>QHZO01000236.1:14494-17638 GCA_003224695.1 Acidobacteriota bacterium
ACGGGAGCATCCAAGTCCACGGCGCCGCCCACGCTTGGCCCTACCACAATCTTGTCCATGTAACAGTCGGGGGCATGGAGCAGCCCGCCGCGCTCGGAAGCGGCAAGCGTGGTAACCGCCCCGGCCGCGCCCGTCGCGCAAAGGTTTGTCCCTTCGAGCGGGTCCACGGCCAAATCCACTTCCCGCGCGGCGCCGGCTGCCGGGCCCACTTTTTCGCCGATAAACAACATCGGGGCTTCGTCCCGCTCGCCTTCGCCGATGACCACCGTCGCCGAGACCGGCAGCGTATCGAGCACGCGCCGCATGGCCTCCACCGCCGCCTGGTCGGCGAGATGGCGGTCGCCGCGCCCCATGGTGCGCGCCGCGGCAATCGCCGCCTCTTCCACTACCCGAACGAATTCCAGAGACAGCTCGACGTCCATGTACGCCTCCGCTCGCGCCAACTTTCCAGGGCGGTATTGTGACGGCCCGAAAGCGTTATCGCAAGCTCCTGCGTCGCCTGGCGGCCCCGTTGAGCATCTAATCTGACATTTGTGGCGAGCAGCGGCGCGCGACAGGGCGCGAAGCTGGGAGACGATCAGGGAAATGGGAGGTGCGCATGGTGAAACGACGACTGGGCAAAAACGGGCCGGAGGTTTCGGCCATCGGCCTTGGCTGCATGGGCATGTCGGAATTCTATGGGCCGGGAAACGATGAAGAGTCCATTCGGGTGATTCATCGCGCGCTGGAGCTCGGCATGAATTTCCTCGATACCGCCGACGTTTACGGCCAGGGGCGGAACGAAGAGTTGGTGGGCCGGGCGATTCGCGGGCGGCGGGAAGAAGTCTTTCTCGCCACCAAGTTCGGAAACGTCCGCGACGGCTCGGGCCGCTTCATCGCCATCAACGGCCGGCCGGAATACATTCGCGAGGCCTGCGACAAAAGCCTGAAGCGGCTGGGCGTCGAGAGGATTGATCTTTACTACCAGCACCGCGTGGACAAAAACATCCCCATCGAAGAGACGGTGGGCGGCATGTCCCGGCTGGTTGAGGCGGGCAAAGTGCGCGCCCTCGGCCTCTCGGAAGCCGCGCCGCAAACCATTCGCCGCGCCGCGCGCGTTCACCCCATCGCCGCGCTCCAAACGGAATACTCGCTTTGGTCGCGCGACCCGGAAGCGGAAATCCTTCCGGTTTGCCGCGAACTGGGCATCGGATTCGTCGCCTACAGCCCGCTCGGCCGCGGTTTCCTGACCGCAAAGATCAAAAACATGGACGAGCTTGCCGAGAACGATTGGCGGCGAAACGCGCCACGCTTTCAGGGCGAGAATCTTGAGAAGAATCTCGAGCTGGCGCGCGGCGTGGAAGAAATCGCCGCCAGGAAGGGCGTCAAGCCGTCGCAATTGGCTCTGGCCTGGGTGCTCGCGCAAGGCGAAGACATCGTGCCCATCCCGGGCACCAAGCGCCTCGCGTACCTCGATGAAAACGGCGCTGCAATCGCGATCACGCTCAGCGCGGAAGAGCTTCGCCGGCTCGACGAATTGTTCCCGCAGGGCGCCGCCTCGGGGGAGCGCTATTCCGAGATGGCGATGAAAGTCGTCAACCTGTGACCCGCCACGAACGCCTCGGGTGAAAAGGGCGATGCAGGGCATCAGCCACCGAAGACGAAGCGCCCGAGCTTATCTCCCAGCGCCTTAACTTCACGGGGATCGTCCGCGGCGCGAAAGCGCTCCGCCAAATCGAAAAAGGCTCGCTCCCTCTGCGTATTGGCTTCGATACCTTGCTCGATGAGTTCCAGCAACACGCGGTTATTGCTCAGGCGGCGGCGCTTGGCCATATCGCTGACGTGCCTAGCCACCTCACGAGATAGCGTGACGCTTCGCCGCACACGCCTTGCTGACACTTGGTTTCTTGTTCCCATGAAACCATTATACACCATTTTGGTGCGAAACCGGGCCGTTCAACTTACAGTCTAGCGTCGAGCTAAGGGATGAGCCCGAAGTCGAGGCCCCTCCCGTCGCGCTGCGGCGCCTTGGTCTGACCCCATCGGAAAGTCCGGGGGGCAGAAAGCAAGGCGCGCCACCCGGCCGCCAGGGGCAAACGCCGTTTGCCCCTACTTGTACGCCGGGATGCCCGTCACCCGCTCGCCGATAATGAGCGTGTGAATGTTATGCGTGCCTTCGTAAGTGATGACGGATTCGAGATTGGCCATGTGGCGGAAGATGGGGTATTCGTCCGCCACGCCGTTGGCGCCCAAAATATCGCGCGCCTCGCGGGCCACCTCGAGCGCGATTTTAACGTTATTGCGCTTGAGCATGGAGATGTGCGCGAAGTCGGCGCGCCCGCGGTCTTTCAATCGCCCGACGTGCAGCGCGAGCAACTGCGCCTTGGTGATTTCGGTAATCATGTCGGCGAATTTTTCCTGAATCAACTGGTGGGACGCAATGGGCCGCTCGTCAAACTGCTTGCGGGTCTTCGCGTATTCGAGGGCTTCGACATAGCACGCCATCGCCGCGCCAACCGCGCCCCAACCGATGCCGTAGCGCGCCTGCGTCAGACAGGAAAGCGGTCCCTTAAGGCCCACGACGCCCGGCAGCATGTTCCTGGCGGGAACGCGCGCGTCCTGAAGCGACAGGCTGGAGGTAACGGACGCTCGCAGCGACATTTTGCCTTTGATGTCTTTGGCCGAGAATCCCGGCGTGCCGCGCTCAACAAGAAATCCACGTATGCCGTCTTCGGCACGCGCCCAGACCAGCGCCACGTCGGCGATCGTGCCGGAGGTAATCCAAGTCTTCTCGCCGTTCAGAACGTAATCGCCGCCATCGCGCACGGCGCGCGCGCGCATCCCGCCGGGATTTGAGCCGAAGTCGGGCTCGGTCAGGCCGAAGCAGCCGATGGCTTTGCCTTGCTGGAGAGCCGGCAGCCACTTCTGTTTCTGTTCGTCCGACCCGAAGGCGTGGATCGGATACATCACCAGCGCCCCTTGCACGGAGACAAAGCTGCGCAAGCCGCTATCGCCGCGCTCGAGCTCCTGCATGATGAGCCCGTATTGGACGTTCGACATCCCCGCGCAGCCATAGTCCGTGAGGTTCGCGCCGTAGAAACCCAGCTCGGCCATCTGCGGCACCAGATGCCGCGGGAATTTCCCTTCCCGGCTCCACTCTTCGAT
>QHZO01000035.1:0-6154 GCA_003224695.1 Acidobacteriota bacterium
AAGGAGCGAGGCAGGCGCGATCTCGTCCCGCTTCAAGCTGAAGACTCTGCCGACGTGCTCGATCATGGTTGCGCTTGCGCGACCGCCCCCGCCGCGAACCCCGCCACAAAAACCGCGAGCGCGCCGGTTCTAGGAAAAAGGACTCTCGCAGAAGTTCTCATGCCGAGGGCGGGTCTCCCTGCTACAAGGCGATACTCTAGACGCTCACCATCGAGATTGCAAGCCTTCGCCATTCCACACTTGTCGCCGCGCGGGGCTTTCGCGCGGGGCTTTCGTCTTGACAGGCCATTGGTCCGTGGCACATAATCCTCCGAGAATCGCCGCTCAATAAATTGAGGGGGTTGACAAAATGCTTTTCCGCCGCAAGTGGGTTGTCTCATTCGTCGCCGGAGCCAGTTTGGTTCTTGCAAGCCTTCTGTTGGCCGCAGACGAGCCGAATTTCACTGATCAACAGAAAATTGATTTTATGCACAACGCCAAGGTGACCGCCAGCCATCAGGTCTCAAAAGGGATAACCGGCCCGCCCAGGCTCACTCTGACAGACGGCACAGTCACGCACGATGCGTCCTTTCAAACGGTGGATGAGCACGCGCCCACAAAGCAGATGAACGATGGAACCACGTTCCTCAATTTCAAAGACGACTGGAAATTCAACATAGCGGGCTACCGGATCGCCAAGCTGATCGGTCTCGACGACATGGTTCCCGTCTACACCGATCGTAAATGGCAAGGCAAACAGGGCTCCATTTCTTGGTGGGTGCCAAATCTTATGTTCGACGAAGGCGACCGGCTGAAGCGCGGCGAGCACCCCCCGGACATGGATTCCTGGAATCATCAGATGTACGACCTGCGCGTCCTCACGCAGCTTTTCTACGATCAGGACCCCAATTTAACCAACGTTTTAATTGATAAGGATTGGAAAATCTGGAGGATCGACTTCAGCCGCGCCTTTGCTGAATTCAAATCCTTGCCTGTTCAAAAGGACTTGGTGATGTGCAGGAAGGATGTTTATCAGAAGCTCAAAGATCTGAGCTACGACCAGCTATTCGCCGCCACCCAGCCTTACCTGACAAAGGGCCAGGCGAAGGCCGTCATCGCGCGCCGGGATAAGATCGTCGAGATCCTCGATCAACTCATCGCCAAAAACGGCGAAAGCAACGTCTTGTTTTAACGCGCGCGTTCCGCAGACCGGACGCAAGCGAGAGCGGCGGATTCGTAGGATTGATTCGTGGTATTGAAAGGGCCAGGAAGTGGCGCCCCTATCCGGCGTCGAAGCGATCTCACCCGCACTTGAAGAAACCCAGCGCCAGCTTTTGAAACCATTCCTCTGGGGCCGGTGGACCCGTATGGCCCTGGTTTCGCTCCTCACAGGCGAGATGGCCGTCGGCGTGGGCATTGCCTTCGCAATGATTGATATTGCGGCTCTCATCGTTCTGTTGATTCCGATCCTTCTAATGGGCTTGGTCGTGGTGCTCTTAGGTCAAGCTGGGGGGCTCACCTGGAACCTCCTCACAATCGCCTTGGCCGTACTGGCCGGGGGTGTTGTGGCGGGCGGGTTGCTTTTTGTGATGGCCATGCTTTCCGTACCTGTCGCGGTATTCTTCCAAGCCTATGCGCTCTACTTTCTGGGCTCGCCATACCCCAAACTCGGCGAGAAGATGACTATTCGCGCCAAGACTTCTCCCTCGCCAGGCAATTTGCCGCCCGCCTCGGCGCCACTGTCCGCCTCTTGAAATCCGTGAGCCGTTTTGAGAATTTCTGTTCGTAGGGGCGGGCCTTGTGCCCGCCCTCGGGCGACCACGACAGCCGCCCCTAAGCTTCAAATGACGAGTAAAGCCATACGCTGTGCACGACAACAACAATTCAGTGGCGAGTTCGAGACGAACGGAGTGGCTAAAAGCTTGGTTGAATTATCTTGCCTGGGCGTATCCGGCCTTATGGATTGCGACGAGTGTAGAAAACGGGGTGGTGGCGCTGTTCAGAGTTGCCTTCGAAGGAGGACGAATTTCGCGGCTTCGCGTGTCGGAGTTCGGGGCGTCCGCAATAATTGTGCCGCGGGGAGCTTTCCTGAGCGGGCATTCAATTGGGTTCGGACCTCTGCTGTTTTCGATTTCGGCGGCGGCCTTGATGGTACTGTTTCTGAAGTTCGTCAGAAAGAGCGCACGGCTGTTCAGCGGGTTTTTTCTGGCAATGCTCGCCGAGGACGTAATCGCACGATGGGCTTTCTATCCGACGCTCGATGGACGAATCCGCGGACCGCAGCTTTTAGCACTGCCTTTTTACTTCGCTCTCCTCGTGCTCGGCATGCGTTGGATGGTGAATGGCTGGGGCGGGGAAACCTATGGCCGAAAAGTATTCAGCTTCGCGGCGGCCTTCGTGTTTACGCCTGGCCTGATCTGGTTCGGCCTCTTGACGACCGTGCCTTCGACTTTTTTCCCCGTCTCGGCTGGAATCAATTTAATGGCCGCCCTCCTCGCCCCCTTGCCCCTTCGATCCGCTCACTCTTCCATCGAGCGAGCCGGATGGAGGCTAGCCGTTGTCGGGTTACTGTTGACGACAGGACTTCCCATCATCGCTCGCCGCGCGATGATAGCGGGGTTTGATCGTCAGACACAAGAATGGAAGCGCGCCATTGCGGCTTTTCCCCCCATTGTCCTGCCTGCGGCATATCCGAAAACATTTTTTCAGAAAGGCGTAAGCTTCGCCGCCGAGGGGCCGGGCGGATATCAATCTGAAAGCGCAATCCAGATGCTCGAGCAGTTGCCGCGCTACGGAGTCAACGCCGTGGCGCTGATCCCTTACGGCTTCGAGCGCCTCGGCTCAACCGACATCGAAATTGCCGGGAGCATGGAGACCGACGAAGGCCTGGAAGGGCTCGCGCGCGTGGCCCATGCGCGAGGCATGAAAGTGCTGCTCAAGCCCGGCATGTGGACGGACGGCGGAGGCTTTGCCGGCGACCTGGATTTCCCCGATCCCATCGCGCGTGCCCGGTGGTTCGCGAACTACCAGCGTCTCGCGGGGCACTTTGCCGCGCTCGCCACACGGATGCACGCCGACGTGTTTTGCATTGGCGGGGAATTCGTCAAGCTCTCGCGATACGACGCCGACTGGCGCCGGCTGATTGCCCGCGCGCGCGCGCTTTATCCCGGACCTATCGTTTACGCCGCGAACTTTGGCGAGGAGTTTGAAACGCTCACCTTCTGGGACGCGCTCGACTATATTGGGCTGCAGGAATACTACCCATTGCCCGACAGCCTCTCGACCGAGGAACTTGTCGCCAAGGTCGAGCGCGTGCAAAAGAAGTACGGCAAACCCGTCCTTTTCACCGAAGCCGGTTTCCCGAGTGCAACCGGGGCCAACCGGAAGCCTTGGGATGACTCGGGCGGCGAAGTTTCTGTGGACTTGCAAGCACGTTGCTACGACGCCATCTTCCCCGCCTTCTACGATAAGCCTTGGTTTGAGGGTGTATATTGGTGGAAGATTGGCTCGGACGCCCGCGGCGGCCCCAGCGACTCTTCGCACACCCCCTGGGGCAAACCGGCGATGCAAGTCATCTCGCGCTACTACCTGCTGGACAAGACCCGCTAAGTTGCTCCTCTTACCGCCCTCGGCATCGCAAAGTGTAACCGCACGCGTTTGCTCATCCACTCTCCGACGACCATAAAGGCGACGGATGGCTTCGCCCAGGTCAGCGAGCGATGGCGGGGTTCTATCCACACCCCCTTCGCTCTTTCGCGGGACTCTCTGAACCTGCCCATCCTTTGCATCTGTCCGCCCAGCGGATACCTACAAATGTCTGCCGTGATTGCCTGATTTAACAAACCGCGGTTTAAGCTATATGGCTAAAATTTTCAATCAATTGCACGTTTCCAGGCGAAAGTCTTGCGAAAAAGATTCGTTTGACATTGACAACGGTTTTGCATATGATGAGTTCGAATTCTCAACCCATAATCCTCCGGGAATAACTGGCTACGTATAGGCCTGCCCGGAGGGTTGAGCCTTTTATGGGAGATCACGTGAGGAAAGTTCTAACGGGAATTGCGACGGTAGGCCTGATTGCCCTGTCGCCTCTCACCGAAGCCACACCCGCAGGCGAAATGGCACGGCTGCCACTTGGTTGGGTGAATGCCACCCAAGGTAGGGAAGAAGTTGGAATTGCCAGTTGGTACGGCGAAGAATTTGACGGAAATTCCACGGCTAGCGGAAAATTGTTTGATCTGAATGGACTTACAGCCGCTCACCGAAGCCTCCCGATGGGGACTAGGATCCAGGTGACGAACCTTAGAAACCAGCGCTCGATGGTCCTAACTGTTAACGACCGAGGGCCCTTTGTTCGAGGCCGATTGGTTGATGTCTCGAAGGCTGCGGCCTTTCGCTTGGGTTTTATGGCCTCAGGACGTGCATTGGTAAAAATCCGGGTCGTCGGTCATCCCGAAAGCTATACGCCCGACTAAGCCTGCCACTCGTTTCCTGTCCTGTAGCGGCGGTCGGAGTTTACCCCGGCGGGGCCGGGGACCGCCGAACGCAGTGAATAGCTCCACTTCCCTCCAGCACTCCGAGCACACCACTGACAAAGCGATTTGTAGCGAGACGAAAAAATGGGCTGGGTCCCTTCCCAAGCCATCTCTGGCTCTGCCGTCAACCTCCGCTGGATCGCACCGGGAAATTCCAACCAGCCCAGGCCGTTGGGACCTACTTTTTCTGGGCGGCGAACGTCGCTCCCGGTTCGTAAAAGACAGCCCCGGTCACCTTCCCTGAAGCGTCGCGTTGGAACTCGACGCTATACCCCGCGCGTCCCTTAATGTTAAACGTCGTTCCTCGCACCGGGACCAGTGTGTATTTTGGCTGGCCGGGAACGAGGAGAACGAGCGTGTTCTCGCCCTCAAGCGAAACAGTCTCAGTGGTGTCGCCTACCTGATATTGGCCCACTAGGGCCGCGAGAAAACTCCGCTCCGTCATGGCCTTCTCGGGCCGGCGCGTGAAAACGATGTCCTTGACATGCGGCTCGAGCGGTATCGAGAGGCTCGAGATCTCGCCTTGGACATCCATGAAAAACTGCATTTTGGTTTTCTCCATCGGATCAATGGGGTTTTCGGGAATCTCAAAGACGTCGTAATGGAAGTGGCGAAGCGGCGAGGTAAGCTGATTCAGGCGCAATTTCAAATTGTTATCGTCGCGCTCGATACGAATTACGCCGTACCCCTGGTTCTCGTATTCGCCCACGTAATCCGCAAGGTCGTGCGAGGGATGCGTGCCAGGCTTCTGGAAGCTGAAACCTTTTTTCTTGGCTTCCTCTTCCGAAGCCTCGGACTTCCTCTCATCTTCAAGGAAGCGCGCGTTCCACGGTACGGGCTCGAGCCCAAGCAGCCGGTCGAAGACGTTATAGGCGACGATGACGGGCACAGGGTCCTTGTCTGAGTTGAGATTCGCAAAGACCATAACACCGATATTGTCCATGGGCAGCAGCGCCAATTGCGCCGTGAAGCCGTCAATCGCGCCGCCGTGTGAGACGAGCTTGTGGCCGCGGTACGTCGTGACGCCCAAGCCCAGGCCGTAGGTCGGCAGCAAAATTTCACGGTAGCGGTCCGCGCTCTGCTCGACCATCTGCGGCGACTGCATCTGGGTGGCGTTGTTTTCCGAAAGGAGCTGCTTGCCATGGTAAGCGCCCTTTCCGAGTTGGAAAGCCAGGTAGTGCGACATATCCTCGGCGGAAGAATTGATGGAGCCGGCCGGCCCGATGGAATCGATGTTGTGGAAAGGGATCAATTTCACTTCGCCCTTGGCGTTTTGGTAGGGCATGGCGAAGTCGGAAGATTTCTGGGATTCGCTGACGGAGAAATTGGTGCCGCTCATGTCAAGCGACGTGAAGATGTATTGGCGAACGAAATCCTCCCAACTCATCCCGGACAGCCGCCCGACCATATAGCCCGCTGTCATGAACATCAGGTTGTTGTACTGATAAGCCGTGCGGATGTCCTTCGACGGCTCAAGATACCTCAGGCGTCGCACCAGCTCCGCTCGGCTGAAATCGGAGCTATACCAAACCATGTCGTGACGCGGCACTCCGGTGCGATGCGTCACCAAGTCGCGCGGCGTGATTCGCTCGCTCGCCACGGGATCGTTAAGCTCGAACTCGGGGATGAACTCGCGCACC
>QHZO01000035.1:6183-9985 GCA_003224695.1 Acidobacteriota bacterium
TGTGCGGCGTCACGGGCAGTTTCTTGTCGCTGTCCCGGTAGCCGTAGCCCTTGAGAAACACAACTTGTCCGTTTTGAACCACGGCAAGCGAGAGCCCGGGGATCTTCCAGTCTTTCATCACGCCGGTGATGAACTCGTCGAGGCCGTCGAGCGTCTTTGGGCTCGTAGGGGCTTGCTCTTCGGCCCGGGCGACGACACTCAACACCGCGTTCCTGAGCGGGCTGGTTCGGGGCCTTGCAGCCCCGGCGGCAGCTACCTCCATCGTCCCAATCGCCAAGCCCAAGAGAACTATCGAAGCGAACTTTCCCCTCATCCCAGTCTCCTTATGTCCTGGTTCAACATGCGAACGCTCGACGCCTGCGCACTCTATCCGCGGGAGGGTGCGCGGTCAAGGAGAACGAAATTCCATCTATTTTTTTGCAAAAGGAATGGCACGCGAACCTGGGAAAAACTCCGGTTCGCCACGGGCGGATGAGCCGAGCAAGGCCAACACGCCCTCGGCGTTATTCCTCAGAAAGTAGCTGCCCAACGCGTTGAAACCTCGAGGGCGCGTTTGGCGGGATACTTTTATGGTCCGCTTTTGGCTCGAAGCGCCGGGAATTATTCATATCTCAAGGCGTTCATCGGGTCCACCTTGGTCGCGCGGCGAGCGGGGATGTAACAAGCCAGCAATGCCACACTCGTGAGAATCAGCGAGACGGAAATGAAGGTGAGCGGGTCGTTGGGCCTGACCTCATAGAGCAGGCTTAGGAGGAAGCGTGTCAGCGCGAGCGCGCCAACGACTCCGATCAGTACCCCGGCGCCCAGCAGATGCAAACCCTGCCCGACAACCTGTCGCAGCACGTCTCCACGCTGCGCGCCCAGTGCCATGCGGATTCCAATTTCGTGTGTGCGCTGGGCGACCGAATAGGAGATGACGCCATAGATTCCGATCGCCGCCAGCACCACTGCCAGCGCCGCGAACGCCGCGAGCAGGTAGAGGGTGAAGCGGCGCGGAGCCGTGGACTCACTGATGACCTCATCCATGGCGCGTACCTGCGCCACGGCAAGTTGGCGGTCGAGCCGCCAGACGGCCGCTCGCAGTGACGCGGCCAGGCTTGTGGGACCGCCCGCCGCGCGCAACGCCACGTTGAGGCTGCTGGCTGGAACGTTGCGCTGCGCATACGGCTCGTAGGTGTGCTGGATCGTTGGGGCGTCCAGCGGCCCCTGCTTGACGTCGCCCACAACCCCCACGATGGTCAGCCAAGGATCGTTTGACTCCGGCGGGCCCCACTTCAAGCGCTTGCCGATGGGGTCCTGGTTGGGCCAGTACCGTTTGGCGAGCGATTCGCTGACGAGCAAGACGGGAGCCGAAGCGGGGGTATCCTGCTCGTTGAAGTACCGACCGCGCAGGAGCGGCACTCCCATCGTTTGCAGATAATCCCCAAGAATAACCGAGTGCCAACAAAAGTTGAGTCCTGTTCCGGGCGGCGGCTGACTACGCTCGGGCGTGAAGATATGGTTCCAGCCGGCCTGGAGCGGCAAATCGGTGGAAGCTCCCACCGCCGTTACGCCCGGCAATTGTTCCAGCTCAGCCATCAGTTCACGATAGAAATCGCGGATTTTCTGTACCTCCTTGTACTGAGCTTCGGGCAGGCTCAGTGACGCCGTCAGGACGTGCTCGGGTTGGAAGCCGGGTTGCGTCGCAAGCACGCGCTCGAAACTGCGCACCAGGAGCCCTGCACCCACCAGTAGCACTAGGGAGAGCGCGACTTCTCCCACCACCAGGGCGCTGCGCAGGCGATGATGCTGCGGCCCCTGCTGGGCACTCCGCCCGCCTTCCTTGAGCGTGCTCTGAAGGTCGGCGCGGGAAGCCGCCAGCGCCGGCGCCAGCCCAAAGAGCAATGCCGTGAACCCTGCCAGCGCCAGAGTAAACGCGAGAACCGTCAAATTCATGCCGATGGCGTTGACGCGGGGAATATTCGCCGGCATGCGCGCCACCATTCCCCGCAGAATTCCGAAGGCCAGAAGGAGGCCCAACCCGGCTCCCGCCAGAGCCAGCAGCAAATTTTCCGCCGCCAACTGGCGAAGCAGACGCGCGCGCCCAGCGCCCAACGCCAGCCTTACGGCGATTTCCCTTTGGCGGTGCGCCGCACGGCTCAGGAGAAGGTTGGCGACATTGGCGCAGGCGATGAGCAAGACAAAGCCCACAGCGCCCAGCAGCAGGAGCAAGAGTGTTCTGACCTTGCCCACCACCTGGCTGCTGAGCGGCAAAGCCACGGCGCTAAGCTTTATCCTGTCGCGGAACTGCGGAGGGTAAGTTTGGAGGATTCGATAAGCAACCGCTTCGACGTCGGCGTTGGCGCTGGCCAGGCTAATGCCGGGCTTCAATCGCGCCAGGACGCTGTAATTGAAATTGTCACCTTCATCGGCCAATTCCTCGCGCGTGAAGGCCATGGGAACGAAGATGTCCGCCGTGTGGCCTTGCTCCATGCCCTGGAGGGGGAAGGAAAAGCTTCCCGGCATGATGCCGATCACCGTATAGGGTTGGCGGTCCAGCGTCATCGTCCGCCCGATGACCCCGGGGTCCGCACCGAAGCGCCGCTTCCACAGCGCGTAAGTCAGGATGGCGATCGGGTGCCCGGGCTGATCTTCGTCGGTCGTAAACGCGCGTCCGAGCATTGGCTGTACGCCCAGCAGCGAAAACAGGCCGGCGTTGACACGCTCGGCGGTGATGCGCTCGGGCTCGCCTTCTCCCGCGAGGTCGAATTGCCCGCCGCGGAAAGCGGCAACTGACTCGAACACTTGGTTTTGGCGCTGGAACTGAATCACGTCAGGTGCGCAAACCGGGATCGGCTCGGCGCCCGCAAGCAGAATGCTCTCTTTTACCATTACCAAGCGATACGGATCCTTGTAAGGCAAGGGGCGCAAAACGACGGCGTTTACAACACTGAAAATCGCGGTGTTCGCGCCGATGCCGAGCGCCAGCGTCAGCACCGCGACGGCTGTAAAGCCTGGGCTTTTGGCCAGCGTGCGCAGGCCGTAGCGAAGGTCTTGAATCAAATCGTTCAATATACGAATCCCGCGCAAGTCGCGGCTCTCTTCTTTAATCTGCTCGACGCCGCCGAAGGCACGGAGAGCCGCAAAGCGGGCTTCTTCCGCGGTCATGCCTTTCTGGATGTTCAGCGCTGTTTGCTGTTCTACGTGAAAGCGCAATTCGTCGGAGAGCTCATGCTCGAGTTGTTCCCGGCCGAACAACCGAGCGAAACGTTTTATTGTGGACATAAACGTGCCCTTTCCTTTCGATGTTCCGCCCTTTTCTCGGTGGTAGGGGCGCGCGGCGCGCGCCCTGAGGCGAATCCGTCAGCCGAGGGATTCGCCCCCACCACTTGTTTGTCGGGGCGAACGCCATTCGCCCCTACCACATCATTGCGCCGGGGGTCATCGCGCCGTAGGGGCGATTCATGAATCGCCCCTACGAAGTCGCCGCGAGGACCTGGGCGATGGCCGCCGCAAGGCGCTCCCAGTTCGACTCTTCCGCTTCAAGCCGTTTGCGGCCTTTCGCTGTGAGCCGGTAAAATCGGGCCCGGCGGTTATTCTCCGAGGCGCCCCAGCCGGCGACGATGAGCCCTTGATTTTCCAATCGGTAGAGCGCCGGATAGAGAGACCCTTGCTGCACGCGGAGCACGTCCTCTGAAATTTGCTGGATGCGCTGCGAAATTCCCCAGCCGTGCATGGGCTGGAGCTTTAGCGTTTTCAGGATCAGCAAATCGAGCGTGCCTTGCAGCAAATCCGCCGGTTTTCCCATTGGCATCTTCCCCTA
>QHZO01000035.1:10146-11914 GCA_003224695.1 Acidobacteriota bacterium
CTACACCTCCCCGTCCAGGCCCATGGTGTGCATGGGGACGGGCTGCGACGTAGTGCGGGCGAGCCCGTTCGCACATTTCCTCGGGCTGCCGACGCCGGTTTACGGTCTGATGATGTACGGCTTGTTGGCGCTTCTGCTGATTGGCGGAGCGCTCCTGCCCGAGCGCGAAGGGTTTTTCCGTCTGAATGCTGCGGTGGTGTCAGGCGGGGGCTTCCTGATTTCACTCTACCTTTCGGGGGTGGAAGGCTTTGTCATACACGCCTGGTGTGCGTGGTGCGTGGCCTCTGCGATTACGGTAACGGTTTTCTTTGCCCTCGCCGCTCTGGACGCTTATCGGCCCGCGTCACGGCCAGCCGACGCGGGAGCGATGGTCTCACCCGCTTGGCGCGGACACGCGGCGGTCTGGGTCGCGGCGGTGGCGCTCGGCGCTCCGAGCTTTTACTGGCTGATGCGGCACGGGACTCCGCCGCCCGCTCAACCCGGGTCACTCCAGGCTATGGCCGAGCAATTAATTCGGCCCGACAGCCACTCGACCGGCAATCCCAACGCGCCCGTCACTATCGTGGAATTTGGCGACTTTGAATGTCCCTATTGCGGTGATGCTGAGAAATCCTTGGAAGCCGTGCAAGCGAAATACGGCGACCGGATTCGCTTCGTTTTCCGTCACTATCCCGTCTGGGCGCTGCACCCTTACGCCGAGAAGGCCGCCGAGGCGAGCGAGTGCGCCGCCGACCAGGGGAAATTCTGGGAAGGGGCAAAAAAGTTATATGACCAACAGGCCGACCTTAGCGATCCCGCCCTGCTTCGCTATGCTCAGGAAATGGGCCTCGACATGAGCAAATTCAAGAGTTGCCTGGCGAGTGGCGAGATGGCGAAACGCGTCCGGCGGGACTATGACGATGGGATGGCGGTGGGCGTGCGGAGGACTCCGACATTCTTCATTGGCGGCAAGATGGCGGAAGGAGCGTTGGACGTTTCGCAGTTCTCGCAATTGATTGACCAGGCGCTCGCCCAACGGGGTGTGAAGCCTCCGGAAACCTCAGCCGGGCAACTCGCCCAGGGCCTCGGAACTTCCAGTGCGGGCGAGGGCTCGCTCATTCGGCCGAGCCTCCTCGCAAATCCCGGGGCTCAGACGGCCTCGGGATTCCAGACCGCCGTGGCGTGCAGCGCCGATGAAGCCTCAAAGCCCGAGGCGACTCTGATTCACACTCCGGAAGCGAAGGCTCTTTTCGCGAGCGCTTCGACTCAACCGGCTCAAGCCAGACCCTTATTCTTGGACGTGCGCCCGGCCGCCGAATTCGCCGTGGAACACATCGCCGGCGCTCGGAACCTGCCCCTAGACAAAATGGAGCGGCAGTGGAACACGCTTCCCAAGAACCGCCTCTTAGTCCTTTACGAAAGCGGACGCAAACCGGGCGACATCTGCGCCGCCGGGCGCGCCGCCGGACGCATCCTCCTGGCCCACAGCTTCTCCCGCGATCAGGTTAAAGTCTTCCAGGAAGGTTTGGCCGCCTGGGAAAAAGCCGGATTGCCCGTCGAAGGGCACCGGCAAGCTTCCTTGCGCTGAAGGGTCCCCCATCCATTCCAGGCTATTGCCCTACCGTATTATGGAAACTGGGCGAAGTTTCGGTTATCATGCCCGCTTCGCTCAAGCTCCCCAATCCCGTGGCCGATTTAAGAGCCTTGAGCGGAATTGATGAAAAGCGTCAAGGCCCGCCAAGGCTTTTGGCCGACAGTTCGATGAGGTCCAAATTGTGGACGCTCGAAT
>QHZO01000035.1:11966-13228 GCA_003224695.1 Acidobacteriota bacterium
CGGTAAACTCAATTCAGGCAGATTTGCGAACTCAGCGCTATGCCCTTCCTCATCGAGCACGTCACTGAAGTTGTTTTCACGATTGTGGTTGTGGTGCTGTTTGGGACAGGCGCGCTGATCGGTTTGGCTCTGGCTCGAAGGCAGCGCCGCGACCGCTATTTCCAGCGCCGGGACGAAGTTCGCGAGCGTTTTGAGCCGGTGGTCAAGGCGCTCGTCGCCGGCCATATTGAATATGCGCGCGGGCTGGACGCTCTGAAGAACCTTTCGGGCCCCGACCGCATGGCGATGCTCGAGCAGTTGCTGGTCTCGAAGCCTTCTCCCCCAGAACAAGTCCCCGCTTTGCGCAAGGTGTGCGAAGACCTCGGACTGGTCAAGCTGTGGCAACTGGAAGTGTCCGGACAAGTCGGCGCAGCAAACCTCCTGAGCCCCCAAGGGATTCTGACACGAGTTGGCCGCCTGCATTTTCTGGTGCGCGCGAAAGCCGCGGAGAACTTGGGCATAATCCGGCACGCCGAAAGCTGGCCCTTGCTGGTCAAGGCGCTGGACGACCCCCATATCGACGTGCAAACGGTGGCAGCTCGTGCGATCGCCGCGCTAGGCCAGCCGCCCAGCTTCCCGATGCTGCTCGAGCGGCTGAAGCGAGTGGTATTGGACCCTTCTTATCCCCTCTCCCTGCGCACCGTGAAATCGGCGGCAGTCAGTTTCTCGCTCAACCAGGCCGGCGATTTGGTCCCCTTGCTCGGAGAACCGAACGGACGCATCCGTTTCTTGGCGGTGGATATCGTGCGCGAGATGGTGGAGCGCGAGGGGGCGCGGGAGGAGGATTTTCAGCTCGACCGCAAAAACTTCATTCCCGAGCTCACCGAACTTTTCGTGACCAAGCTCTGCTTCGACGAAAACCCGGACGTGCGCGCGCGTTCCGCGCCCGTGCTCGCCAATCTGGTGGACGCCCGCGCGACGCCGGCGCTGGTTACCCTGCTCGAAGACCCCCAGTGGTTCGTCCGCCTGCACGCGGTACGCTCCTTGGCCAAGCGCAAGTTCCTCTCCCAGGCGGACGCCATTGGGAACCGGCTGACCGACTCCCACTGGATGGTGCGCGAAGCGGCGGCGCGCACCATGATGGTTTTCGGCAGGGCAGGTCTTGATCAGTTGACCCGTCATTTCCTGGATACCGAGGACCGCTACAGCAAGGAACAGATTGCCGACGAAATGCAGAGGGCCGGACTCATCCCGACACTGCTGGTTCAATATGCCAGCGAGCC
>QHZO01000237.1:0-5154 GCA_003224695.1 Acidobacteriota bacterium
AAGGCCTCAAGTTGGCCGGGCTTATCCAAAGCGCGGGAGGAGTTCTGATCATCAACGATCGTGTTGACGTGGCCCAAGCAGTGGAGGCGAACGGCGTCCACGTGTGGCAAGACGATTTGCCCGTTGAGATGGCGCGCCGCCTACTCGGCCCGGACAGAATCGTGGGTGTCTCCACGCATTCGCCCGAGCAGGTGCGCGAGGCCGACCGTTCGAACGCGAACTATGTCGCATTGGGCCCAGTTTTCGCTACTCAAACCAAACAACGCCCTGACCCGGTTGTGGGGTTGGCTGGTCTTCGCGATGCGCGCCGGGCCACTCGTAAACCGTTAGTCGCGATCGGTGGGATTACGCTTGAAAAAGTATCTATGGCGCTCGAGGCGGGCGCCGATTCGGTCGCCGTTGTCGGTGATTTGTTCAAGGCGCGCGACCTCGGCGAACGCGCGCGCGAATATCTGAAGGTGCTCGGCGAGTAGAACCGGAGGTAGCGGCGAGCTGCGCCTCGCCGCTTAGGCGCAGCTCGCCGCTACAAACGCCCCAGACGATGGCAACCTCTGCACAATCCGAGACCGCAACCCGGGCAGGGGCGGGCGAGTTGGTCAAAGGCCTCGGCCTTCTCGATGCCACCACAATTGTCATGGGCTCGATGATTGGCTCGGGCATCTTCATCGTGGCGGCGGAAATTGGCCGCGAAGTGGGCTCACCCGGTCTCATGCTCCTAACCTGGGTCTTGAGCGGCCTGATGACCGTCATCGCAGCGGTCACTTATGGGGAGCTGGCCGCGATGATGCCTCACGCCGGCGGCCAGTACGTTTACCTGCGAGAGTCCCTCAGTCCGTTGTTCGGCTTCCTCTATGGTTGGACGATGTTCCTGGTCATCCAGACTGGAACCATCGCGGCGGTCGCCGTGGCCTTCGGAAAATTCCTCGGCGTGTTCTTTCCCTGGATCTCTGCTCAAAACCTCCTGCTCGATCTAGGCACCGTGACGGTGCCGCTATGGGGTCAAACGGTCCGGCTTGGCATTTCGAGCCAGCAGTTCGTGGCGTTGACAAGCCTCATGACTCTTGCGGTCGTCAATATCTTCGGGCTGCGGACGGGCGCCTGGCTGCAGAATATTTTCACCACCATGAAAGTCGCGGCGCTTGCGGCCGTGATTGCCGTCGGCGGTTGGTGGAGCTTGGCGCACCCGGCTCCCGCTTCAGGTGCCGGGTTCTGGGGCGGAGCCAATTGGAGCCTCGCCACTTTCGTAATGATATCGGCAGCTCTCGTCGGACCTCTTTTTTCTTCGGACGCCTGGAACAACGTGACATTTACGGGTGCTGAAGTGGTGAATCCAAAACGCAACCTGCCGCTGGCACTCTTTACCGGGACGGCGGTCGTCTCGACGCTCTATTTCCTCACCAATTGCGTCTATCTCCGGATTCTCCCTTTTGCCGGCTCTGCCGCTGGAGCGGGGCCGCTTGAGCGCGGCATCACCCACGCCGCGGAAGACCGCGTAGCGACTGCGGCCATGCAAGTGGTCTTTGGCTCGGCGGGCTCCGCACTGATGGCCGCGGCCATCGTCATATCCACGTTCGGCTGCAATAACGGATTGACGCTGGCCGGGGCGCGCGTTTACTACGCCATGGCGAAGGATCGCCTGTTTTTTCCTTCCGTCGCCAAGGTGAGCCCAAAATATCACACCCCCGCCGTTTCCCTGATGGTGCAGGGAATCTGGGCTTCGCTGTTGACGCTTTCCGGGACTTATAATCAATTGCTCAATTATGTGATTTTCTCGGTCCTGCTATTTTATATTCTTACCATCGTCGGGTTGTTTCGCTTGCGGCGGACTCGGCCGGAATGGCCCCGGCCGTATCGGGCCTGGGGGTATCCTGTCCTGCCCGCGATTTACGTCGCCATTGCTGTGTTCGTGGAGGTCGCGCTGCTGACCGAACAGATGACGCGAGGGCAAAGCTTGGCGGGACTCGGCATCGTTATAGTGGGAGTGCCCGTCTATTATTTCTGGCGACCGCGCGGCGCCTCTCCGGTTGCTCGATCGTAGCCACATCTTCCGGCAGGAACTGGCTTGAGCGCGTTAGTCGGGCCGGCTTTCAAGCTCGGCGCTCCACGCGATGGGAGGATCGAACGAATGTCTGAACTTCTACGGACAAAGCCCCTCGATAGGATTATGGCGGAAGCCGAACAGCATGGGGAGCACACACTCCGCCGGGCTCTCGGGCCCTTCAATCTCATTATGATTGGCATTGGGGCCATCATCGGAACAGGAATATTTGTCCTGACCGGCCAGGCGGCAGCCACCAATGCCGGCCCCGCCATCGTCATCTCGTTTACGCTGGCGGGGATCGGCTGCACGTTTGCCGGCTTGTGTTACGCGGAGTTTGCTTCGTTGATTCCCATCGCGGGGTCCGCCTACACATACGGTTACGCGACCTTAGGCGAGATTTTCGCCTGGATCATCGGCTGGGACTTGGTGCTCGAATACGCCTTTGGCGCGGCGACGGTGGCTTCCGGCTGGAGCGGCTACTTTGTCAGCTTTCTGCGCGATTTCAATATCCAAGTACCTCCTCAATGGACGGCGACTCCCGGGACGGAGCTGTTGCTTTTCCAGGGGCGCTGGTCGCCTTTGAACACCATCCAAACCTCTCTCCAAAGCGCCGGCGTTTCCGCGGCCTCGCTCCCGCACGTGACGGCGAACTTCAACCTGGTGGCGTTGGTCGCCATTGCCATCGTCACGGTGGTCCTGGTTATCGGCGTGCGCGAATCCGCAAACCTGAACTCGGCGATGGTGGCCATCAAGGTCGGCGTGGTATTTGTTTTCATTGGGCTGGCTACGTCATATGTCCTGAAGAATACAGAAGTCGCGGCCCAGCACTGGCATCCTTTCATCCCGCCGAATGCCGGGCACTTCGGAGAGTTCGGCTGGTCTGGCATCGCGCGGGGAGCAGCGGTGATATTCTTCGCCTACATTGGCTTCGACGCGGTCTCGACCACGGCGCAGGAGGCGAAAAATCCTCAGAAGGATATGCCCATTGGGATCATCGGATCGCTCGTCATCTGTACGGTTCTTTATATCGTTGTCGCGGCTTTGTTAACGGCGATTGTCCCATACAAGATCCTGAACGTCGCCGATCCCGTGGCGGTCGGCGTGGACGCTATCGGCGTACACTGGGGCAGCGTTATGGTGAACGGGGGGGTGGTGGCAGGGCTGGCAAGCGTCATGCTCGTCATGCTGCTCGGGCAGTCCCGCGTGCTCTATTCGATGTCGAAAGACGGCCTTCTGCCGAAGTGGGCGAGCGATATCCATCCGCGTTTCCGCACTCCTTGGATCACCTCGATTGTGGTCGGCGTCTTTGCCGCGGTATTTGCCTCCGTGCTGAACATTCGGGACCTCTCGGCGCTGGTTAATATCGGAACCTTGCTCGCTTTCGTCATCGTTTGCTTTGGAGTTTGGACTCTGCGCGTTCGCCGACCCGATCTCCACCGTCCGTTTAAAACGCCCCTGGTTCCCGTGATTCCGATCCTGGGCGCTCTAATCTCCTTTGGAATGATGGCCAGTCTTCCGCTCGCCACGTGGGTTCGATTGCTGGTGTGGCTGGTGATTGGCTTGTTCATATATTTCTTCTACAGCCGGCACCATAGTCTGGTGGGAAAATCTCCGTCTCCGCCGCCGCGCGTTCGTGAATAGTTCGGGTAAGTGCCCTTCGAGATTCCGTTCAATCCTCCGACGGCGCGGGCAAACCCAGGCGGGGCGACACAACACCAGACCGCGGTGCCGCGGTAAGATTGGAACGGCACGAGGTTTACGGCGAACGAGGGACGGCGGTCCCCTCGTGAACAAATGGCCGTAGCCTCCGGAGGAGCATCCTCGGTCGAGCGGTTATCGAGAGCTTGCTTGAGGGTTGCCTTCGGTTATGAAGTTCGCCTCTATTCCCCGCCTCCTTTTCAACGAATTCCGCGCCCGCCGTATGGCTCGATACACGCTCTGGATTCTGATTTTCGGCGTGGCCCTGGCCGCGGCGGATCTGATAAGCGGAGGGCTTCCCGGGGTCTGGCGGCTGGTTTTCTGGGCAGCCCTGTCTGTCGCCGGCATTTACTATCTCTCGCGTTTCATCGGCTTCGTTCGGCATCGGCTGCTTTGGCCGGTGCGTCGGCGACTGGTGGTCACCTACTTGTTCTTTGCCCTGATTCCCATACTCCTATTGAGCCTCGTGGCCATGGGGGCACTCGTCATCAACGGCCAGTTCGCGGCGTTTCTGGTCGAACTGCGGCTTCGCAGCCGCCTGGATGAGCTCGCTCAACTGAACCGAATCGTCCTGCATGAAGTTGGAAAGGGAATTGATAAGAACCCCACGGAGCTTCTGGACCGAATCCAGAAGTTCTACGCGACAGAGCTCGCAACTGACCAAGCTAGCTATCCGGGCTTGGAGGTCACGTTGCGGCTCGGGAGCCAAGCGCGCGCCTTCCGAATGGATGGCGAGCCATTGAAGCAGCCCACTGCTGTTCCTGCGTGGCTAAATCCGCAAGAGTTTGTGGGATTCGCCGTGGACGGCGAAAAGTTGACCTTGCGAGCCGTGAGCCAGTGCGTAACTCCCGGGGGCCCTTTCACCATGATCCTTTCTCAACCGCTCACGCCGGAAATTCTCGATCAGGCCGGTGAGGGCATCGGCCCGGTCGGCGTTTATTTGCTTGCCGACGCGCAGTCGCCGGGGCCGGCGAGAGACCTCTCGGAATTATCCAAGAACGCCGAGCTTCCACCGCCCATAAATTTCCTCGATCAGACAGTCTCGGGTCGTTTGGCGCTGAATTTTGTGCTGTGGTCTCCGGCCACCCAGCCTCGCCGCGAGCGGCCCGTCGCGGTTCTGGCCACGGCGCGTTTGTTGTCTCTGAACCGGCAATTGCTCGCGACGATCAAGGAACTGTCCGGGGTTTACGTCACGGGCTTTGAGGCGATGGCGATAATCTTCTTTCTGATCGGAACCTTTGCCATGGTCACCGGTGTGCGGTTGACTCGCTCGATCACCACGACGGTGGACCGCCTCAACCTAGCCACAGAACGCGTGAGATCTGGCGATTTTTCGTATCGCACCAACATTCGCGCCGAAGACCAGTTGAGCTCGCTCGGCCAGGCGTTTGATGGCATGACGGCGTCGGTCGAGC
>QHZO01000237.1:5424-13862 GCA_003224695.1 Acidobacteriota bacterium
GCGCTTGAACCGTCAGTTGCTCGATAGCACCACAGCCGAAAAGTACACGACGTTTTTCTACGGCATCTATGAGTCCCGGACGCGTACGCTGACCTATACGAACGCCGGACACCTTTCGCCCGCTCTCTTTCGCCGCAACCGGATTTTGCGCCTCGAAGTCGGAGGAACGGTGGTGGGCCTGTTTCCAGGAATCAAGTACGACCAGGAGAAAATCCAGCTGGAGCCCGGCGACGTCCTGCTGGCGTTTACCGACGGCCTGACGGAGCCGGAAAACAGCTTTGGAGAGGAAATCGGGGAGGAGCGGCTGTTCGGCGCCGCCCGCCGCGCCTTGAGCGCTTCGCCCGACCTCATCGCTCAGGAGATTTATCGCGAAGTGGACGATTGGACCGGCAGCCCCGAGCTCCAGGACGACCAGACCATGATCATCGCCCAGGCCATCGCGTGATGCCTCTTGTCCTGGCTCCCGGACCGCCCTCCGAATCAGCACGGGCGGGCAGACGAGTGTAATTGAGTGAGACGGAGTTCACCTTTTCGCTCTCCATGCCGCGTCGGTTGTCGAACCTGCCTGACTCCGCTACACTTGGGAGCCAATTAAACCGAGGAGCCTCAAATTGTCTCTGAAAAATCGCGTGGCGCTGGTGACTGGCGGATCTAGAGGGATTGGGAAGGAGATTGCGCTGACGCTCGGCCGCGCCGGCGCGTCGGTGGCGGTAGCGTATCACACCAACAAAGCCGGCGCACAGAAAGCTGTGGAGGAGTTGCGCCGCCTCGGGGTCGGAGCCATGAGCGCGGCGACTGACGTGACGGACCCGGTACGAGTGAAAGAACTGATCGAAAGTGTGACGCGGCAATTCTCCCGCCTCGACATTCTGGTCAACAATGTCGGGGACTTCGAGTGGAAGGCGGTCGCCGACTCGACGCTCGAGGAGTGGCAGCGCATCTTTGACTCGAACCTGCAGAGCGTATTTTACATTTCCAAGGCCGCGCTGCCCGTCTTGCGGCGCCATCGCTGGGGACGAATCGTGAATCTCGGTGCCGTGGGCGCGGAGCGCGCCTTCGGCCAGGCCAAAATTTCCGCCTACTCGGCGGCCAAAGCGGGTCTGGTGGCCTTCAGCCGATCGTTGGCGCTCGAAGAAGCGCGCTATGGAATCACGGTGAACGTCGTCAATCCGGCCATCATTGATGATGCGGAACTGTCCCTGGATGAGGCCGAGCGCGTCCATGATGCGCGCTTTCCGGTTGGCCGCCGGTCCTGAACGTCAGCGGGGGATGGATGTTGTGAAGCTCTTCAAGCGGGCGCTGATCATATTCGGATTGGCTTCGCTCCTCGCTGTTTTTGGCACTGTGGGTTTTCATCTGATTGAGGGTTGGAGCTGGTTCCAATCGTTTTATTGCACCCTCATGACGGTTTCGACCATCGGGGCGGAGCCTGAAAATCAGCTCTCCTCGGCGGGCCGCGCATTCAACGCCGGCGTGGTCATACTGGGCGTGGGCGTGGTGGGCTTCGCGATTGGAACGTTCACGCAGGCGGTGATAGAATTCGAGCTCGGAACGTTCGTTGGACGCCGCCGGATGAAGAAAGAAATCTCGCAGCTCCAAAAACATTTCATCATTTGCGGCGCGGGACGCGTGGGCCGCCGCGTCGCGTTGGAGTTGAGCGCCCGCGGGCTGCCCTTCGTCATCATTGAAGCGGACCGAACGGCGGCTCAGTGGGCACAGGATGCGGGTTTCCCGCTCATCGAGGGTGACGCGACGAACGAGCAGGCGCTCGAACAAGCTCAGATCCGCCGCGCGGCAGGGCTTGCCAGCGCCGTCACCTCCGACGCCCAGAATGTCTATATCGTCCTCACCGCGCGCGGTATGGCGCCGGACCTCCCCATAGTCGCCCGAGCCAGCGAGGAGTCGGCAGAATCGAAGCTCCTCAAGGCCGGCGCCACCCGCGTGATCTCGCCTTACCACTATGCCGGGCAACGCATGGCCCGCGTCCTGACCCGGCCAGCTGTCGAGAGCTTCATTGACCTGGCCATGTCTTCGCTTTCGGAGGGGGACCTGAATCTGCAGATTGAGGAAGTGCGCGTAGCAAATGGCTCGCGCTTGGTGGATTCCACCTTGGCCGAGGCGGATCTGCGGCACCGTTTGGGAGTGAAAGTTCTGGCCATCCGGCATGATGACGGGAAAGTGGACTTCAACCCCGGCGGCTCCGGAAAGATCGCTGCGGGGGACTTCCTCATTGTCATGGGTGAAACCCAAAAACTGAAGGACCTCGAATCGCTGGCTGGCGTTTAGCCGATGAAAATCCTGACGGCGGACGAAATCGGGCGGGTGGACCGGCTCACGACAGAAAAGTTAGGCGTGCCGAGCCTGACGCTGATGGAAAACGCCGGCCGCGCGGTCGTCGAGTTTTTGGAGGAACGGTTCGCACCGCTCGCTTCCCACCACATCGCGGTCTTCGCCGGGCGGGGCAATAATGGCGGCGACGGCCTGGTGGCGGCGCGCCTGCTCGCCGAGCGAGGCTTTCGCCCACGCGTGGTTCTTCTCGCCGACCCGAAAACACTTAAGGGAGATGCGGCGGAGAACTTCGCTCGCCTGGGAAATGTTCCGGTTGATGTGGCGACCGATTTGGACGCGTGGCGGCGCGCCCTGGAAGGCTTGCGCGGAACCACGCTCCTTGTGGACGCGCTTCTCGGCACGGGGCTCTCAAAACCGCTCGAAGGTCTTCTCCTCGAAGTCGTGCGGGACATCAACTCCGGCTTTCCGGGAGCGCGCGTTGTGGCCGTGGACCTCCCCACCGGCATTTCGGCCGATAGCGGCGAGTTGATCGGAGAATGTGCCCGAGCCGACGCCACGGTGACGTTTACGGCGCCGAAAATTGCACACGTCTTTCCGCCGGCTTCAGAGCGCATGGGCCAACGGGTCGTTCGATCCATCGGAACTCCCCCGGAACACCTGGAGAGCGATCCCTCGCTGCGGCTGAATTTGACCACGCGCGAAGAGCTGAGGTGGCTCGCAGCGCCCCGCCCACCGGAATCACACAAAGGGGATTTCGGTCACGTCTTAATTCTCGCCGGCTCCGTCGGAAAAACCGGGGCGGCCGCCGTGGCGGCGAAAGCGGCGTTGCGTGCGGGAGCGGGCCTGGTGACAGTGGCGACGGCCAAAAGCGCGCAGCCGGTGGTCGCGGCGCTCGGTATGGAGTACATGACCGAGCCGCTCCCAGAAACCGAGGCTGGAACAATCTCTTTGCGCTCACTCGAAAGCGGGAAGCTCGACAAGCTAGCGGAGGGGAAGACGGTCCTTACCGTCGGCCCGGGGATCGGCCAGGTGCCGGAGACGGCGGAATGGGTTCGGATCGTTGTGAACAAGTTCGATCTTCCGCTGGTGCTAGACGCCGATGGCTTGAACGCCTTTGGCGGCTGCGTCCAAACGTTGCGCCCCGGGAAAGAGTCACGACGCTCTCACACAATCTTGACTCCGCATCCTGGTGAAATGGCGCGCCTGGTGGGGAAGACCACGGCCGACATTCAAGCCCGCCGCGTCGGAGCTGCGCGCGAGTTCGCGGAGCGGCACGGACACGTTCTTGTCCTCAAAGGGTTCCGAACCCTTATTGCAGCGCCCAATGGGCAGGTCTGGGTGAACCCGACCGGAAATCCCGGCATGGCGACGGGCGGCACCGGAGACGTGCTGACCGGCATCATTGCCGGGTTACTCGCCCAACATCCTTCGCTTCCTGCGCACGAGGTCGCTCGCGCAGGAGTCTATTTGCACGGACTCGCGGGGGACATTGCGGCGCGGGACGTTGGGCAGGCGTCTATGATTGCTGGGGACCTCCTCGAAGCTCTTCCGCGCGCCTTTCAAAGCATAGCGAAATCCGATGAAGGGGAGTTGAAATGAAACGGGACGGAACCGCGAGCTCGCCCTCTCCTCCCTCGTCGCGCCTCCTGCTTGATACCATCACGCAATCGCCCGAAGAGACAATCCAGCTCGCGATGGACTTGGCCCGCCAACTCAGCCCGCCCTGCCTGATTTTGCTCGAAGGGGAGCTCGGAAGCGGGAAGACGACGTTCACGAAGGGCCTTGTAGCCGGGCTCGGGGCGGCGCGCGAGGATGAAGTGACCAGCCCGACATTCGCCCTGGTTCACGAATACGGCGGGAAGGGTCGAGTCTTCCACGTGGACCTCTATCGCGTTGAGACGCCCAGGGAACTCCAAACGCTCGGCTTAGAGGACCTGCTCACTCGATCGGCATTCGAGATTGTGGAATGGGGAGAAAAGTTTGCGCGAGCGCCCGAGGTGTCTCGGCTGCGCGTCCGCTTCGAGCACGCCGGCCCGGAGGCGCGCAGAATCATCGCGGAATTTTCGTAGGGGCGACCCTCGTGGTCGCCCGTGGGCGGGCACAAGGCCCGCCCCTACATTCGCCTTGTGGCGACAATAAATAGCCGCTTCGATCCGATCTCGAGCGGCTCAAGCTCCATCGAGCCGAAGCCTTTCACGTCCTCGAATCCGGCGGATTCAAGCATTTTGCGAACCTCGCGAAAAGTGTAGATCCTTTCCCTCGCCCACTTGGTCTCGCGCTTTTCCCCGCGAGAGAATGTGTATTCGGTATCCATACGCGCTCGCAGGGGGTCGTAGTGGTCCTGCATATCCGTTGTGATGCCGCCGAATTCGTAATGCTGTTTTGTGGCGATGATATTCGGGAAGACCGTTTCGGCGCATTTGGTGTCCATCACGTAACGGGCCCCTGGCTTGAGCGCGCGCGATATCGCGACAAGAAAGTCGCGGTCGCCTTCGTCGTCGAGGTAGCCAAAGCTGTTGCCGAAGGTGAAAGCGCCGTCGAATTCTTCTCCCCAAGGCAGGTCGCGCATCTCGCGTTGCTCGAATCGAGCTGACAAGCCGCGCGCCTTGGCGGAATTTTGCGCGGCGGCAAGAAAATCCGCCGATAAGTCAACTCCCGTCATCTGATATCCCCGCCCGGCGAGCTCGAGCGACAAGCGACCGTCCCCACAAGGGACGTCGAGCACTTTGGCAGGCGGGGAGACTTGTAATTGCTTTTCAATCCACGCCGCTTCGGCGCGGTTGTCCTCGGAGGAGGGGACCGCGCGCCACATTTCGACGACGAGCCCGGAGAAAAAATCTTTCCACCAGTCCTCAGGCACGGACATCCAAATGCCTCAGTGAGCCCAGAATTAACAAGATGGCTTCGATTGCCGAGCCGACCCCGAGAGCCGTCACCATTCTCCACCAATTAAGTGTCGTAACTACCCCATCGGATCCACGACGAGAGCTTCTATCGCCAGCCGGCAGAGTACCACGGCTCTCGGGAAATTGGCCCAAGCGGCGTGCGCAATGCGGAGGCGTTACTGGACCGAGCCTAAGGAAGATTTGGACGAGCAAGCCAGCAGGGCACGACTTGGAATTGCCGTCTTTTGACGCGCTGCGTGCGATTTGGTACGATGAAATTCCAGAGCGCTGGCGCGCAAGCTGGGAATAACGATGGAAATTCTAATCTCCAGACCCCGCGGTTTTTGTGCAGGAGTGGACCGGGCCATTGACGTTGTCGAGATGGCGCTCGGCATGTTCCCGCCGCCCGTCTACGTCCGCAAAGAGATCGTGCACAACAAACACGTAATTGATTCGCTGGCGCGAAAAGGCGCCGTATTCGTTGAAGAGCTGAGCGAAGTTCCCGAGGGGTCGCTGGTGATTTTCAGCGCGCATGGGGTTTCGCCCCAGGTCCGCGCCGAGGCGGCGGCCCGCCGTTTGAAGGCGATTGATGCGACCTGCCCTCTAGTGACCAAAGTCCACATGGAGGCAATCCGATTTGCTCAGGAAGGCCGCTCGATCATCCTGGTCGGGCACGCCGGCCACGACGAGGTGATTGGCACGATGGGCGAAGTCCCGAGCCAGATCCAGCTTGTCGGCTCGGTCGAGGAAGCCGAGCGAGTCGAAGTGCCGGACCCCGAGCGCGTCGCCGTGACGACCCAGACCACGCTCGGCGTGGACGATGCGAACGTTATCATCAGCGTCTTGCGCCGCCGCTTTCCCAAGCTGGTCACGCCCCCGAGCGACGACATCTGTTATGCGACACAAAACCGGCAGACCGCTGTCCAGCAGATTGCCGAGCGAGCCGACCTGGTTCTGGTGATCGGCTCAGACAACAGCTCGAACTCCCGCCGCCTGCGTGAGGTCGCCGAGAGCTCCGGGGCGCGCGCCTACCTGATTGATGACGCCTCGGAAATTGACCCTGCCTGGCTCCAGGGTGTCCGCGCGGTCGGCATCACCGCCGGCGCCTCCGCGCCGGAACACTTGGTGCAAGAAGTCATCGCCTATCTGAAAAGCCAGGGCGCCGAAGGTGTCGAGGAAATCGAAGCCGTCCAAGAACGTGTCACCTTCACGCTCCCGCCCGAATTGTCGCGTGCGAAAGCCCAGCGTGACCCTGCCCGCTAGCCGATTCTGATGACTGATCATAACGCCTCCGGCGATGTTACACGCTGTAGCGGCGAGCTGGGCCTCGCCGCATATTAAATGGCCGACGCAGCGAGTCCGTCGGCTGACGGATCGCCGCACCTGGCAATCTCACTCGCCGGGTTTTTCGGGACGCAGCAAAGGAAAGAGGATGACGTCGCGGATGGAGCGGGAGTCGGTGAGGAGCATGGCCAGGCGGTCCATGCCGATGCCTTCGCCGCCCGTGGGGGGCATCCCATAACTCAAGGCGCGAATATAGTCCTCGTCCACAGCGTGCGCGGCGAGGTCGCCTTGCTCGCGCAGCATTTGCTGGTACTCGAAGCGGTCGCGTTGTTCGGCTGGATCGTTCAGTTCACTGAAGGCGTTGGCGATTTCCATCCCTCCGACGTAGAGCTCGAAGCGCTCGACGAAATTCGGATCGTCGGGCTTCTGCTTGGAGAGCGGGGAAACTTCCAGCGGGTAATCAAGAACAAAGGTTGGCTGGATCAGGTGGCGCTCGGCCACGGCGTCAAAAAGCGCCTGCAAGGCCATACCCGGCGCCGTGCCTGCAGGCAGCTCGATCGCCGATTGGCCCGAGCCTTCCCCGCCCGTCGGCTGACCGGCCGGCAGCACGGCTCGCGCTGCCCAATGGTTAAAGGCCTCGACCCACCGGAAAGCAGACTTTGCCTCCGCCAAGTCCTCGAGCTTCGGTCCGGCCCCCGCCGCCGCGGGCCAAAACTTGACGATGGCCTCTTTCATAGTCAGGCGCTCGAAGCGAGCGAACGAGATCGCGTGCCCGTCAAACTCGAATTCGGTCTTGCCCAGGACCTCCCGCGCCACTTGCGCCAGCAGGCGCTCCGTAAGCGCCATCAAGTCGCGATAATCAGCGTAGGCTTGGTAGAACTCGAGCATGGTGAATTCCGGGTTGTGGTGCGTGGAGATGCCTTCGTTTCGGAAGTTACGGTTGATTTCGTAGACCCGGTCCAGCCCCCCGACAATCAGCCGCTTCAAGTAGAGTTCCGGGGCGATGCGAAGGTAGAGGTCGAGGTCCAGGGCGTTATGATGCGTCTTGAACGGCCGCGCCATGGCTCCACCCGCGAGCGGCTGCATCATCGGCGTTTCGACTTCGAGGAAGCCTTCGGCATCGAGAAAGTTGCGGATGGCGCCGACCGCCCGGCTGCGCGTTTCGAACACCTTGCGCACCTCGGTGTTGACCATGAGGTCGAGGTAGCGCTGGCGGTAGCGAATTTCGACATCAGCCAGCCCATGCCATTTTTCGGGCAGCGGCAGAAGGGCCTTGGCCAGGAATTCCAATCCCTCGGCGTGGACGGTCAGCTCGCCCGTCTTGGTGCGGAAAAGATACCCGGAGACGCCCACGAGGTCACCGATGTCGAGCAGCTTGTAGAGTTCCCAGTCCTCCACCCGACGGACCGCATCCTGGCGGACGTAAACTTGCAGGCGCGCTCCCCCTCCGGCCAGGTGCGCGAACCCTGCCTTCCCATGCGGCCGAATGGTCATCACTCGGCCCGCCACGCGCACTCGAGGGTTTTCGGACGTCAGTTCCTCGGCCGTCCGCGTCGAGTAGCGCGCCAGAACCTCGGGCAGCGAATGGGTGAATTCAAAGCGGTGGGGGTAGAGCTCGAAGCCGAGCGCGCGAATGGCGCTTAGCTTCTTCTGGCGCTGCGCGAAAAATTCGTTAGCTTCACTCACATTATCCATCCTCGGCGTCTGCGAGGTGTGCCTGAGAAAAACGGATGTTGGATTATAGGTTTCCCCTGAAATGCCGTCAAGGAACAGCCAGGAATGGTAGCGTCTCAGTTTGCTGTAGCGGCGCTCTATGAGCGCCGAAATGATTAAAAAGAAAGATCGGCGGTCATAGACCGCCGCTACGGGATGAACAAATTGAGACACTACCCCAGGAATGGTGGTCGGAGAGGGCCTGTTTACTAACCCAGCACCAACCTCAGTTCGAGATTGAGAAGGCGAAGCAGATTCTTTATGATT
>QHZO01000239.1:0-3510 GCA_003224695.1 Acidobacteriota bacterium
GTCTTCTTCGAGGTTGCCCAGCGCCGCCCCGATACCGCCTTGCGCGGCGCCGGTATGGGAACGGATGGGATAAAGTTTGGAGACCACCGCGACGCGAGCCTGGGCGGAAAGGTTCAAAGCGGCCATCAGGCCTGCTCCTCCCGCCCCCACGATCACCGCGTCGTAACGTTGGTACATGATTGAAATTCGAAACTCGAATGCGAAATTCGGAACTCGAAACCCAGACAGCATGCTGAACGAGTTTCCAATTTCGATTTTCGAATTTCGGCTTTATCCCCCAACGGGTTGGAATCCCAGGATATAGAGCGTAGCGAGCGAAAACACCCGCCAGCCTCGCACGCTGACGTAATCTTCAATGAGCGTCCTCGCGCCGTTCAGGCCGTGAACGAGCGCCAGCCACAACATCACCAGATCGTAGGTCCGCCAAAAGGGCGTCATAAAGCGGTGCGCGACGAATTGATAGTCAATCGTTTCCACGTTGTGGATGACGTGCATGACGAGCAAGTGGCCGAGCGCCAGGAAAAGCAGCACGATGCCCGAGACCCGCATGAACAGCCAGGCGTAAAGCTCCATGCCGCTTTCCGGCCTTGCGCGTCCCGCTCCCGCTGCCTCCATCGCCAGCTCCTATCAACTTGCTGAAAGATCATTTCCTCGACTGTCGTCCTGATCCCGCAGTCGTGGGAGAAGGACCCCGGCATTTGTTGTCGAAGAAATTCGGGGATGCTTCGCTCTGCAAGACAATTTGGCGTTCTTGTCGAGCGTTCTAATGCGCCAAGAATCTCAGCATGTAAATCGCCGTCGGAATATAGACGACGGCAAAAAGCGCCACAACTCCGGCGAAAAGTTTTTTCTCCGCCGCCATGGTCTCGGGCCAGAAATCCAGAATGATGATCAAAACCGGCATGCGGTAGAGCTCGATCATGCGGTTATAGGGCGCGGGCCCCCAGCCGATGGCGGCCGTATCCAGGATGTGCGCCAAAAGAAACACCAGCACGCCCACGCCCGTCAGCCGGTGCAATATCCAGGCCCACATCCCCGCTTTCCCGCGATAGGTCAGATACTCATGAGGTTTGATCGTCATGCCCGAATCCGGTGGCTCACGTGCGGCCCTATCCAGGTCTCTCTCATCGGGAGGCCAGTGTCCCATCGTAGCGCATCCGTCAAATTATCTGCAAATTTTCCGGGGAAGCCGGGTTTTCCGGTGGGAGGGACAGTTTCAGCCGAGCAGGCTCCAGCCCTTGGCGCCCAGATTGTCGGCGGCGAGCACGTGAGCCTGAGCCTTCACGCCTTTGCCGGCAAAGGCTTCGACGATTGCCTGCCCTACCGATTCCGCATTGGCGCGCACGATGGCCAGCACCGAAGGCCCGGCGCCGCTCAGGCAGACCGCGAGCAAGTCCGCGTGCTTGATCTCCAGCACTTCGGCGAGACCGGGAATGAGCGGGGCGCGGAAAGGCTGGTGCCAACGGTCGTTGAAAAAAGTGCGATGGAGCTCGGGCCGGCCGGAGAAAAGCAGCGCGGCCAGGACCGCGGCGCGCTGCAGGTTGTGCACGGCATCCGCGCGGGAGTATTGCGCGGGCAGAACTTGCCGGGCCTTTTCGGTCGGAAGGGCGAAGCCCCTCCTCTTCTGCGGAGACGGTGAAGCCGCCGTGCCAGGCCGCGGCGACGTTATCCGGGTGGCCTTCCAGGCGCGCCGCCAAGGAGACGAGTTCGTCGTCAAAAAGCGTGGTGTCGGCAAGGTAGTGGCTTGCCGCGAGCCCGCCGACGATCGCCGCGGCGCTCGACCCGAGCCCCACCCCTACCGGAATTTGGTTTGCAATCTCCAGATCGAAACCGCGCGGCTTGTGCCAGCCAGCAAGCGCATTCACCATCGTGCTGACCACCAGGTTCGTGCGATCGCTGGGGACTCGCTCGGGGTTGACGCCCTGGTAGGCGACGGTGACTTCGTTGTCGGCCCGGGGTGTGACGTGAATGTTGAGGTAGATGCTTAACGCCAAGGCCGCGCAGTCGAACGCGCAACCCAGGTTGGCGCTGGTCGCCGGGACGCGCACGCTGATGCGCTGGGCCATGGTCAGGCCTGCCTCAGCAGGCAGGCGTGATTCTACAACAAGCGGACGCGGGCTGGGGGGCCGCCGCAGGCCCTGACGGTTCGACTTCGCTCACCGTCCCTGAGCGAAGTCGAAGGGAGCGCAGTCGAAGGGCCGCTTCCTCCGGCAATCGCCGGAATGAGCAGGATTTCATCACCCTCGCGAAACGCATAACCGGCGCCGCCAAGAAAGCGGATATCCTCGTCGTTCACGTAGATATTGATGAACCGTTTCGGCGTGCCGTCGGGATTCGCGAGCCCCTCTTTGATGCCCGAAAATTGGCCTTCCAGCGCCTCAAAGAGCTCATTCAGGTTGCCGGCGCTGACTTCCACCGTTTCGAGCCCCCCTGTGAATTTCCGGAGCGGAGGCGGGATTTTAATACGCATGAGCAATGGTGAACCCTCCCCTTTGATTAAAGTGCGCGCGGGCCAGGGGATCTAGGCCGCGCTGGCGGCCGCCAGGTATCGTTCCTCGAAATCGGCCAACTTCGGACGAATGGCGGCCTCTGCGGCGAGCACCTGGCTGACCGCGCCGATAGTCTTCAGGCCGTTTCCGGTAATGGCCAGCACCGTGGTTTCGTCAGGATTTAAGCGCCGCTGTCGGATGAGCTTGCGCGCCACGGCCACCGTAACGCCGCCCGCGGTTTCCGTAAAGATGCCTTCCGTTTCCGCGAGCAGCCGGATGCCCTCGACGATTTCCGGATCGCTCACGTCTTCGCCGGCGCCGCCGCTCGCCAGGATCGTCTTGACGGCATAGTAGCCGTCCGCCGGGTTGCCGATGGCAAGCGACTTCGCGATGGTCGCGGGCTTTTGCGGTGTGATTTCCGGGGCGCCGTTCTTGGCGGCGGTGGTAATCGGCGAGCAGCCCGTCGCCTGTGCCCCGAAAAACCGCGTCCGCTCGGGTTCCACCCAACCGAGCTTTTGCAGCTCACCGAACGCCTTGGCCACTTTGGTGATTAGTGATCCGCCTGCCATCGGTATGACGATGTTCTGTGGCAGCCGCCAGCCGAGCTGCTCCGCCACTTCGTACCCGAGCGTCTTGGATCCCTCGGAGTAGTAACTGCGCAGGTTGACGTTGACGATTCCCCAGGAATGTTTTTGCGCGATCTCCGAGCACAGCCGGTTCACTTGGTCGTAGTTCCCTTCCACGCGCACCAGCGTCGCGCCATAGACCAGCGTCCCAACAATTTTTTCGGGTTCGAGATCGGCGGGAACAAAGATGAAGCTCTTGAAGCCGCCAGCCGCGGCCTGGGCGGCCACGGCGTTGGCGAGATTCCCGGTCGAGGAACACCCGACGGTGTCGAAGCCGAACTCGCGGGCTTTCCCGAGCGCCACGGACACGACGCGGTCTTTGAAGGAGAGCGTCGGATGGTTGACGGCATCGTTCTTGAGATAGATTTGTGCAGCGCCCAGCGCCTGCGCCAGGC
>QHZO01000239.1:3520-10021 GCA_003224695.1 Acidobacteriota bacterium
AGGCTCGCCCACCAGCGGCAACAACTCGCGATATCGCCACATGGTTTTCGGGCGGCCGGCCAGCTCCGAGCGGGGGACTTCAGCGCGCAAGCGGTCGTAATCGTAAACTGCCTCGAGCGGCGCCCAACATTCTTCACACGCGGCGATGGGTTCGGCGGGGTAGGTGCGGCCGCATTCGCGGCATTTCAAATGGACCAGGTAGCTCAATTTTTCTTCTCCTCAACGCACCTGATCTCATCTCTCGGCTCCTTCGGAAGCTGCTGAGGCCATAAAAACCAAAAAGCCTCTCCCCGGCTGGGAAGAGGCTCGAAAACTTTATCTGCTCCTCTCATCTGCCCCAAAACCGGGCGGGAATTGGCACCTGACCCCCGATCGAAATCGGAGCGGTTGTCGTGGCGTCGTCGGGCCCGTCCCTCAGCCACTCTGGATGAGATTCAGGGTTACTGAATCCAATATTCAATTGTCAGAGGCAATTCTAGGGACGACTGCCAACCGCTGTCAACTGGTTTTTTAACTTTCTTTTCCCTTCAGTGGCCGCCGCGGGGCGCCCTAACACCCGCGGGACGCCCCTTTTTTTTCTATTTCACTGCCTGTAACCGGCATACGATATTCCGCGCAGGAAAAATCCAAGCCAGATGCTTCTCATAGAAATCGGCTGAGAGCGCCGCAAAGAGACGCCCGAGGTTGTCGAAAAAAAAGTTCCCGCCAAAGGTCAGCCGGCGTTCGAGAATCCTGAATCCGCCGGCGTTGTATGTGAATCTCTCAAAACTGTCCTGGACGAAATAATCGAAGCTGTGCAGAGCCAAATGATGCTGGTGCGTGGGATCGGTGTAGGAGTCGGGCGAGGAATAGTGCGGCGTCTCGACAACGACTTCGGTGTTGGGCTTGGCGATGCGATGGACCTCCTTCATCACACGAAGGATATCAGACTGATGCTCGAGAAAATGCGAGAGATAAATGCGGTCGGCGGATTGATCCCTGATCGGCCAAGGAAAATGCGCAAGCTCGCAGCGGACGTCGGCGGCCGAGCCCGGCTCGCGGTCGAGCCCTACGGCCCGCGGCTCCTGTTTCTTTTTCCCACAGCCAATATCGAGCACTACCATTTTTCAAACACGGCTCGCTCAACGACGAGCAGCGAGTGCGGCGGAAGACGCAGGGTTCGATAAAGGACTTTCATATGCCCACGGCGGGCGGAATCATAGCATAGGAAGCTTTGCACTCCGCTTCCACACGCAGGGCGATTGCCGTCGAAGCTCCGACGTCCGGTTCTTCAATTGGCAAGGTGCTGAGCAAACCAGGCTAAGCTGCGGGAGATGACTTCTTGCTCCCACTCCACTGAAGTGAACGTATGGTCGGCGTCGGGAATGATGACTTTTTCTTTGACGCGCGTGCCGGCGGCTCGAAGAAAGGCTTCCGGGTGGCGAAACGGAAGAAGCTCGTCCCTTCCCGGATGGATGATCAGCGTCGGCTGCTTGAACCGGCGGATGGCGCGAAGCGGATGGATGTGGTCGAGACCCTGAAGGAACCGAGCAGAGACGACGTGGCCGCTATATTCGCGCCCGCCGCTTCCGTCGCCGCACGGCTTCGTGACGCGTTCCGATAAGGTGCGGAGTTCCTGCGGATATGCCAGCGCCGACCACAGCACAAGCGCCCGGGCCTCGACCCGGGCGGCGAGGAGCGCGGCAATCGCGCCGCCGAGCGAAAGCCCGAGCAGGCCAATTCGTTCCCGGGCTATTCCTTTTTGCCGCCGGAAAAATTCAACTGCGGCGTTCGCGTCGGCGATTTCACTTTCCAGCGTGGCATCCGCAAACGTTCCGTCCGACTCGCCCGAGCCGAAGAAATCGAAGCGCAACGAGGCGATTCCCATGCGCTCGAGCGCCCGCGCGCACTTGACGAACAACCAGTGCGACTCCATGCGGTCTCCCGTGAAACCATGAAAGAAAACCACGCCCGGAACGCGCCCGCGGCCGGCGGGACGGTCGAACATGCCGCGCAGCCAGCGCCCGGAGGGGTTTCGGAATTTGACAAAGGACTCCATTCGGCTCGTTGCCGCGCCCCGCGAACCGCGAGCGAAGGCAAGACATTCTATGCTGGCCGGCGGTCAGCTGCCCCAGAGAGGCGAGGCGGCTTCGAAGCTGGGAGTTCGCGCCGGCGGAGGCCTTTGAGTGTCCCCCTCACGTCTTCGATCGAAGCGGGCGAGATCAGGTGGTACTGGAAGCACTTCGGGCCCTTGAGCTCCCGAAAGGCGATGGAATCCGAGAAGACTATGTCCGCGGCGCGGACCGCGTTCGGCGACTCCAGGGGCCAAGCGACTCCCATGAGCGTATGCAGGCGACGGGTGGCGGGCGCGAGGAGGCTTTGCGCAGCGGTGCGGAAAGATTCACTGACGGAGACGACGGCGACCACGGAGGGCTGCTTCAGCTTGCGGATCCGCTCGACGTGTTCGTCCGCGAGCGAGAAAACCAGCGGCACGGCTGGACGGTCTCGGGGGCCCAGGGGCTCGACGTCGGTAAGCGCGTAGTGAGGAACAACCAGCAAGGCGCCGATCGCGCGGCCCGGATTCAGCAGCAGCTCTTCTCGCGAGCAGCCGCCCGTGGCAAGCCCCAGCGTTTCACGGAGCTCCTGCTCGAGCAGCCGGCGCAGGCCCGGCTCCTGCTCGACCACCAGCAAATGGTCGGGAGGCTCTGCGATCATGCGTTCGCGGATCTTGTCGCGCAGCTCCTGAAGCGTAAAGCCCCGCTCGCGGGCTGCGGCGATAGTTTGATTCATGAGGTCATCGAGGTCCGGCGCCGTGGCTCGTCCTCGGACGGCGAAAACCGAACGAGGCGAGCGAACCACCAAATTGCTCCCGGGCTTGCGCACCAGCCAGGTCCGTCGGACGAGTTCCGCATAGGCGTGGCTCACCGTGTTGTGATGGATCTTCAGCCGCCGCGCCAGCTCCCGGACGCTGGGTATCGGCGTCCCGGGCTTGAGCTTTTCTGTGGCGATCAACAGCACAATTTGCTCTGCCACCTGCTGGCGAAGCGGGACATCACTCTCTTTGCTGATTCGAATGTCCATAGTCCACAGCGCACTACCGACTGCTTTCGAACGCCTGCTGCCGACGAGGGTAACTGGCCACAGTCGTTCATGTCGCTCTGTGACATCCCGAAGCATGAAAATCGGGCCGGAAGGGCATGGCTTCAGCCATGCGGAAAACACCCTCACCCCGCCTTGCGGCACCCCTCTCCCGCTTGGGCGGGAGAGGGGACGGGGGGATGGCCCGAGGTCATTGCGGCATGGTTAAAACCCTGCCCTTCCGCATTGCGAATCGAATTTTCGAAGCAGATTCTATCACTTATCAGCTCGTTATGACACCTGCGAAACTGTCACCTTCGTGGTCGTCCATTGTTCGTCTTTACTCATAAACTCTTCTCTGAGAATCCGGAGGTGAACATGGAGGGGACGGCGCTTGAATCGGAATCAAATTGGGATTACTGTAACGCCACATCAGCCGGGGGCGCCCAGGAATTCCCATCGCAGGGGTCGGCGCGGGGCATCGCGCCGAGCACAAACAAGGGCCGTGGGCGCCGGTTGCCCGAAGAGAAGGAAGAGCCCCAGGAGCCACAGATGCCGAGCCTCGGGTACAAAGGGGTACTGAAGCGGCCGGGCTTCGTTTACCTGCTCGCCGCGCAGGCCCTTGCCGTCTTCGATGACAACACTTTCAAGCAACTCCTGATCTTCTTTATCATCAGCCTGGGATTTGGGCCCCGGAAGAGAGACCTATTGATTTCGCTGGGGACGGGTTTATATGTCCTGCCCTACATCATCTTTTCGTCATACGCGGGTCAAGTGGCCGACCGTTATTCGAAACGGCGCGTGATCATTGCCTTGAAGCTGGTGGAGGCCGGCCTGCTTTCTGTCGCCACCGTGGCCGCGTCCTTCGGCCACCTCACCACCATGCTGGCAACGGTATTTCTGCTCGGCATTCACGCGGCGTTTCTGGGCCCCGCCAAGGAAGGCATCTTGCCGCAGATCTTCTCCGAAACCGACCTCTCGCGAGCGAACGGCCTGATGCAGATGACCGTTTACTCGATGATCGTTCTCGGTCCCGTAGTCGCGGGTTTCCTCAGTGTCGCCTTCCCTCGCAACCCCGCCATCTCGGTAGCGATGCTGATTGGAACGGCGCTCCTCGGGCTGCTCTTTGCCACGCGCATCACGCGTGTTCCGGCGATCAGCGCGGGAGAAAAATTCCGGTGGAATCTGGCGGCGGAATTCTGGCACGACTTTGGAGAAATTCGGGCCTCCCGAGCGCTTTTCCAGACCGTCCTCGCCATCGCGTATTTCTGGATGCTCGGCTCCGTGTATCTTCAAAACGTCAACGCCTACGGCCACGACCTGTTGCACCTAGGCGACACGGGCATCAGCGCCCTGATGGCGGCGGTCTCGATCGGCGTTGGCCTCGGAGCTTTCGTCGCGGGACGGCTCTCGGGCGACCAGGTGGAGTTGGGCCTGGTGCCGATCGGCTCGGTGGGCCTCGGCGTGTTTGGAGTCACCCTCTTTTACGCGCATCATAACTTTGCGGAAGCCTGGGCCGGCCACTTCCTGCTCGGCTTCTCCGGCGGGATTTTCATTATTCCGCTTCAGGCATACCTCCAAGCGCACGCAGGAGAGCACTCGAAGGGCAAAGTCATCGCCGCCTCAAATGTCCTCACCTTCACCAGCGTCTTTCTCGGGGCGGGGCTCTGCGGCCTGCTCTCGGCGTTCCTCAAGCTCCAGCCGAATGAAATTCTTCTGGTCATGGCCGCGATTTCGTTTGCGGCCACCGTTTATATCCTGACGGTGCTGCCCGACTTCGCCATCCGGCTTACCCTGTGGCTGCTGACGCACACGTTCTACCGCATCGAGGTTCGCGGCGCGGAAAACTTTCCGCGCAAAGGCGGAGCATTATTGGTAGGCAACCACATTTCCTACATTGACCCGTTCCTGGTCGGCGCCTGCACGGACCGTTTCGTCCGGTTCGTGATGTACCGGAAATTTTATGAAGCCACCGGGATCCACTGGCTGGCGAAGCTGATGCGGGCCATCCCCATCGCCGAAGACGATCCGCCGCGGAAAATCATCGCATCGCTGCGCGAGGCGCAGGAGGCGCTGAAAGCCGGAGAACTGGTTTGCATTTTCGCCGAAGGAGCGGTAACGCGCACCGGCAGCCTGCTTCCCTTCCGCCGCGGCTTCGAACGCATCACCCGAGGGGTCGACGTCCCCATCATCCCGATTCACCTTGACCGCGTTTGGGGAAGCATTTTCAGTTTCGAGCGCGGGAAATTTTTCTTCAAATGGCCGCGCCGCATCCCTTATCCGGTGGTGGTGAGTTTCGGCCCGCCGTTGCCGGGATCTTCAACCGCCTTTGAAGTGCGCCAAGCGGTCATGAGACTCGGCGCCGAAGCCTTCGCTCACCGCGACGCCGTCGAGCGCCCGCTCGCCGCCTCCTTCGTTGAAACCGCGGGCAGCGTGTGGAACCTGCACCGCTTCTCGATGGCGGACTCGACCGGCCGGCAATTGAATTTCCTCAAGGCGCTGGCGGGCGCGGTGCTGTTCCGCAGCTTGATCCGCAAGCGCTGCCAGGGAGAAAAGATGATTGGCATTCTTCTGCCGCCCTCGGTCCCGACCGCCTTGTTGAACGTCGGCATCGGCCTCGCCGGGGCCGTGCCCGTCAACCTCAACTACACCAGCGGACCTCAGGCGCTCGGCATGGCTATCGAACGGTGCAAGATTAAAACCATCTTTACCACCGAGAAGCTTCTTGAGAAGGCCGGAATTCCCCGAACACCCGGAATGGTGATGATCGAAGAGGCCGCCAAGAGCTTTTCGAGGGGCTCGAAGCTTGCGGCCACCCTTGCGGCCGCACTCCTCCCGCGCTTCATCCTGCGCGCTTGGCTCCTCCCGCGCGACGTGGGGCTTGACTCGCCCGCCACGGTGATATTTTCCAGCGGCTCAACCGGCATTCCAAAGGGCGTCGTTCTCAGCCATCGTAACATCGTCTCGAACCTCGAAGGCATCCAGCAAGCCATCAGCGTGGACCGCCACGACCGCCTGCTCGGAATTCTGCCGTTCTTCCATTCCTTCGGATTCACGGGCGGTCTCTGGCTTCCCCTGGTTTCCGGCTTCGGCTTGGTTTTTCATCCCAATCCACTCGATTCTCGCCACATCGGCGAACTTTGCCGGAAGTATCGCATAACGATCCTCATCTCGACGCCCACTTTCGTTTGGGATTACGTCCGCCGCTGCAAGAAAGAGGACTTTGCGTCGGTGCGCGTCGCCATCGTGGGCGCGGAAAAGCTGAAGCCGGAGCTGGCCGCGGCGTTCAAGGAGAAATTCGGCGTGGACCTCTTTCAAGGTTACGGGTGCACGGAACTCTCGCCCGTCGTCTCCGTCGAAACGCAGGGCTATATGCTGCGAGGGGAAAACCAGGTCGGCGCGAAACCGGGAACCGTCGGGCTGCCCATCCCCGGCGTGTGCGTC
>QHZO01000240.1:0-2359 GCA_003224695.1 Acidobacteriota bacterium
CAGTCATGCGCGCTCCCAACTGCGCCACAGGCCCCTGGAAAATTTAAAAACGCCCTGCACTGCTTGTAGCACGCGGCTGGCAAAGCTGTCAATCGGCGCGCCGCCGGCTTGCTGTAGCGGCGAGTTGCGTCTCGCCGATTTGAAGACTTGAACCGCGGCGAGACATAGCTCGCCGCTACAGCCGCCCGGCGCCAACCCCAGGTCGCCTTTGCCCTCCGGCACAAATTTCAGCCCCAGCCGCTTTTCCAGGTCGGTGCGGGCATTTTCCGCGCGGCCAAAAGCGCGTCGCGGTTGAAGAGCCGCAACGTTAGAGGGCGAACGTTGCGCTACATTACTCTCGATGAGAGTTCCAGACGTTTACTCGCTCGGCGAAGGCGTCAATCGCCCCCGTGGGCGGGCAGTAGTGCAGTGTGCGGATTGAAGGCGGGGGTTTGGCAGGGGCATTACCGCTATTGCAAATTGGTTATCAGTACCAGTTAGATGCCCGCATTAAGTGCCGCGTGTATCAAGATGGCTTGGCAGCCAGCCGATCAACACTTTCTTTGAATCTGAATCCCAGAAGAAATAAACGCGGAGACAGAAGCGCTGTTCCCGGTCGGACCCTTTCTTCAGATGACACTCAAGCATTCTTTTTTGGTCCGTCCCGTGCGGATACGATACGAAGTACGCATCCCCCTCTTCTCCTGCTCGGGATGAAGTTGTAGACAAGGAAAATTCTAGACCAAGTTTCTGCAATTGTGCGTTAAACCGTTCTCGACACTCCGTCGATTTCTCTACTTCGGCTGTGCGCATCTGCCAATACTCATTAGCCAGCAGATCAACTGCAGCATAGACTAGACCAACGTCCTGGTATTGCGATTTCCTCGCTGCGCCAATCGCCCTCTGGTGCAAAACAACTCTCTCCGTGTGTTTTAAGAATCCACTCATCCAGCCGATTTAGGTCCGTAAGGGCAGCCACTTCAGCGTTCGGTTTGAAGTCTTCAATTCTGGATATGACTTGTCGCGCATCATACGCGTTCTTAAACTGCTCAATCTTGACCTTGATCCCTGGTTTTCTGGCTTCTCCCACACCAACTATTGATTTCAAAGAATCAAGAACATACTCTCTTCCGCGTAACACGAATAAACACACCGGCACTTCTTCGGTCCCCCGTGCCACAACGTCGAGAAAAGCTGCCTTGAAGACATTGATGTTAAGGTCGCCGTTTGAACGCTGCGGGATCCACACCACTGACCGATCATCCAGATGTCCTTTTGCGGAGGCCTCAAGCGCGGTCAGTACCGGCGCGAAAAAGCCCGCAACGAAAACGATTCTCATGCGGGTGTTCCATTCACCGACTACCGTCTCAAAGCATCGAAGACAACACCGACCTCGTCGTTCGAAGGGATCGGTTGCGTGCCTATTGTCTCGTGAGAAGGTAAACGGGACGCCGGAGCGCCTACTTGCCGACTCTGATGCGGTCTGGCCGGGATGCCCAAATCGCGTAGCGCCGCATTGAATCTACTGATGAGCTTCGCACGCTTGAAGGCGGACCACTGTTCTTGCACTCCGTTCCTCTTTGTGACGTCAAAGAACAGGACATACCACTTCTGGTCTGAGAGCAATCGCGTCAAAACTGTTTTCAACGGCTCTTGGAGAGTGGACACGAAATCGCTTGCGATTTCTCTATGGCTATCTCCCCGAGGTTTCGGAACGATGACCCAAGGAGCGGCTACCTCGCGGTTTTCTGGAATGATCTGGAGTTGTCCGGTCGCTCGATTTGCAGCGATTACGAATGGATAGGATGGATTGGAATACGCCTTCCAATTGTATCCGGTCGTCGGCAGTGCGACGAGCTCTGGTCCAAGATCGTTCATCGACACCACGGGAGACTGCGGTGCCTGCCCTGAAGCTGTCTGGGCGGGGACCACCGCCACGTTCTTGGAGATGTAAAGTACATCTTGACCGGACCGTCCCTTTTCTAAGACATCCGGGACATACATCCGAATGAAGTGTCGGAGGTTGCGTGCCTGGTGTTCTAACGGCTCAAAATTCGGAAAGGATATTCTGAGCATGGAGCCGAGGTGAACTCCGAGAACAGTCTTGGTGGGAGACGATGCGACAAACTGGGAAATATTATTGGAAATGTCTTGGGTTTGATCCATTTGGTCATCCTCGCGGGAACATCCACTGAGCCAAAAAAGGGCGAGAATATATTTGGAACAAACCCTTCGGCGGCGGGTTCTATCTAATGTAGGGGAGAGCGGAAAGGCGACCGGTTGCGCCGGTGGGGGCGAAGCTGGTAGAGTAGGGTTGGTATGAACGGCGCGCGGACGGTTGGCGTCACACTCGATAGAGCCGTCTCGGCGGTTGGCGACG
>QHZO01000240.1:2374-5402 GCA_003224695.1 Acidobacteriota bacterium
CTCGGGGTTTATCAAAACCCGGTCTACGACATGGTGGCGCACATTGTAGAGAGCCCCGCGGACGCCGCGGACGTTTTGCAAGACGTGTTCTTGAAAGTTTACAAGGGCGTGGGGAATTTCCACGGCGAAAGCAGCCTGAAGACCTGGATTTACCGCATCGCCGTGCACGAGGCGCTCAACCATCGCCGGGGATTCTTAAGGCGGCTGCGGCGCGAGCCGTTTTCTCTCGACCCCACCGAACCAAATTCCAGGGCGGAGCAGCATGCCGCGGATAAGTTGGACACACCTTATGGCGTTGCCGAGCAGGCCGAGCGGCAGGAGATTGTCCGCAAGGCCTTGGCGAGCCTGCCCCAACCATTTCGCACCGTCGTAGTGCTGCGGGAGATTGAAGGGCTGTCTTACGAAGAGATCGCGGAAGTTCTCGGTGTCGCGGCGGGAACGGTGAAGTCCCGGCTAATGCGCGGGCGGGAATTGTTGCGGCGGAAGCTGAACGGCTACATGGGCCAATAATTATGTTTGAAACTTGCTCGGAAATTCGCAGCCTGCTTTTGGCATATCTGGACGGGGAGATCGCTCGCGAGAAGTTTTCCGCCGTGCGGTATCATTTAACCGACTGCGCTTCCTGCCGCCGGCGCGTGGAAGAATATCAAGAGGCTCAGGCGGGCGTTCAGTCGCTCGGGCGGCGGAGGGTCCCGCCGGAGCTGGCGCTGCGGCTGCGCGTCCAGTTGTCGAGACACCTGCACCGCGACTGGCTCTCGCGCTTTCGCATTTTCCTGGACAACGCGCTCAAGCCCTTGTTGCTTCCGGCCTCAGGCGGAGTGGTGGCCGCGGTGGCTCTTTTCGCCATGCTGATGAGCATGCCGGGTTCAGCGCTGGTCAGCGCGCCGGAGCCGATCTTGGGCGCCGTGACGGCTCCCCGAATTCTGGCCCTGGCGCCGCTGAGTCTTCCGACGGGGGAGGAGGACCTTGTTCTTGTCACGCACGTCAATTCCGTCGGCAAAGTGCTCGACTACACGGTGCTTTCGGGTCAGAACTCACCGGCGCTGCTGCACCGCCTCGACCGGATGCTTTACTTCAGCCAGTTTGTGCCCGCCACGGTGGACGGAGTGCCGACGGAAGGGCACGTGGTCATCTCACTCCATCAAATCACCGTCCGTGGCTGAAGCCACGCGCGCCCGCGATCGCTGGCTAAATTCCCCATTGCATTCTTATAGTGCGGCATGAGCGATAGGGGTTCACAGGCGTCTGGCCGCGATGGGCGCTCTTCGCGGCGATCGCGTGGCCCAAGCTCCAGATTCAGCGCCATGGCGCGCCCGGTGGTAGCGGTGATGCTGCTTGCTCTGCTATCTGCCAGCCGCCCTGCGCGCGCTCAGCAACCCTCGAACGTTTACCTTGAGCCGAACGAGCAGCTCTTTGACATCCTCGCCGCATTGAACGCGGCCGGTTACGACGCCGGCTTTGGTACGCCGAATGACGACCCGGTGCGAGCAGCGGTGCGCTCGCATTTGCAATCCAAGAATGCTCCGGTTGTCGTGCAGTTGAAAAAGTTTTATGCCGAACACCGCGTGGCGAGCGACGCGTCGGCAGACCTCGGCCAGTTCATTTCCTTGGCGCTTCTGGTTGGCTCGCCTCCGGACTTTAAGCTGACCGTCGAAGAGACCGACCTGCCACCGGACGCGAAGTCGGTTGAGGGACTGCTCCCCCTGCTTCGGACGTTTTACAAGCAGGCGGACCTCGGCACGCTTTGGACCCGAGCCCATCTGCGGTACGATTCCGAAATCGGCCTATTGACCGGCCCCGTGCGCAAGGTTCTGGCGGATACCGAAGGCTATCTGCGCTTTCCCAGCGGCAACTACTTGGGCCGTACTTACGCCATTTATCTCTGCCTGCTGGGCCTTTCTGGGCAAGTTCAAGCGCGGATATACGGCTCTAGTTATTATCTTGTGACCACGGCCTGGAAGGAACCGCCCCTCTACGAAATCCGCCACCAGTACTTGCACTTTCTTCTCGACCCCATGGCGCTGAAGTTTGCGGCGGAAATACAGCAACGCGCGGCGCTCGGTCTTGTTGCGCACCAGGCGCCGATGCTCGGCACCGACTTCAAAGACGATTTCTCCCTGCTCTTGACGGAGTGCTTGATCCGCTCCATCGAGTTGCGGATGGACAAGCCGCCCAAGGAAACTCTTCCGAAGACCCTGGCGGAACTGGTTAGCGAAGGCTATATCCTGGTTCCGTACTACTACAGCGCCTTGCAGGATTTTGAAAAGCAAGACGCTTCGATGACGGTTTATTACAAGGAGATGGTTGAGGGCATTGACCCCAAGAAAGAGGATCAGCGGCTGGCTGCGGTCAAATTTGCGCCGAAACCCGAGCCGGCCAAGGGTGAGGCTGCGCAAGCGCTGAGCGAGGAGGAGCGCCTCCTCGAACAGGGGGACAATTTCATTTACCAGGCGAAGTATGACGATGCCAAAGCCACGTACCAGAGTGTGCTCGAGAAGTTCGACCCGAGGAGCGAGCGGGCGCTTTACGGCATGGCCATCGTTTACTCGAACCTTCGCAAACCCGATCCGGCAGAGGAATATTTCAAGAAGACTTTGGCGCTGGCGCGCGACTTGCGCCTGGTGACCTGGTCGCACATTTACCTGGGGCGGATATACGACCTGAACGGGGAGCGGAAAAAGGCGCTGGTGGAATATCATGCCGCCGCGCTCACCGCCCCGGCATATCCGGACGCTTTGCGAGCCGTCCAGAACGGCTTGGCGCGGGCTTACGGCTCAAAGGAGTGAGCTTCTTGGCCGCGCGAGCCGGAGTTGAGCGCCGTTGCTTTCCGGGATGGCCGGCAATTGACACTGCCCGACGAATTCGGTAGGCTTAGTTTTTCGGGCGGAAATTTTCGAAAGAAGGGATTGTTTTCATGAAAAGTTCACGAAAGATCTTAGCGGGCGCCATCTTAGCGACGGCCCTGAGCTTTGTTAGCGGCGCTCGCGCATTCCAGCAGGCCGCGCCCGAAACGCCGAAGACTACAGGG
>QHZO01000240.1:5422-5986 GCA_003224695.1 Acidobacteriota bacterium
ACCGGACAAGGTACGACCACCGGGCAAGGCACGACCACCGGGCGAGGCACGACCACCGGACCGGGCGCGGCCACGCCGCAGCCTCCCAAACCCTCTCCGGACGAAGTGAATGGATTAAGTGCGATTCAAAACGAGCTTGATCCGGACCGCCAAATCCAATTGGCGGAGGATTTCCAAAAGAAGTTTCCGGAGAGCCTGTTGCTGGGATGGATCTACTTCTTCGAGGGCAACGCCTACCAGCAGAAAAACCAGGCGGACAAGGTGACGGAGTACCACAAGAAGGCGATCGAGAACTTTGATAAGGGCCTCAAGGCCGATGGCAACAACCTGAGCAACTTGCTGATCGCCGCGTCTTTGATGCCCCAGCCGGGATACCTGCCACAAGGCGAGATGGAGAAGGCCAAGCAATTGACCGATGCGGAAGGTTATGCGACTCACGCGCTGGAACTGCTCGATCAATTACAGAAACAGGGCACCGAAACCGACGACGATCTTAAGAAGCGGAAGGACGACTACCAGCGCAAGATGCACGGCTCGCTGGCGATGATTCACCTGGAGCGGGCC
>QHZO01000238.1:0-6361 GCA_003224695.1 Acidobacteriota bacterium
CTTTCGAAAAAGGTCCCGGCAGCGGTAAGAGCTGTCCTCCCCTCGCACCAAAATCCAAAGGTCCGCATTTCGCAAGCTGGCCACGGCCTCGACCAGGCAGGGAAGGCCCTTCTTTTTCCAATCATTGCCCACGATGAGAATCGCGAACGCGGGTTCGGGGAGCTGGAGTTTGCGGCGCGCTTCCTCGCGAAGGCTTTGGCGGCGAGCCGGGTTGAGATGCCCCACGTCGACTGCGTGATAGAGTAGGGAGAGGTCGTGCTCCCGTTTGAAGCAGCGCGCAAGGTCTCGCTCCATCTTGTGAGAAATCACTGTGAGTGCGATCTCATTTCGCGTGTAAATTCTCTTCTCAAGGGCAATGAAAAGCTGGTAAGTCAACCTTCGATGGATCAACCAGGGCCACATTCGCAGGGGATTGCGCCGCAGCGCGAGCTCCCGCCAAGCCAACCGATAGAACTCAGCAAAGACGATATGGACGCCGATCACGTCCGCATCCAGGCAATTGATCCCTGGCGAAAAGACCAAGTCGAAGTTGAGTTTCCGGAATCGCCTAGCCCACCAACGCTGGAGTTGGTTGGCCGTAAAAAACCAGGCATATCTCGCCAGGTGCGGGCCTGGAACACGCGACACGCGATGCCAGATGATCTTCGAAAGGTCCACATCCTGGACGGCGGTGCTGTAAAGGTGGATTTCGTAATCTTCCGCCAAGCGCTCGACTTGCTCTGCCAAGCAGCGTTCCGTGCCGTGGCGTTTGTCCAGGAACGGCGTAACCACAGCGATTACGGATTTTCGATTTTCGACCGAAGGTCCGTCCGGCTGACGGATTGCCGATTTTCGACTGGCTGACTCTTCACTCGTCACTTGTCACTCGTCACTTTCCGATTTACCAGCCCCGGCAGACGGAATAAAACCCCCACCAGCAGCCAAAAATAGGCGTTTAGAACGAAATCCTGATAGCCCGTCACGCCGCCCCACGTGCGAGGAAACAATAAATAGAACGCGAACCATAATATAGAGAACGCGACTGGAAAGGCCCACGTCCCTTTTAGCTTCAGCACCACCTTACCGGCCTCGAACATCAGGCTCGACGCCCATAGCAGCCAGAGGATCGGGCCGAGAATTCCGAGCTCGATAACGAGACTGCCAAATCCGCTCTCCACCCCCAGGCCGGTGGCGGGTACATCCATGATTCGGCTTACGTACTGCACGCCCAGCGATGCCGTCCCGATGCCGTGCCCCGCGAGCCAGTCGCGGTCTGAGAGGGCCTTATGAAATTCGCTTACGGGATAAATCCAGGCTCGGGTCGCGGTTTCAGAGTCAGGACTCTCCGGCGAGATGGTTTCCCGGTAAAAAGCCAAGCGGGCGCCGATGACCTGCGGCAAAAAAATCACGGCCAGGGAGATCGCCAAGGCCACGAAGACAAAACTTCGGCGGATAGCTTTGACCAGCCGATAACCCTCGCCGAACTTTGGTGGCGCGCCCCAAAGCATGCCCGCTGAAAGCACGAGCGCGCTGGCTAAGGTAGTTGTGAACGCTCCTCGCCCGCCGCTCATCACACTTGCCACTACTACCAGGGCCAACGCCGGGAAGACGAGTTTCCGGCCACACGTCGCCCGGCGCAGAAGGAGAAAGCCCGCCGTCCCGAGACCTAGAATGAAGGCGAGAACCAAGTAGTTGGCGAACCGGCCATCGCTCACAAATACCGAAGGAGGCCTTGGCACAGCCAGGCCCGAGGGCGTGTATCGCACCAGGTGTGCCAGTTCTTCGATGTCGGCGCCGCTGTGGGGATTGAGGAAGTCCAGTCCCACAATGGACTGAAGAATTCCGACCAGCGCAATTACCGTCGCCAAGCCCACGCTTACCATGAGGAGGCGATGGAGATCGTGCTCCGTACGCAACAGCGCGTAACCCACGAACATCAAAGGGACGTAATAGAAATAAAGTTTCAGACCTAGCACGCCATACCAGAAGCTGGGCGAGCCGGGATTGAAAAACTGCGCGAGGCCCAGCAGGAAGAAGGCGCCTAAAGCGTACTTGAAGGGCACCCGGAAGCGCTCCCCGGCTTCGCCATGCAATCGAGTTATCAAAAACGCCACATACGTTATCCCGATCAGCGAGTCCTTCACGAAGTAAACGTACATACTGTTGCCCATGTACTTGCGGACCAAGTCCTCGAACAACAGCCAGACGAGAAAAAGATAGATGCCGTTGCGCCAGTCGTTGGCGGTTTTTCCGGCGACAATCACCGCCGCAAGACCCGCGACGAGCAGGATTACTCCTCGAATGGCATCCCCGGCAATCGCATTGCCCACCAGCCACACGACGCCCAGGACGGCCCCCGGACCCAGGACCGCTGTCAGCGTCGTGCCGGATTGTGGAACATCTCTTCGAGCGTCAATCATCGGTAATCAGTGGCTAGGGGTAAGTGGCTGGTGGCCAGCCCCTGCCGCAAAAGTGGGCGTGCTGCCTTCAGCAAACTGTTGTGAAGAACAACAGTGGAAGAGCCTTGCAGTAAGTCATTGTAGCGCGCCTTCCGGTACCGCCGATCGCCGTAACTCTCCCGCGAATTCACGATATAGAGCGAGGTGCTCAGCCACCATGCGGCGTTCAGTGAAACATGTCATTGCGCGATCCTGAGTGCGCCGCCTCTCGGGTCTTGCGTTCTCAGGAAGGCGCAGGGCCCGTTCGAGGCATCCTGCCAGAGCCTCGCCGTCTCCCGGCGGGAAGGTTAGACCGGTTTCGCCGACGACTTCAGCCAGACCGCCGCCAGCGGAGACAATCGGAAGGATGCCCCGCATCATGTTTTCGGCCGCTACCAGTCCGAACACCTCACCTGCCAAGGACGGCATCACGATGACTCCCACTCCTGCCAGTGTCTCGCGAAGCTTCGCGTCCGGTTGGTATCCCAGGAACTTCACCCGGTCCACCAAGTCCAGGGCTTCGGTCTGTGCTTCGAGGCGGGAGCGGTCCGGTCCATCACCGATAATCCTGAGGGTGAACTCGAGCCCCTTGGCCTTCACGCGCGACGCGGCTCGCAAAAGAACGTCCACACCCTTTGTGCCCACTAACCGGCCCACGAAGGCCACTTCCGACGGCGAAGCAGCCGCGGACTCACGGTTGTCCTCGGCGGCCAAGCCGTGGTGTATGGTGATCATTCGCGGCAAGCGCAGCAGCGTGGATAGCCACTGCGTAGGCGTGATATTTGACGCGACACGCGCGCATAGCCATCGGCGTGGAAAGGTGAGGAGCCACATCATCAGGCTATGGAACAGGCCAGCCTTGGCGTTGCATCGTAAGCACTCGACATGGCGGCCTGCCATGAAGTGCCCGGGACACAGCTTCTGCGCCGGCTCAAAGAGCAGTTGCCCGTTCGGACAGATTGCCTGGTATCCGTGATGCTCCACCACCACTGGCTTACGTAACAGCAGCGCCACAAGAAGAGGTAGAAACGCCGGGCCGGCCAGATGGATAACGTCCGCGCCCCACATCAGGCGAACCTTTTGCAGCAGGCTGGGCTGCCGCACCACGCGGAAAGGCAGCGATTCATCGTCGAATGTGCCACGCGGAGTAGGAGTCATAACAGAAACGTCCACAGGGGTGGCCCCTTGGCCGTTGGTGAAGCCTGCTAGACCTGTCGCCAGGGACATCACCACCGTTTCCACGCCGCCAATCTTGGGCGCAAACGCGTGCGTGTAAATCAGAACTCTCATCGGGCCTACGTCTTGAGTACGCCTACACCCCGAATGATCGCTGACGCCGGAGAGGAATCCGTCCTGGCGAATTCCACAAATGCAGGATTCCACAACGCATCGTCAGCCAGCAGCAATCCGCCGCGTTTAATGTGGGGACGGGCAAGTTCGAACTCGAATTTCATTTGTTCGTAGGTGTGCGAGCTGTCGTGGATAAACATGTCCACAGGCCCTATTCCTTGAAGCAAGCCAGGAAGAAGCTCCGCCGCATCACCGATGTGCAACCGCCATCGGGTGCGGAGCCACTCCGGCACCAGCCAGCCGGTCTGCTGGCCTGGTGGAAGGTACGACGAATCCCCGACCTCAACGGAATGCAATACACCTTTTTGGTTACGTTGTAATGCGAGGAGAAGGTAAGCCGAAGAAACGCCGCTCGCCACTCCCGTTTCAACTACTGTCTCAGGCCGGAGAGCTCGAACCGCTGCGTATTGGACCAACACTTTCTTGGCCCACATGTCCGCGCTGACCATTCCTTGACGGAAGACATCTTCACATGTGCGCAAGTGAGCCAGAAACTCACTTGTCTCGAAGGGTTCCTGTAGGAACCTACGGACCTGAAGTGCACGCGTGCCGGTCAAGGCTGCCAAGAAACGCTCGTCGGCAAGGGCCAGCTCTCGCGCTGCGGCTTTGAGGGAGTAAATTGGATTCCGCAGGGCAAATCGAAAGCGTTGCTTAGTGTTGATCAGGTACCATTTCATAGGTCTGGTCCGCCTTAAGGCTGTGTTCAATCGCCCGTACGTGCGCCTCGATGTTCTCGCGTGGCGACCAGGTTTGCATGCGAAGGCGCGCGGCCTCGCCCATGCGCTGCAGCCGCTCCCGATCAGACAGTAAGTCGCCCAGAATGGAAGCCAGCGCCTTCACGTTGCCGCAGGGGAACGTGTAGCCGTTGCGGCCTGTCGAAACCAAGTCATAACCCGCCCCCACACGGTCACTCACCACTGCGGCGCAGCCGCAGAGCATGGCTTCATTAACGACCACGCCGAAGGGCTCATATTCCGAAGGCAGGACCAGCAGATCCGAGGTGCGGTACACCGCCGGCAGTTCAGACTGATTGATGAAGCCGAGGAAATGGACGCGCTCCGCCAGCCCCAGCGAACTAGCCCGCGATTCGAGGTCCCGACGCAGAGGGCCCTCCCCAGCGTAAACGAGGTGCGAGCCAGGGACATTGGCTTGCGCGAAGGCGCGCAAGGCGTCGAGGGGACGCTTCCAGGGCTGAAACTTGGCGCAGAAGAGAGCTACCGCAGCGTCCTCAGGCACGCCCCACGTGCGCCGAACCGCGAAGCGATCCACCCTGTCGGCTTGGCTTGTCCACCAGTCGTTGTCAACAACGTAGGGCGTAAGTAAGAGTCGCTCCTCCGGGATGCCGAGAGATTGCATGAGGGCGACTCCCCCACTCGAAGGCACGATCACGACATCGGCAAGACCAAATAGCCGGGGCCAAAACCACCGCTTTACTCCGCGTTTCCAGCTCCAGCCGTCGCGAGGAACCAACGTGTGCGCGTCTGTGCCGAACAGAATGGGAATGCTGTGAAGCTTGGCAGCGGCTACCGCAATCCAAAAGCTGAGGCAGACGTATCCCGTGTAAATCACGATGGCATCGTACGCGTCGGAAGCGATCAGCCGCCACAAGCCCGGATTCACCAGCCCGAAAAAGCGCCCCAGGCCGGGCCGAAGCGACCGGTTGGGCACGCGGACCCAGGGATAACCTTCGAGCAGCGGAACATCCCATTTCACTTCGACGCCAAACTCCGGGTCGAGCGCGGCTTCGGCACCCTGCATACTACAGTAAGCCACCTGGATATCGAGTCTCGGGTGCTTCGCCATCTGGCGGAATACGGGCGAAGCGTATTGCACCGGATGGGAACAGACGAACAAGACGCGATAGCGGTCTTTAGGCATGGTCGGGATTAAGGCTCAGAAGCTCTGACGAAATCGGCTGGAGCGGCGGTCGGAGTTTACCCCGGAGGGGCCGGGGACCGCCGGGTTGATGTTCGATGCTTTCGGCGGTCATAGACCGCCGCTGCAGGGCTCCAATCCGATTTTTTTACACCGTCTTAGGTTTCGTGGTCGAGAATTTTCAGGAAACGGGCAGCGACAGCTTCCCAGGAGAAATACCTTTCGTAGGCTCGCTGGCTCCGCTCGCGCAGCTCGAGCCACAATTGGTGATCGGTCAACACTCTAACCACACTCCGAGGCGGATTTCATCAAACCCGCAACGAAAGCCAAATAATTGCGAGCGCCGATTTTTGCCGCCTCCAAGCGGAGGGGTTCGAGCGCATAGCCGAGGCCCGACAGGATAGAGTGAACAGCAGGGAGATCTTTTTGGTGGTGAACTTCAATGATTAGGACCGGCTTTTTCGTTTCCAGGAGAGACCGCGCACCTTCCAATACCTGGATTTCTGCTCCTTCCACGTCTATTTTGACGAGGGTGGGTGGCCGATGGGAGGAACTGAAGCCATCCAAGCTAACTGCGGGACAGCAAACGATCTCCGATTCTTTTGCGGCGGGCAGATTGTCTCTGATTACCATGCCTGACATTCGCGAGGGCCCGTCCCCTGTGGAGCGCTGAAACCGGATCGTGCCGTCTTGATTTGATACAGCCGCACTGACCACGC